>JANQSL010000019.1 GCA_028284075.1 Candidatus Sumerlaeia bacterium | reverse complement strand
GACACCGGTGGCAGCGGATTGGCATCGGTCGCACTTTATGCACGAAAGAACGGTCAGAGCTGGCAACTCGTGCCCGGCGCCGTCTCCGGAACCAGTTTCTCCTTCACGCCCTCTGATGGTCCGGGAACCTATTTTCTTCAAACCGTGGCTGTTGACGGGCAGGCAAACTCGGAAACCGTTCCCGCCGGTTCCTCCGGGAATGGAGATGCCCGCGTTATCTGGAGCGATAGCGACAGTGCCGTGATCATGGGCATTGCCGATGGCGGTTCACCTTCCGTTCTGGAGTTTCCGGTCACAGCCTCTCTGACGGTCAGTCTCTCCATCAGCGGGCTGAGCGATGGTGACGCGGTCAGTTTGCAACGTTCCATGGATGTGAGTGGCGCCCCGGCAGAATTGCTGGCAGGTGACATTCTTCAAGAGAAGTTGATTATCACCGGAACCGGTCTGCCTCCGTTCACGGCAACTCTCGTCTGGAACTATGATTCAGCGAGCGACGATAGCATGAGCGGCCCAATAACCACGGTCTATCAGGTGGACGGTGGGGCGATCACAAACACATTCCCCGCCAGTTTGCTGGCAACAGAGATCACGGTAAACGGCATTACCGGTTTTTCCGAGTGGTATGCCGGTGAATCCGGACTGCCTGTTGTACTGGATATGTTCAGCGTCGACTAGGCTTCGCAAAAAAGAACCCCGGTTTTGCATCGGTTCACTTCCACTGCCCCGGCCCTCCAGGACCGGGGCAGTGGGGAAAATCAACCGTCGATTACAAGTCAGGTATGAAAGGATGTCGGGCGAGTGTTTGACAAACCGAAAAGGAGGGAACCGGCAATGCCGCGGAAAGTGGACCGGCTTTGCGCTTTCACGCTGATTGAATTGCTGCTGGTCGTGGGAATTATTGCCATTCTCTCGGCAATTGCGGTTCCCAACTTTCTTGAAGCTCAGACTCGCAGCAAAGTCAGCCGTGCAAGAGCCGACATGAAGAGTTTGCAGGTCGCGGTTGAAACCTATGGAACCGACTATTCGCGATACCCCGTCGCGGAGTTGTTCGACGGGTTGACTGACCGGCTTGTCGTACTGACAACGCCGGTTTCGTATATCACAAGCATTCCCGCGGATCCCTTCTTCCTGCGAAACAGTTCTTGGTATGCCGGGCTGGATAATGCATATTGCTATGCTCCGGGTAACATCTACTTCGGCGGAAACTCAAGTTTCGATAATTCTCAGTACCGATACAGCATTTACTCTCTGGCGTCCCGTGGTCCGGACGGTCGGATGCTGTTCGGTTATTGCGCGGCTCATCCACTGGCCGTAAACAACACGGCCCTTCTTTTTACGTACGATCCTACAAACGGAACCGTCAGCCGTGGGGAGGTTTTTCGCCTCGGTTCCGGAACGTTAGGAGGTGACTGAGTTCCACTGAACGAATAGCAAGTTCATTAGTACACCAATTCCAAGGAGTTTGAAATGAAGATCAGTCAATTCGCGGTCACCGCCGTTATCGCCGTGGCCTGTGCAAATACAGCGTTGGCGGTCGAAGAGAAGGTGTGGGCCACTATCCTCTTCGACACGCCGCAAGGTCTGGCGGTGTCCACTTTGAATGCCGAAAGTGAGACTGTCAACGCGCTCGCGGCACAGTATGACATTATGGACATAACAATCGGTCATGAACCCGCTTCCACCCCCGCCGGAATCAAGCACATTGTTCTGGATTCCGGAAAGGCGGGAAAGGCGTCGCCAAAGGGATCGGGTCCGAATGCGCTAAACGACTGCACCTCCTTCGCCTCCAATCCGGGAACGCCCTTTCAGATCGACAACAGCAACCTTCCCTTCAATGAGGACTTCAACGTCACTCCTCTGACGGACGATGAAGACTGGCGCGGCCTCTGCGTCGACGGAATCAGCACAGGAGATGGCAAGGAAGCCTTTGTTCAGTTCACACCGACCGCAACCGGCCAGTATCTGATTGAAGGCAACTTTTTCCAGGATGCGGCACCCACGACTCCGAGAACTTCCACAGTAACTGTCTGGGAGCTTCCCGGCTGCACGGCGACACAGCCCACAGCCGGTGCATCGTCTCAGGTTGGCTGCCACTTTGATCTGTTCGGAAACAGCCAGGCTGTGGTGTCACTCACCTCAGGTACCGTTTACTACGTGATCCTGGAGGATCAGTTTGGAAGTTCCGCCGAAGACACGGCACAGATCCGGATTTCCGGTCCTCTTGCGGCTCCCGCGGGGCAGGACTGTGCTAACGCCATCGACTTGACGTCAGAATCCTGGACAAGCGGCTTCAACGTTCTCGCTGATAGCACACCCAATCCCGATCAGGGTGATTCAACCGCCTCCTGCAACTCCGCCGCGAACGCCGGCCCGGACGTCTGGTTTGCATTGCCGGCCGTTGTCAACGGAGAGGAATACGAACTCGATTTGACTGCGGGTTCGCTCACCGATTCGTTTGTAACCCTGTACAGCGGGTCTTGTGGATCTCTGGCAGAGGTGGACTGCAACGACGACAAGAACGGCACGGACTCGATGTCCGCCATCACATTCACCGCCGTTGGAGGACAGGACTATTATCTGCAGGTTGAGTCCTGGTCCTTCTCCGGCGCGGATCGCGGCACTTTCACGTTGAACGGACAAGTCGCGCCCGTATCGAGTGGCATCTCCGAATGGACCAGCTACCACTGAGAGAATAAGAAGCAGGTGGTGACGAATACCGGGTGATGGGAAGCAAATGCCTGTCACTCGGTTTTGATTTTTTCGACTGAATTGATTGGATCTGATGATGAATCGCCGTGTTCTAAACCAATCGTGGTTTTCTTTGTTTCTCGTCTGTTTCGGAGCTGTAACCTTCTCATGCTCACGATACACTCCACCAGCAAGTGAGAGAATACCGCCGGAGTCTTTCGTACCTGCATACGATCTTCGAGTCGATCTTGACCCAAAGACGCACTCGCTTGAGGGGGTTGCAGGAATCACGATACCCGCCGCAGAGACCGTCCGGTTTCATCTGGCCCCAAATCTCGAAATTCTTCGGGTCGATGCCAGGGGGGCTGAACTCCGGTCAGGTCCTTATCGCGAGGAAGGATTCGGGGAGGACGAGGGTTCGTGGACGATTGACTGGAGACCCGAAGTCGCCACACCGGAATTGATCGTTGCCTGGAAAGGACAACTCTATCAGGACCCGTCTGCCGGAGAGTTGCCCGGCGAGATTCACAATCGAAAAATGAACCGGACTATCGGTGAGGAAGGCGTTTACCTGACTGGCGCATGGTATCCCGTTGTATCAACAGAGCTGCGCTCTGAGTACTCCCTTTCCGTCAACAGGCCGGATAACATGGTGATTGTTGCCAACGGAGCAAAAGCCCCCTCCGACGGAAGTGGGCGCGATCTCTGGAACTCGCACTATCCCGTTGGTGGAATCGTTCTCGTGGGAGGAGATCACGAAATCCACAGGGACAGCTGGAACGGCATAGACATCGAACTGCACCTGAAGCCATCACAGGCGGTACAGGCGGAAGGTTTGACAAACGCCGTTAAGACATATCTGGATCGGTATCAGCCCTTGCTTGGCCCGCTTCCCACCACACAGTACCGGGTCGTGGATAACTTTTTCAGCAGCGGGTTCGCTTTTCCGGGTTTTACGCTTCTCAGCTCAGCCGTGATTGACATGGGCAAACGATCCCAGACGACTCACGGCTACATTGACCATGAATTTGTTCACAGCTGGTTCGGGAATGCGGTACAGGTTGACCATAAGGGCGGAAACTGGTGCGAAGCACTCACCAGCCACTGCACAAATCACTACGGCCACGTCCTCGATGGCTACGAGGACGGAGCTCGCACATACCGGCGAAACGCGATGCACTTCTTCAGCAGGATCGGCGAGGATGGAGACAAGCCTCTTTCAACATTCGGGCGGAAAGACGGTGCCGGAAGAACCATCGGTTACAACAAGGGTGCGGTGGTTTTTTACATGCTCGCTCAGGAAATGGGAACGGACGAATTCTTTCAGGCCCTTCGAACAATGACATATCGTGATACGGGAAAAGCCGTCTCGTGGGAACGTATTGAGGAGCACATGGAAAATTCCGCCGGGCGGCCAATGGACTGGTTTTTTGATCAGTGGGTCTATTCCGCCGGCGCTCCGGATCTGAATGCGGAATCAGCGCACTGGAATGCCAGCGAGAACGAGGTGGTGGTAGAACTTCGGGAGGTCTCGGAGTTTCGAACCGATGTCCCTGTCAGAATGACTTATCAGGACAGATCGGAAACTGTTGTTTCACGACTCGACACTGGAAGCGATCGGATCCGCCTTGCAAACATCGTCAACCCTCCGTCTTCCGTGGTGCTCGATCCGGACTACGATGTGTTCCGCCGTATCGATCCGGAGGACCTGATTCCAACCACGAATTCGACAAGGAAAGGAGAGAGGCTGTTTGTTATCGGGAATCCTCACGAAGCGGAGACATTTTCCCCATACGTTTCCATCTTTGAGCGTAGCTACGACGAAGAGCACATCGTGCGGATCGAAGACCTCGACAAACCGATCGATGACTGGGACAACGCCGCGGTCCTGATTGTGGGAAGTGCAGTCACCGGTATCGCTGCCCGATCGGTACTTGGTGAGACTGACTCGCGGCTGGTGTTTTCGGAGAAAGGTTTCATACTCGACGAAACGGAGTACTCTTCTGACGCCCACTCAGTACTCGCGACAATGAGACATCCACGGCTTCCCGGCTGTGGAGTAACAGTTGTGACGGGCAACTCAAAGAAAAGCCTCCCCAGGGCAATGAACATTCCTTTCTATCCGAACAGCATTGTCGTTTTTGAAAACGGGACCCCGATCCACCGACTTGATCTTGAGGCGGTGCATGAGATTCCTGTCATTCGCCTGGAGTAAACAGGTGTGAATGACTCTCATGATGGCCTTTGAGACGGTTCTCGTCACTATCCATGGAACCACGATAGTCTTACGGCTCTCAGAGGTGATACACGGCCTGGAGCTTACCCGCTGTCGCCATTAAATTAACGAGCCTTCTTCAATCTTATTTGCATTGTTATACCCTGGCGGCCCAGGAACTGCGCTTCAAAGCGCTGGAGTTGTTCCCCTCCATAGAGGGGGATTCCCTTTCCCAGGAGCGTGGGAACCACAGACAGTATCAACTCATCAATGCAATCTGCATCAAGAGCCTGTGTAATCAACCCGCCTCCGTCCAGATAGACATTTCGGTTACCGGCGATTTCAGCAGCCTGTCGACACAGTTGCCGAATTTCACCGGAGCATGCCGACACCCCTGGGGGAGGATTGTTCAATGCGCGCGAGGTGGCCACTAAAACAGGAGTTTCTCCATAGGGCCATTCGCCGAAACCCATCACAATATCGTAGGTTCGCCTTCCCATGAGCATTGCCCCGATGTTCTCCATAAAACCGGGAAAGTTAACGGTATCGGGATCATCTGCCTCGTTCCCTTCAGCTCCATCGAGCCAGCTCAGGTCGTCGTTATTTCCGGCGATATAGCCATCGAGAGAAACAGCGCAGAAGACTTGTACCCTGGTCATGTCTTTTGCCCTGCCTCCTCTTTCGCCTGGTCGTCACACAACGGCTTGCTGCCTTCAGTGGATTGTGTCAGTTCGAGGAGGGTGGCCTGGGAAAATGCAAGGCGCACTTGCGCAACCGAATCGTCCACGAGTTTGTGTACCGGACAAAGACTGACATGCCCCTTAAGACCGAGAGGGCATTCCTGCAGTCGCTCAGGAGCAGCGCCGACGGCGTCGAGAACCTGGAGGACGGTAAAACAATCGGGCTCGGAAGCAAGAACGAAACCGCCATGGAGTCCGCGCTGGGACTTGACGATCCTGCTCCGAACGAGTGACTGCATGACTTTCGAGAGGTAGCCGCTGGGCACTCTGGTGGCGGAGAAGATTTGACTGGTTGTTCGCGGTTCGGGATACCATTGTGCCAGAAAAACCGTCGCTCGAAGAGCGTATTCACCGGTGGTTGAGATCACAGCACTCTCCCGATAAAGATACCTTCTCGTCCACTCTGCAATCAGCACGTGCAAGAGCAATCACACCGATGCGGAACAGGCGAATCTCGCTTCAGGAGCCCAGCGTGGCCAGTACGTCCGATTGGGCATCTTTACCAATGCCTCGAAGGTCGTATTCCTTTTGGAGTATCGCGAGGACGTTTGGGGTGACGAAGGCTGGGAGTGCGGGGCCGAGACGGATGCCCTTCACACCAAGATGAAGAAGTGTGAGGAGAACGGCGACCGCCTTTTGCTCAAACCATGAGAGAACAAGAGTCAGTGGCAGATCATTGACGCCACATTCAAAAGCTTTGGCCAGCCCCAGTGCCACTTGAATCGCGCCGTAGCTGTCATTGCACTGTCCCATATCAAGCAGCCGGGGAACCTCGATGCCATTCAGGCGAATAGTTCCAAACTCCTGCTCCCGTATCCGATACTTGCCGCATCCAAGGGTCAGTACAATGGAGTCCTGCGGCGTGGCGCCGGCGAAATCATGGAAGTAGTTTCGGCCGGGTTCCGCTCCATCGCACCCGCCGATCAGATAGAAGTGCTTCACGCGTCCCTCCTTGACCGCCGCAACAAGATGATCAGCCAGGCTCAGGATAACCGAATGATGAAATCCGACCGTCGACTTTTTTTGATCCGTTGCCGGGAGAGAACCGATTTCCTGTGCCTTGCGAATGAGGGGTGAGAAGTCGTTCGTTTTGAGGCGGGTGGCTCCGGGAACAGCTGTTTCGCGGACCGTAAAGAGGCGGGGCAGGTAGGTGTTGGTCGGGCGCGGAATAAGAACACAGTTGGTGGTGGCCAGGATGGGGCCTCCAAAAGCCTCAAATTCGTCCCGTTGCTTTTGCCATGCTCCGCCGTAGTGCCCTTTCAGGTGTGGATAGGCACGCAGGTTCTCATACATGTGTGCCGGAAGCATCTCGCCGTGAGTATAGACATTAATGCCGAGGTCTGCGGTCTGGTCGAGTACATCTTTCAGATCAACCATATCGTGACCTGTCACCAGAATACGAGGGCCTTCATGCAATCCTTCCACCACTTCCGTCGGACCGGGATCGCCCATCACTTCCACATGGCCGTCGTTCAGAAGCTGCATCGTGCGCAGGTTCATCTCACCGCACTTAAGCACCAGCTCCAGGAGGCTGGAGATGTCGAAATTGACGTTGGTAACCGTGGCGAAGAGTGCCTCTTCAATGAACGCTTCCACTTCAGCATCGGTTTTTCCAAGGCGGCGGGCATGTGCTTTGTACGAGGCCATTCCCTTCAAGCCATAAAGAAGAAGCTTCTGAAGGCTCTCCATGTCAGGGTCTTTACCGCATACACCGACACTCGTACACGCCTGGCCGCGAAATGTCTGCTCACATTGGTCACAGTGCATGAGTTCCTGCATGATCCTTGATCCTGTCGTGGAGATGGAGTTCCCCGTTGAATTGATGGAAGGAGGGAAGCAGAGCAAATTATGGATATCAAGGTCTATTTATACATAAATAGGCCTTGACGATCAATTTCCTCAAAAATCCCCTTTTTTAGGGCTTAAGCGGGGGAGGCGGTATGAAAAGAGTCGGTATCAATGGGCGGATTGCTAGCCATCCCCGGCGGTCGTGGTGAGATTCGACAGCGAGAGCATCATCGCCTTAATTCCCGTCCTGATGGCTGGTGCGTACTCCGGAGCGAAGTAAGGAGAATGAAGTAACTGTTTGGGCTTTGAGTCGTCGAAGGAATTCACTCCAACCCGAAACAGAAACGCCGGGATATCATCTTCGGTGGCGCCGTACTGTGCGAAGTCCTCGCCTCCCATGGTCGGCTCCATTTTCCTGAACTCTTCCGCGGGGAAGGAATTCCGCAATTCGCCAATGATCGACTCGACAAGTTCAGGATCGTTATAGACGGCTGGGATGGCGTTCTCTTTGCGCTCCACAACAGGCAGCAAATCGTCCGCAACACCGGCCGATATCGCCACTCCACGCGCGATTCGCTCAATGGCATCGAGTGTTTTCGTTCGTGTGTCGGGGGAGTAGGTTCGCACCGTCAGCTCGAGTCGAACTTCATCGGGAATAATATTTCGTTTGGTTCCTCCCTGAATCCTGCCGACGGTAACCACAACGGGATCACTGGGCGATATCTCGCGGCTGGTAATCGTTTGCAGCGCCACGACGATCCGACTGGCAATGACGACCGGATCGATGGCGGTGTTTGGGTAGGCGCCATGGCCGCCAACTCCCTTCACCGTGATATCCACGGAGTCCACATTGGCAAATGCATACCCGCTGGTGTAGCCAAGAGATCCTGCCCGCAGTGATGGAGTGACGTGCAGCGCCAGCACATAGTCCGGCAGGGGGAAGCGGTCGAAAAGGCCATCCCGCAGCATGGCACTCGCCCCGGCTCCCCACTCCTCGGCCGGCTGGGCAATCAGCACCAGAGTGCCGCTCCAATGCTTCCGGAGTTCAACCGCGGCTGCGGCAAGCCCCATAAAAATGGTCATGTGAACATCATGCCCGCAGGCATGCATCACCGGAACACTGTCTCCTTTGGCATCCGTGGCGACCACATCGCTGGCATAGGGGAGGCCGGTTTCTTCCTTTATTGGCAAAGCATCCATATCCGTTCGGATCATGACAGTGGGGCCTTCGCCGTTTTTCAGCACTCCCACCACACCGAATCCGCCGACATGTGTCTCCACCTCGAAACCCGCCTCGTTCAGTGCCCGTGCAATACGCTCACTCGTCTTTTCCTCCTGAAAAGAGAGCTCGGGGTTGGCATGGAGTTCTTTGTAAACCGACTCCAGTCTTGATGCATTGGCCGCCGCCCAGCGATCCAGTTCTTGTGCAAGGTCGGTATCTTCCGCGGTGGCATTGATGGCGATCCCCAACAGAACAAGAAAGAGAACGGATCGAAAGGTTTGTGGAAACTGATTCATGAGTTGAAATCCCGGCAGATTGCACTCAACAAGAAGTATGGAGCTTCCCGCGGCAACACGAAACCGGAGCGATTATGTGACTGCTCGGGCCTGGTTGGGATTCTTGAAGTCATTGCCGGAGGTGAAAGGATTGCATTTCGGCTTCATCTCAGGAAAGCATGAGATCTGATATTGCCAGATCATCGCTCTTTCAAGCGCTTGGTCGAACGAATGAGAACCATGAAAGTAAAGGTCCCAACGTGACGGGAATGGCGATTCAGTAGAATGGAAAATGCTTTCTCAGGGTGGATATTGAGTTGTCTGAAGTTGTCAGGCATAACCAACGACCTCAGCATTCCTGGTACGTTCCTGCGCATTTCCGCACCTTGCTTGCATTCCGCTGTGCAACTTGTTTGAGGTGACGTCTTCATCCTGAAGGGGAGGCGCATTGACAGTACGCCGAGCCTCCCTTTGTGCTGCGCCGGGCCGGGAACGACCCGGCGATGACTCTTTCGCCTGTATGGCCTCAACTTCGGTACCGCATATCACAGCCAGTTCAGAAATTCGTTGACTGAGGGCGATGCATAATGCCATCACCTTAACTAACTCGCGTTAGATTTGGATTGGCTCGTGCCGGATGCCGGCCGGGTGCCATGTGATTGAGTTCTGATTGCATGAGCGTTTCCTTCCAGCGCCTGGATTTGGACCGGTCCGTAATGACGCTGACTCAGGATTCCATTCTGATGCATAATCGTCATCAAAACAGCCTTCCGGCAACGTCGTGACCCCCTGCCACAATTGCTGCCAGCAACATTCGACATGAGTGGATTCGGATGCTCACTAAAACAGGGCTCCCTGACTCGGAAAGGATTGCGACAATGAAGGTCAGGATCCGGAGGACCGCAATTCCCGCTGTTCTGACGCTTTTGCTCTCTCAATTCCTTCACGCTGAACAGCTGTTGGAATCCAACAGCTCCGGGGGAGACAAGGTGGAGACCAAGGATGGTAAAGGATATGCCCAGTCATTCAGTCACTCGGGCGCGAATTACGACGTTAGCAAAGTTGTCCTCTATTTTTCCCTGAAACAAGGTGAAGTACCGAACTCCGGCGATTTGTCATTCAATATCGGCACCGGAGCCAATTCGGGTGCCATCAGTGGCAGCAGTCAGGTGATCGACACATCCTCCATCACCAATTTTTCAGAAGGCTCCTCGTTCCAGGCCTATGAAATCACCTACAGCACGCCCGTGGCGCTGTCAGCCGGGCCGACCTACTACCTGAATGTCCTGAATACGAGTGGTTTCCCGGTCTTTGGAGAAATGGACCCTGACTCCAATTATCCAGCCGGTGAGATGTTTGAAGATGGCGGCAACTCGGGCAAAGACCTGAGATTCGAGGTTTGGGAATCGACCACGCCGACGCCAACACCAACACCTACTCCAACGCCAACACCGACGCCAACGCCAACTCCAACACCAACACCAACACCTACTCCAACGCCAACGCCAACGCCAACACCTACTCCAACACCAACACCAACACCTACTCCAACGCCAACGCCAACACCAACACCGACGCCAACACCTACTCCAACTCCAACTCCAACGCCGACACCCGGCACCTGGATCCAATTGGCCTTCGATGACTTTGAGGCTGGATGGGGCAACTACACTGATGGCGGTAGTGACTGCAGTCGCTATACCGGGGGGACATTCGCTGCTCAGGGTAATGCAGCCATTAACATCCAGGACAACAGCGGAGTCGCATCCTCCTTCACGCTCACCAATGGCCTTGATCTCACGCCCTACAATGAAATGAAGGTCGATTTCTCGTTTCGCGCTCAGTCCATGGAGAACAACGAAGACTTCTGGCTTCAGGTAAACGACGGCTCCGGATGGACGACCGTCGCAACCTGGGCAAGGGGGTCAGAATTCGAGAATGGCATCTTCTATGACACCAGCGTCACTTTGAACAGTACCAACCTCTCCTTCACATCGAGCGTCCAGATCCGTTTCCGGTGTGACGCCAGCGGAAATGGTGATGACGTCTACTGTGACTTGATCGAAATCTCAGCCAGAGGTGTGACGCCAACGCCAACACCAACCCCCACTCCAACACCGATCCCAACGATTGATGCCGGTCTGAATGAAACCTTCCAGTTCCCTGACCCCGTTACGGGAACGACTCGAAACATCGTGGATTTCGGTGCGACAAGTAATCAGAGCGGGGATAACGATGCGACTGCCATTCTTGCCGCTGTCAGTGCTTCCTCCGCAGGTGACGAAGTCTTCATCCCGAACGGAATATGGCACGTGAAGTCAAAGATGAATATGAAGACCGGTGTCTCTGTTCGTGGTGAGTCACGCGACGGAGCAATCCTTGTTTCCTCTGGAACGACCGAGACGATCAAGATCTCGGCAGGTGTCTCTAACCTGACCCTCTCAGGCTTCACCATGACAAGTAGCGGATCAGGCCCCAATTACCAGATCCAACTGGGCGCCAATGGTGGCACTCAATGCCAGCGCGTCCGTATCGACAATCTGCGTATCGACACATTTGCACAGCGTGGCTTTATTGCACGGAGTTCGAAGTGGATCCTGGTCGAGAACTGCATCGTCAGCGATGCCACGAACCTGGGTGGCGGCGGATTCGGATACGGAATCACGATTCAGGAGCCTGACAGCAACAACAACTGGGTGCGAAACAACACACTTGGCCCGGTGCTGCGTCACGGAATCCTGATTCAGACCGGAGCCCATCACACCCTGGTGGAAAACAACACACTGTCGCTCCTGGACGAGGACGCAATCGATCTGCACGGTGATGGTGAGTACTCCAACGAGGTTCGATTCAACACCATCACCAACTGCCTGAAGTCAGGCATCGGAGTTGGCAACACAGGTGGCCATGCCGCTTCAGGAATCAACAACTGGATCCATGACAACACCATCTCCAACTGCCTTGATGGAATCGAGATTATCGAAGGGACCGACACGGTCTTCGTCGAAAACAACTCGATCACCGATTGCGTGGAATTCGGCATCAAGATCAAGAACTTCGACTTCCAGAATCCCCTGGCAAATCTGTCGATCACCGGCAACGACATTGTAAACTGCTTCCGCGGCATCCAGGTGGAATACGATGCTCCCGGTCTGCTTGTTGACGGGAACTGCGTGACACAGAACACCTCGGTTGGTATCCGGACTCTGTCTGGTGTCACAGGCTACACAATCACAAACAATAACTTCAGTTGTAACGCATCGGCAAAGTCTCTCGCAAGTTCGAATGGAATATACTCCAACAACGATGAGACGGGCTCCTGCGATTGTGGCGCCGTACCCACGCCCACACCCACGCCGACTCCGACCCCAACGCCTACTCCGACACCCACCCCAACCCCGGTTCCCGCCTGTACGACGACAGTCAGCTCGATCTCGGCTCTCCACAGTGCTCGGAACACGGCCTTGCCGGGTGACACCATCTGCATCGCGAACGGCACGTATAACTGGGACATCACCTGGGACGGCAAGCTAACGGCGAACGCATCCGGTGGCACAGCCGGTAACCCGATTACACTGAAGGCGGAAACACCGGGCGGAGTGGTGCTCAACGGGACCTCGAGCCTTGAGATCGGCGGAAGCTGGATGGTGGTTGACGGTCTCTTCTTCAATGGTGCATCCGCCAGCGGTGGCGACCATATCATTCAGTTTCGCAACGGCTCATCGAACCTTGCGCAGAATTGCCGTCTGACAAACACGGCAATGATTTCCTGCAACCCGGGTTCCAGCGGAACCGACTACAAGTGGCTCTCAATCTACGGGAAAAACAATCGCGTCGACCATTGTGAGTTTGGCAACCGCAACCATAAGGGTGTTACACTGACCGTGTGGCTGACCGACGGAACCGGTGCGTACAATCACCTGATCGACCACAACTACTTCCATGACCGCACCGACCCCGGCAGTTCACGGCCAAACGGCTATGAGACGATGCGCCTGGGCGACAGCAATACTTCGACGATCATGGCTGACATGATTATCGAGCATAACCTTTTCGAACGCTGCGATGGCGAACGCGAAATCATCTCCAACAAAGCGGGAGGCAGCATCTTCCGTCACAACACGTTCCGCGACAACCGTGGCCAGATCACACTGCGTCACGGCGCCAATAACACTGTTACAAACAACTTCTTCTTTGGAGAGGGACAGTTTGAGTCCAGCGGCGTTCGCGTCATCGGACCCGGCAACGTTGTTACGAACAACTACTTCGAGGGCCTGGTCGGAGAGGATATTGATGCAGCCCTCTGCCTGGTAAACGGTGTCAACGAGTACCCGAGTTCGCCGCTCAACGGCTACCATCGCGTTCGTGACGGAGTTTTCTCTTTCAACACATTCGTGAACTGTGCCGACAACTTCTATGTCGGCCGCGTACTCAGCGGCGGAGATCTCGGGCCAATCAATTGCACGTTCGAGAACAACATTGTTCAGACCACCAGCACACGGGGCATGATCATCTATGAAACCACCCCGACGAACATGGTCTACTCAGGAAACATCATGGACGGGCCGTCGCTTGGCATCACGAATCCAGGCGGAATCACGCTGACCAACCCGTTGCTGCAGTTTGACGGTGACGGTCTCTATCGCCTCTCCTCATCGAGCCCGGCCATCAACGCTGCCACGGGAAATTACCCTTCCGTGACGCTCGACATGGATGGTCAGCCACGGTCCGGCGCCAAAGACGCGGGAGCCGACGAAAGCAGTACCGACACGATCACTCTGGCACCACTGGTTGCAACAAGTGCGGACCTCGGTCCTGCCTGGCGATAGACGGCAGGTTGGGATTCACTCACGCAAGTGGAACGCGCGGAGCTTCGGCTCCGTGCGTTCCTTGTTTGAGGGAGACGGTTATGGAAGTCCTGGCGGCCATGTTGCTGAAATCCGCTGCCTGACACAAGTTTGCCATCTTTCTCTTAAGGTGGCCGGTCGCCAACCCGTCGCAAGACATCAAAACGATTAAACAGTCCGGTGTACACCGTTGAACAAGCATACTGAGTGATTATTGGAGAGAAAAAACGGCCCCAGAAGAAGCCGAAGGATGCGATCTGGAGAAATGGCTCCCCCGGTTGGACTCGAACCAACAACCTGCGGATTAACAGTCCGGTTCAGGACCATTGAGAGCAATAGGGTTACAGCGTGAACTCAGAAACATCAACCGTTCGGAACACGCTGACACATTCTCGCACCACGCTCAAACACGCTGAAAGTTGCAACCTTTTGCAACTCTGATACGGTTGTGAAGAGTACTGGGGCTCTGCAAAACTTTGAGTTCTCCATCCTTTAGCCGTCTGGTGTTTCGAAAGGGACCGGCATGCCGATCCCGACGGTTTATCGCTTGAGCCCGTGTCTCCGGAATTCTCATGATTCAGAATCCACTGATAGATCGAGATCGAAACCATGAACAGAGCGGATATGCGAAGTGCGCAGGCAAGTGAGGTTACCACATGGGCTGCCGGAATTCTCTCCCTGTTTCTTCCAGGTCTGTGCTCTGCACAACCTCAGCTCATCGCCGATTTGAATACGGATGCGATTGGGTCGAGTCCGGACGAACTGACCGGAGCCGGAGGTCTACTGGCACTGGAGGCGGACACCGGATTGCCAGGAAGCGAAGTTATCATCATTGATCCAATTACCCGGACTTTCGATGTGCTTGATATTATTCCCGGTGGGGTCGGCTCCGGCCCCCAGCATTTCGCGTCTGTCGGTGACTTCGTCTACTTCGAAGCCGAAAACCCTGACAGCGATGAACAACTTTACAGGTACGACACGACAACCGGCGAGCGGACAGAGTATCCGATCAATCCAGGTGACGACATTGATATCTCCGATCCGCCGACGGTGCTGGATGGACGTCTCTTTTTCACGGGGGATGTCGGAAATTTCACGGTAGGCCTCGTGCACGATCCCATCACCGAGACCACAATGGCGTTCGCCGGGACAGATTCGGTTCCACCCGTCCGGGTCAGCCCTAATACTGAACACTTCGCACTGATTGGCGAGGACATCTACTTCGTCGCATACGATGCGGACTCACCAGACGACACAGGTGATGAAATCTGGCGAGCCGACCTCGTCAGTCCTGGAATGCCGGAGCTGATTACCGATATCCGCCCCGGTTCGACGGATTCGAATCCGGACAACCTCTTCGTGGCTGGTGGAAAGCTGTTTTTCAGCGCGGACGACGTTGGCGGAAATGATTCCTTCTTTGTTTTCGATCCCTCGACGGATATGGTTACGGAGATCACCGATGTACCAGGTGCCGCACTTGAACATCTGGTTTTTGACGGCAGTGTCTACATTCGATCCGGCTCTCTGGTCAGCGGGAAATTCAAGAACGAGATTTACCGGATCGATCCTTCCACCCTGCAGGTGGAGCAGCTCACCGAAGGCGGCTTGAATTCCTTTGGCAGGAACCCAACGGAATTGACGGAACTCGATGGAAAGATCTACTTCAGCGGAAATGTGAATGCAGATGGAACAGATAGCGAGTTATTTGTCCTCGATCCCGAAACAGACCAGGTTTTGCAGGCCGGCTCCATTCTTCCCGGGGGAGACCCGGACATTGCCGGGCTGGCGACGCTTGGAGGAAAATTGTACTTCACGGCAGACGACGAAACATCGGCCCGCGAGCTATGGGTTCATGATCCGCAGACAGAAATATCGACGCAACTGACGGACTTTGAATCCGCGAGCGGATTCGTCGCTTTCGAGAAGGTTGTTGTGACCGGCGGACTGGTCTTCTTCGAAGGAACCAGACCGGATGTTGGCAGCGAACTCTTCGCATGGGACCCGGTTGCCGAGGAGGTCGTTCCGTTCGATCTCAATTCCGGCAATCTGGGGTCCGAGCCGGAAGGCTTTGTTGAAGCGGGTGGTGATATCTACTTCATCGCGCGCACGGAAGGAATTGGAACCACGCCCCGCAGCCTGATGCGCTACGATCCCGCACTGGACACAACGGAGAACGTTAACGCGACCGCCTCAGGACCTGTTGTCATTCCGTCGGCAAGCAATGCACAGTTCGACACCCCGATCATTGTTCATGCCGGAAAGATATTCATGAAGGCCGGTGCGGATGGGGAAGCTGTTGTGCTTGTTCGCTACGATCCCGCGACCAATTCCTTTGAGAAGATCGGAAGCGGAAACACCGCGCCGCTCAACTCCCGATCATTTTACTCCGCTTCCGATGGGTACCTCTATTTCAGCGCAAGCAACACCACCGTGGGTTTTGAGTTATTTGTCTATGATTCGAACCTGGATGAAGTCGAAGCCATTGACGTCAATTCGGGTACGGCCAATTCCCTTGCCGCACCTCATGTTGAATTCAACGGAAAGCTTTTTTTCGAAGCCAACGCCCCTGGAGTCGGCTATGAGCTTCACAGCTATGACCCTGACTCCGGGATGATGGAACTCGTTGTCGATGCCAATCCGGGTCTTGCAAGTGGTCTCTTGCGCCTGCCGAAGAGCAGAGCCGTTGTTGTCGGGGACAGTCTGTATTTCGGGGCGGGTCAGGTGGGAGCGGGTGCGGGTATTGAGCTGATGCGATTGACGGATACAGGCGTACTCAGCACGATTGACGTTCTGCCTGGTACGGACAGTTCGTCACCCGAGTTCATCACACCGGTCGGTGACCGTGTGGCATTCGCCAGCGGTTTTCCCGATCAAAAAGTCTATGTCTATGATCCCGCGGCCGACGAGGTCACTCGTATCGGAACAGGAGATTTCGGAAGAGGAACACTCCTTACGGGGTGGAACGATCGTCTTTACATGTCCGCTCTCGATCCGGCCTCCGGTGCCGGTCTTGAGTTGTATTGTTACAATCCCGCGACCGAAGCTCTGACACGTCTGACCAATCTCGACGCCAGTTCCGGGTCGGGTGTGCCCGGCCCGGTCAGCACCTACGTCACTCAATTTCCCATCGCCGGTGATCTTCTTTTTTTTCGCGGCGATCCGGGAGGTTTCGCCTTTGAACTGTATGCAGTGCTGCCCGATGAGACCGTCGTACAGGCTACTGACATTAATCCCGGAGATGCGGATTCCCGTCCCGAGTTCCTCACCTCTCTTGGTGGACGATTGTACTTTGCGGCAGAGAACTTTGAGATTGGAACAGAACCGTGGTTGATGGATCCCGGCACCATCTACGGTCCGCATCTCAATGACATCTGGCTTGTGGAATAGGATCGGAGTTTCAGAGACGAAACGGCGGTCTTTGGATCCGGGCTACCCGGTGGGGTCTCTGGAAAGAATGGCTCCCCCGGTTGGGCTCGAACCAACAACCTACGGATTAACAGTCCAATAGAGAGATTTTGACCTGATTGGACTTGCGAGGCAAAACCAATCGCTTCAACCAGTTAAAACATTTTCGAGCATGCTGAAACTTGCAACTTCTTGCAACGTCGGATTTTGACAAACACTCGGGCATACTTCAAGGAGCCATTGTTCCTTTCCTCTCACTCCACTCTCCCGATCTGAGTCCCATCGAACGGTTCTGGATGATCATCATGGCCCAGTGGTTCACCGACTTCGTCACCAAAGATCGCAACGCCCCCATCGCACGGCTTGGCAAAGCACTCACTTGGGCCGTCTCACGACGCGAAGCCAGCCGGCAAACATGCTTCATTCGGCAAACGATCCAGAGAAACGCTCTAGTTGTTCTGCGTCAGCACTTTCTTGCCGGTCTTGAAGTCTTTGGTGATCACAACCCGGTCGTATTCTTCACTCAGGGCAGTATAAGCCACATAAGTCAGCGTATCATCCCCGATGGTGATGACCTGAAAGAATTGAGTTTGTTCAGCTGTCTTGTCCGACTTGTAACCATCAACTGAATAACCTTCCATTTGCTTGGCGTCCAGGTCGTACATCTTGGGGCCACTGACAGAAGTGACGTAGACAGTGCCGAGACCACTGGCATCTTTGCCATCAGCTGTAAGAACAGGAACATGTCCACGCGCATAGGTGTGGTCATGACCATTGAGCACGAGGTCCACACCATACTTGTCCAGCAGTGGTTTCCAGTGATCGCGGGCAAACTGGAAGTTGCGTCCTCTGGCGGGCGCGAAAATGGAATGGTGACAGGTGATGATCTTCCATTTGGCCGTGCAGTCCTTCAGTTGCTTTTCGATATAGTCGGTTTGTGCCTCGAGTTGGTCATTGGAGTTGAGGACTATAACCCGCACATCCTGATAATCCACCGTATACACTGACTCGTGCAGCTCTGGCACCAGATCCATTTCAACCGGCAGTGTGAATTGTGGCCGCCATTGAATAGAGAGCTTTCGTGGCTTTCCTTTTTCAATCGGACTGAATTCGTGATTTCCCGCAACGGGTATTGCCGTCCATTGACTATGAATGAAACCTCCGGATTTAAACCATTCTGCCCATTCAAAATCACGATGTGCATAATTTACCAGGTCGCCGGCATGGACTACAAAGGACGCGTTAGGTGCTGTTTGGTAGGCCATGCGAATCACGCGTGACCAGTGTTCCAGAATATCGTTCTGGGCATCGCCGAAATAGACGAATTGAGTCGGGGCATAACCTTTCTTTGCAGTACGAAACTGGATCCATTCAGACCAGTGCTCGTGACCATCTCCCACTCGATACGCATACAACGTGTCAGGCTTGAGTCCCTCAAATATTACTGAATGGTAATGGACGACAAGCGAGTTGTTCCCTTTGTACAAGCCTAAATCAAAAGACTCTGTCATGGCGTTTCGAGTGACCGCCTGATCCGTGAACTTCGAATTCGCTGTCGCTTCGGCGATTTGTGCGAATGCTTCGGTAATGCTGGTATCAGTGCGCCAGGTAACAGCCCGGTTCGTGGCTGGCTCGCCATGGAATGTAAGGATGATCCGATCAGGATCCTTACTGGGGATCTCCCAGTGATGGAGACCCTCATGATTGCCATGAGCCCGAACAGAAATGGCTGAAAGGAATGCCAACGTAAAAACACGAATAATGACATGACTGAGTTTCATGTCATGCTCCTTGTGATATGGGCGGTGGGTTATGCCGCCTTTGAATTCGAATCTTCCGCGTTTGTGTGATTTATTAATTCACACGACTCCCCATGTGGCGATGAAATTCGAGCAGTAAAACGAACCATCGCATGCCGATTCGAAACGATTGCACTCGGAGGGCAAGGTGAATGCCGTCGTTAACCCGGGAAGAATCCGTTCAACAGAGATTCGGGAAACGCCTGAACACGTCAAAGGACGTGAACGCGACCCTGTCGACAATCGTCGAGACGGTCACGTGGACGCCTGATGAAGTCGACGGTGAAGGGTGTTACAACCTGGCGCTCCACGAGAACCCGGGTGGAGCGACAAGGGTTACGCATGCCCGGAGAGCCTGCGGAAAAGGGAAGTTCTGCTTTGGAGTGAATGGCTCCCCCGGTTGGACTCGAACCAACAACCTACGGATTAACAGTCCCTGGCGAGACCAATAAAATCAATGATCTACGATATGTGTGCCTGAAAATGTGACTGATTCGACCAGTATTCCCATTTATGCCTGACATCTGCTGCACCGCAACGCTGGAGCATCTTTATGGTTTGCCACAGGACAGCTTACATCCTGATTATCCTGCGGAATGTAATTTGCTTACGTACTTGATGAGGATGGGCTTATGTCAGGATTCGCGTTAATTCGGGCGAGCTTTCGATTGCGTCATTTATTCCGTCTCCTCAAGAGAGACGCCAAACGATACGTCGCTGCGACAGTCTAATTGACATCATGGCGAGTTCAAGCCACCATTTGGTAGGGGTAAGTGGACCGCACCAGTATTTAAATCGACGGGGGTGATTTCGATGAAAAGAGAAAACCATCTTGAGATTGAACAGGCGTTCTTTGAAGAAATGCGCGCTGAGTACTGTAAAGACCATCTTGATAAGTTCGTACTCATCAAGAACAGGGAGACCTTTGGCTTTTTCCAGACCGAGGAAGATGCCTTGGAAGCTGGTATCGCAAAGTATGGAATTCAGCCGTTCCTTATCAAGAAAATCGTTCCCGAGGAACCGGTTCTGGACATGACCAGCTACTTCCTAGGTCTTCACCATGCCACTGTTTGAATGGGAGCATCAACCGAGTTTAGGAAAAACCCCTGACGGCAAGCAAGTATCCGTTCCGCCAGCTGTCCTTGGCGTCAAATTCGGTGCAACCTTTCCAGTTCGCATTTGTGTGCCACCTCAAATACAGAACGCTCTGAGGCAGGCGCAGAAGCCAATTCCGCCACCGAAAGATGGTATGGCACTCATAGACACAGGGGCGGAAGTATCCGGAATTGATGAGCAGGTCTGCTTTGAATTAGGCGTGCCACAGGTTGGGAATGCCAAACTCGGTCACATCGGAAAAGGTGGTCCGGAGGAGAGGGCCTGTTA
Source organism: Candidatus Sumerlaeia bacterium (assembly GCA_028284075.1). Lineage (GTDB taxonomy): Bacteria > Sumerlaeota > Sumerlaeia > SLMS01 > JAHLLQ01 > JAJFLJ01. Next base: position 9,397 of record JANQSL010000019.1, on the reverse strand, counting down.
CCCGGTGATGATACAGTTCTATCAAAACGTGCTGCCTCCAGCAGTTGTTCCCAATATGGTGTCCGTTGATCTTGTTGCGCCCACGATCGTACTTTTGGGACGCGACTTTCTTCATGGGAAGAAGTTCATCTATAATGGCAACGTTGGCCGTTATGAGCTATGTACTTGATTGAGCAATGAATCGGCGAACCGTCGTGCTCATACTAAACTCACCGACATACCCACAGATTGCTTGTGATAGCTGCACACTAAAAGACCTCACAGCCAGACCCCCATCAGCGCACCAGCCCCGGCAAGAATGAGCACCATGCCGACCAGAATCCACGCGTTCATCAGCGGCCCGTCCGGAGGCAGGAAGAGATGCCCGAGGCGCATCCACTGACCGAGGATCAGGCCACAGACAAGGCCATAGAGCACGCAGTGGAGGGATGGTTGGAGTTCAGTCAGCATTTCAGAATCTTCCCAATTTCCCGATCGATCTTCCGCGCCACCGGCCGCATTTGCTTTTCGATGTCCCGCGAGAGATAGTGCCCCGCTGTTGTCCCGTGAATCATCGCCACCTTGCGAGCCATGTAAACATCAATGAACTGCCCCGGGAGTTTCCATTCCCAAGTGGCGAGTGTGGCGAAGGTCTTTTGGAACGCCTTCGCACCTTTCCAATTCACGCCGGAATCCCTGATTCTGTCGCCCAGGTATCGAGCGAAGTTCCGCAGGTCATATTCCTGGCCTTTGCGCCCGTGATGCCCGGAGCCGATCAGGACAGCGTGCGGATTCTCCGGCTTGATGGCTTCCACCCACTTGGCGACAGTGGCCGGCATGACCAGCCTACGCTCGGAAGCGGCGGTCTTTCGCTTGATGCGCCCAACGTACACCACGTCGCCCTGAACGTCCCCTGAGCGCAGGCGCGTCACTTCAGAGGGTCTGAGGCCGCAAAATGCCATGAGGCCCACACAGGCCAGCCAGCGGGCTCGCTCCGGAGTTTCCTGCAGGTGCTTCAGGACCTTGCCCAGCTCCTCAGACGAGTACGCCTCAGGAGCCTTCTTGTCGCCCGATTCTTTGCGATCCAGCTGGAACGTGCCAATCACGTCTACAAGTCCATAGTCTCCGGCCATTTGGCACGCGTAGCGGATGAACATGAGCTTGTGACGGCGGCCGTCGAAGCTGGTCCCGTCCGTCTTCATTTTCTCAACCCATGCCAGGATATCCGAGCGCTTGACTTCCACCAAGTAGGACTTGCCGGACCATTTGATGAATTCCTCGAGTTCTCTTCTGTGCCGACGGAATTCGACGGGCCGGACATCGCGCTCTCTTCTGACCTTGGGATTTGCGAGGGCGGCTTCCTTCAGTGTAATCTTCGAGGCCTGAGAGTCCGGCCTGCTGCCCATACCGGAGATCCAGTCTTTTGACTGCTCGTCAGTGATGATCCCGCTGACAAGTAGCAGTTCGGCACATTCCCGGACTTCGCTGAAGGTGTGTTCCTGCCACTTTTCAAGAATGCGCGAGGCTTCCTCCAAGCCGTCCGCCCGTTCCTGAGCTCTGCTTTCGTTCTTCTTGTTCGCTGTCAGGGCCGTGGCCATGCGCATTTGCTTGCCGAAGGGGCCGCGGAATTTCATCCACCATCTTGGGGAGCGCTCACGGCGGTAAATCGATGCCATCAACCTCAACTCCGAAACCATCTGCGGCCGTTCTCTGGAATCCCCACTCGTGCCAGGTGCAGTGTTCATCGAAAGGCAGTTCACCCGACGGCGTTTCATCTGTTCCAGATTCAGCGATTTGGTAGCCGTAAAGAGCGCGCTTCATCGCAAGGGCAACGGACCGCGGGTAAGGACCTACGATCTGGTCGCCATAGGCGATGAAGACATGGTCTGCCTTGCTGCTCACCGGGGAGAAATCCGCCTTTCTTGAATTGAGCCCCTGCCGGGCTTACTTGACGAGGTCCGGACAGGTTTCAGCGATTGCATTGAAGAGTTGGCCAACTCCGCGATCACCGCGTTGTTTCATGAGGTCAACTATTCCACCCGCCATCTCCGCCCTGGTGGATTTTAGCCCAGGAAGATGTTCGGTGGCCAGTTCCAATCGGCTTATGAGGTGCTTCTGCTGGGACTCATTCAGCCTGGTAACCAGCTTCACCAAGTCATGCCATGTGTACTCCCTCGCTTTTTCTGCGATCGACAATCCCTTATCATCGCCGCCCTTTTCAAGGTCCGCAAGCCGTTGTTCGAAGTTGTCGCGCCAGCTCTCGATGGCAACCAGCCGACCTGAAACGAGATCGATCTGGACTCCCAGGTCGATAATTTCCTCCGTTATCTTCTGACGATACTCGAGCTTCCGTCCCTTTTGCTTTTCCGTTTCCTTCAGAGCCTCATTCAGCTTCTGCTCGATAGACTCTCGAAGTTCTTTCACCTCGCAGCGATCCGTACTGCTGTTTCTTGATCGTGCGGCCGAAATAGCGAACACCGAGAAGGCAACTGTAACAACTCGCGGGTCCGCCCACATCTCCGGGGGAGCAGTCGAAAGTGCCGTTGTCATGGAATCGATCCCGTTGAGAACCCAGTTGGGGATCTTCCGCGGCTTTACCATGCTGTCACTCCGGGCTTTGGGCTTCACTGGAGGCATTCTCTCCTCCATCTCCGCACTGGATTCCTTCTCCCGCTGCTGCTCAACCGAAAGATACTGTTCGTACTCGCTCGCGGCCACAACCTTGCGGTTACTCGTGAGGACATTGTGGTTTCCAGCTTCCTTCGCTTTCGCGAGATCATCCAGATTTACGAAGTCGTGCCCATCGTAGGAGACCCAGACAAGCGCGTCTTTCGGTCTTTGCAGCGGCTCTTCTCGCCTATGCCTCGAATGGCCGTAAACGGCTTCGCAGACCTTGCGGAGAATTTGCCACGCTCCTTTTCCTCGGGCTTGAATCGTGATCCTTCCCGGTCCAAGGTTGTCATCCCCCGCGATACCGTACTCCGCCTCGACCAAAATCTGGGCGCCTGTTGCGTTGTCCGGAATGTAGAGGCCATCGCACCAATAGGTTGCGGCGTCGAGATACTCTTCTCCCAGACGGCACATGGCCGACCGCATAAGGTTCGGATTCAGGAATGGGAACTCGATTCTCCACCACAACGTCTCCCGATCCGTGGACCAGAGAATCTTTTTCGCTACGGCGTCCCGCTTCGGAGCCAGTTCCGGCGCCAGGTATACGTCTTCCTTATTCTCGTTCTTTCCAAGTTTGAAGCAAATCTCGCAGGACTCCATCATACTCAGAAATAGGGCTTGTTCGCCTTTGCCCTGACCGTCCCAGCAATAATCCGCTAGGTCGTTGGCCGTAAAGCGGCCGCCATTTGCACAAATGAACCGATAGGAACTCCTTCGTTCAAACACGGAATAGATAGCACGGCATGCCCACTTCTGATCTAGGACAATCTGCTGTGAAAACTGGGCTTCATTGTGAAAAACTGTTCCGCAGTGATGAAGAAACGTCAGAAACTCCCGATTGTGCGCTTTGTTCAGACACTCCGCGGCACATAGTTCGTTGAACTCATCCATTGAGATCGTTTTGGGAGTCTCCGCTGCAATCATGTCGCCGAGTTGTCTTTTCACTTTCCAGCGGCTAAGTGCCAGTTTTTGTGCCTCCGCCGTTCCGAGTGCATCCTCCGCCGCCTCCTCGATATACTGAGTCAGCTGCTGCCGGTTGTTTTCGCGGTTCTTTTCGAATTCGGCGCAAAAGAAGGTCTCACGAATGTTCAGATTATGTTGATTCAAGTGTCCCGTTTGGGGAAGGTGATCCTTTCCAACCCGACCCGACAGGCATTGGGTCTGCACAACGATGACGGGGCTTCTTGGCGACATATGGTTCACATAGTCGAGCCAGTACTGCAGAGGGTAGTTTCGATGAACAAGGCCGTGTTCGCGATCCTCATAGTGGGGCGTGCGCTCGATTTCCGGCTCCCAGGCGATTAAAAAGACGGCCCTCCCTCGGTGGAACATCGCATGGGTGCCGTAGTAGATATCTTGTCCGCCAAAGTCCCATACGTTGATATGTAGAGGCCCCTGTTCTACCTCACGATCCCAGTTCCAGAACTGAACGCCGTGAGTTGACGGTTCATTCGTATTGAAGTTGTTATCGATGAGTCGGCGGCACAGAGACGTTTTTCCAACACGGCCATTTCCGATTACGATCAACTTGATCTCACGGTCTCGCTCAACGCCTTCGTGCCGTGCCTCGAACTCGGCGCGAATTCCAGGGAGGCAGTTATCGTATGGATTTGTGCCAAGCAATTCCGTTGGAAGATCGCGCAAGGGGGTACCGTGGAGGATCAAATATTTCAAGGTGTTGAGGTCCAGAACGAACCGCGGAAAACTTGTCAACGATACGCACTCGCCCAAGTCGAGATACTGGAGGCCGGTCAGCTCTCTCAGAACATCCAGGTCTGTCAGCGATTCGCACCAGCCCAAGTCGAGGTGCTGGAGGCCGGTCAGCTTCCTCAGAACATCCAGGTCTGTCAGCGATGCGCACCTACTCAGGCCGAGATACTGGAGGCCGGTCAGCTTCCTCAGAACATCCAGGTCTGTCAGCGATTTGCACCAGCCCAAGTCGAGATACTGGAGGCCGGTCAGCTCTCTCAGAGCATCCAGGTCTGTCAGCGATTCGCACCCACCCAGAGAGAGGTGCTGGAGGCCGGTCAGCTCCCTCAGAACATCCAGGTCTGTCAGCGATACGCACCCGCGCAGGTCGAGGTGCTGAAGGCCGGTCAGCTCCCTCAGAACATCCAGGTCTGTCAGCGGTTTGCACCCGCTCAGGTTGAGATGTTGCAGTCCGGTCAGCTCCCTCAGAGCATCCAGGTCTGTCAGCGATTCGCACAAGCTCAGGTCGAGATGTTGCAGTCCGGTCAGCTTCCTCAGAGTGTCCACGCTTGCCAGCGATTTGCACCCGTGCAGGTCGAGATGTTGCAGTCCGGTCAGTTTTCTCAGAACATGCAGGTCTGTCAGCAATTCGTACCAGCCCAAGTCGAGATACCGGAGGCCGGTCAGCTCTCTCAGAACATCCAGGTCTGTCAGCGATTCGCACCCGCGCAGAGAGAGTGTTTGAAGGCCGGTTAGTTTTCTCAGAACATCCAGGTCTGTCAGCGATTCATACCAGCCCAGGTAGAGATGCTGCAGGCTTGTCAGTTCTCTCAGGGCATCCAAGTCCGGTAGTGACAGGCAATCGTCCAGGGAGAGTGTCTGGAGGCTCGCCAGACCCCTCAGACCTTCGACACTCGTCAGCGAATAGCACTCACTCAAGGAGAGATACTTGAGCCGCGTTAGTCTGTCGAGCCAGCAAACGGTCGAGAAGCTGTTGAGAAGCCCATCGTTTGTGCTATAGTGAAGTTCCTGAGAATCTGGGTCGAGCCACCAGCTGCCAAGAACAAGAGACTCCAGCCAAGGTAGCTCAGTGATTTCTTCCGGAATCTCTTCAAGTCCGAATCTACCGAGGTCCAGATGCGGAGAGCGATTGGCCTTGGCTTGGCGAATGAGTTCGCGCGCTCGTTCCAGCCCGTCAAAATCGTCGCCACTTTTTTTTTGGTCAGGGGACATGGGCTGTTCGGGTGATCTTAATTGTTTGAGTGTGAAAAGATGGGCGCGCAGGAATCTGCGATTTTTGTTCCCTATTGGTGATGTAGAGGCGGTCAGAGGTTCTGTTCATCTTAGTTTGACTCGTCGCTCTTGAATTGAATGCGGACCCTTGTGCCGGATTGTCAGTTCGAGGTTTCTTCCTTGCAGAGTCTTTCTGCTCAATACGTGTCGCGCTTTGTGTCACTCCCGGCTAACTCGAAGAGGGATCAACAAGTCCTGTAATTTCGGTAAAAAGGTCTCCGCGTTCGATTTTGGGAAGTGCGCTGACCAAATGATGAAGATGACGTCCGTTTTCAAGCCGACGAAGTAGCTTCCTTAACCGGTCGCGATCATCGTCTCCTCTAAGGCTTGAGCAGTCATAGTGGTGACTGACTACTCTGAGACGGAACCCGAGACTATCCAAGTCACTTGGATAGTTCAGGCGGTTCACGAGGATGTCGTAGACGGTGAGGGTGTCTCTCGGTGTTCCCAAAACAACGAGCGTTTCCAGACTAAGGGTCGACTGTATCTGAGTCAGGTTATTGCGGCCCTCAAGTATTCTCGCAAGGTGGTCTATTTTCTCTGCGTTTCGCTTGTTTGCTTCCTTCAGATTGGTGATTTCAAGATCGGTACCGATGGAGAGTTCCCGGAGAACAAGGATCTCCTCTTTGAACTCACTGGCGAATGACTTCCATTGGAGAAGCAGCGAACTGATCCGCTCACGGTCCTCTTTGGCAATTCCATCATATCGATCAACTTCGATCTTCAGTTTCTCAATGTCATTAACGAGTGAGCCATCAATCTCCTCGCCCTTTTTTCGTCGCTCAAGCAGTTCCGGAAGCGCGGCCAGGCAGAATGCGCCAATAACAGGTAGCGCGGCTCCGCCGGACGCTGCCGTCAGGCCTGCTGTTGTTGCGGCGAGCGTGATGATCTTCTTGAATGAGGGCTCTTCGCGTTTTGTCATACCGAGGTCAGTCTCCGTAGTGTCTGCGATCCTTTGTCGCTTTACCGTGCTGTCACTCCGGACCTTGAGTTTTACTGGGGACACTCTCTCCTCCATCTCCATACGAAATCCCTCATCCCATTCCTTCTCAACCAAAAGGTATTGTTCGTACATGCTTGCGGCAACAGGTCTGTTGTTTCTCGTGAGGACATTGGGGTTTCCTGCTTCCTTCGCTTTCGCGAGATCATCCAGATTCACGAAGTCGTGTCCATCGTTGGAGACCCAGACAAGCGCTCCGTCGGGTCTTTGAAGAGGTCCTTCTTCATCAATCTTCTTGTGACCGTATAGGGGTCCGCAGGCTATGCGAAGAAGCTTCCACGCTCCTGTTTTCCAGGATCGGATCGTGATCCTGCCAGATCCGAGATTGCCATCGTATGCAATATCATACTCCGCCTCGACCAAAACCTCAGCGTCTATCGCATTGTCTGGAATGTAGAGGCCGTCGCGCCAATAGGTTGCGGCTTCGAGATACTTTTCCCCTAAACGGCACATGGCTGACCTCATGAGATTCGGGCTCAAGAATGGGAACTCGATTCTCCACCACAACGTCTCTATGTCTGCGGGCCAGAGAAACTTTTTCGCGATGGCGTCTCGCTCTGGAGCCAGTTCCGGTGCCAGGTGTACGTCTTCTCCGTTCTCATTCTCTCCAAGTTTGAAACAAATCTCGCAGGACTTCATCATGTCCAGGAACAAGGCCCGTTCGGCCTCGCCTCGTTCACGCCAGCAGAGATTCGCCAGATCACTGGCGGTAAAGCGGCCACCTTCTCTGCAAATAAACCGATAGGAGAGCTTCCGATCAAACACGGAGTAGATGGCATCACACACCCATCTTTGATCCAGAACGATCTGCTGGGCAAAAAGGGCATTATCATAAAACACCGTTCCGCATCGATGCAGGAACTTCAGAAACTCTTGGTTATGCTTCTTGTTCAGATGCTCCGCCGCACACAGTTCGGCAAATTCATCCACGGAGATCGTCTTGGGAGTTTCCGCTGCAATCATGTTGCCCAGTTCTCGTTTTACCTTCCAACGACCGAGCGCCAGCGTCTGTGCCTCCGCCGTTCCGAGGGCCTCCTCCGCCGCTTCCTCGATATACTGAGTCAGCTGCTGCCGGTTGTTTTCACGATCTCCTTCGAACTCGGCACAGAAGAACGTTTCACGAACATTCTCGCTCTTCAGTTTCAAACGGCCCTTCTGGGGATCATGAGACCGCCCCGACTGGCACTGGGTCTGCACAATAATGACGGGACTTCTTGGCGACACATGGCCCACATAATCGAGCCAGTATTGCAGAGGATAGTTACGATGAACCAGGTCATGCTCGGGATCTTCATGTTGGGGCGTGCGTTCGATTTCCGGCTCCCAGGCGATCAAAAAAACGGCTCGCCCGCGGTGAAACATTGCATGGGTGCCATAGTAGATGTCCTGCCCACCGAAATCCCACACGTTGATACGGAGAGGGTCCTCTTTCGCAGCGTGGTTCCACTGCCAGAACTGCACACCGTGAGTCGATAGCTCATCCGGATCGAAGTTGTTATCGATGAGCCGACGGCACAGGGACGTTTTTCCAACACGGCCATTGCCGATCACGATCAGTTTGATCTCACGGTCTCGCTCAACGCCTTCGCTCCGCGCCTCGAACTCGGCGCGAACGCCAGGAAGGCAGTCGTCGAACAGGTGTGCACCAAGCAATTCTATCGGAAGATCATGTAAGGGTGTGCCATGAAGGTTCAACGTCTTCAAGTTGATGAGTTCTAAAACAAATTCTGGAAAACTCCTCAGCGATTTGCAGCAGCTCAGATTGAGGTGCTGGAGGGCGGTGAGCTCCCTCAGAACCTCGACGCTCGTCAGCGATTTGCACCAGCCCAGATCGAGGTGCTGGAGGGCGGTGAGCTCCCTCAGAACCTCGACGCTCGTAAGCGATTTGCACCAGCTCAGACTGAGAAGCTGGAGTGCGGTGAGCTGCCTCAGAGCCTCGACGCTCGTCAGCGATTCGCACCAGCTCAGACTGAGACGCTGGAGGGTGGTGAGTCCGCTCAGTCCCTCAACGCTCCTCAGCGATTTGCTGTAGCTCAGATCGAGATGCTGGAGGGTGGTGAGTCCGCTCAGTTCCTCAACGCTCGTCAGCGATTCGCACCAGCTCAGACTGAGACGCTGGAGGGCGGTGAGGCCGCTCAGTCCCTCAACGCTCGTCAGCGATTTGCACCGGCTCAGATCGAGATGCTGGAGGGCGGTGAGGCCGCTCAGTCCCTCAACGCTCCTCAGCGATTGGCACTGGCTCAGATTGAGATGCTGGAGGGCGGTGAGTCCCCTCAGTCTCTCAACGCTCGTCAGCGTGCACCCGCCCAGATCGAGACGCTGGAGGGCGGTGAGGCCGCTCAGTCCTTCGACGCTCCTCAGCGATTTGCAGCAGCTCAGATCGAGATCCTGGAGGGCGGTGAGTCCCCTCAGTTCCTCGACGCTCGTCAGCGATTCGCACCCGCCCAGATTGAGATGCTGGAGGGCGGTGAGTCCCCTCAGTCTCTCAACGCTCGTCAGCGATTTGCACGTGCCCAGATCGAGACGCTGGAGGCTCGTCAGCTCTCCCAGAACATCGAGGTCTGTCAGCGATTGGTACCAGCTCAGATCAAGATGCTGGAGGGCGGTGAGCTCCCTCAGAACCTCAACGCTCGTCAGCGATTGGCACCCGCCCAGATCGAGATACTGGAGGGCGGTGAGCCCCCTCAGTTCCTCAACGCTCGTCAGCGATTGGCACCCGCCCAGATCGAGGTGCTGGAGGGCGGTGAGCTCCCTCAGAACCTCGAC
>JANQSL010000271.1 GCA_028284075.1 Candidatus Sumerlaeia bacterium | reverse complement strand
CCGCGACAAGATGATCCTCGCCGGAAACCACACTGAATGTCTCGCGTGATGTGTTGTCGAGGATGTGTTGAACCTGGTCGAGATCGCCGCCGGCCTCCTTGACGGCAACGATTGCGGGATGACGAGCAAGCTCGATGCATGTTTCCGCGTCGATATTGGAGGAGGTTCGCGAAGGAACGTTGTACAGGATCACCGAGGCATCGTGCTCGGCGGCGAGATCACCCATCAGGCCAAAGTGCTTCAGCAAACCTTCCTGGGGCGGATTGTTGTAATAGCCACTGACGTGGAGAAGAGCATCGACCCGGCCTTCGGCAAGAATGGAGCGGCTGAGATAGACGGCCTCGGCGGTGCTGTTGGAACCGGCGAGGCAATGATGTGGATTTCACGGCTCTGACCGGCGGCGTAACCGCGGGCGTAGAGTGCTCCGTCGTTGACCAGTTTCACCTGCTCGTCGTGTTGAAGAGTGGCGCTCTGGCCTGTCGTTCCGGCAATCACAATACCGGAGACTCCGGCATCAATCACGGAGGCGATGAGACGATGGAAGGCATCAACGTCGACAACCACGCGGCCTTCGTCGTTTCGCATGGGTGTAATCAGCGCGGGATAGCATCCGCGCAGTTGTTGTGCTGTCAGCATGATAGAGGTATCCTCTTTACAGGTCAGTGGTTGGACGTTCGGCGAATGTCCGCCAAAACGTCGGTCATGGTGTAGATCTTCGGTTCGCTCCCCTTGCCGACCTGACGGGAAAGAAATTCCCAAGCCTGCAGAGCTCCTTCCGCATAGACCCGACGCCCTTCGATACAGTGAGAGAAGCCGATTCGCGTGTGACGATCAGCGGACGCGGCTTCATAGAAGTGCCAGGCGTGACCGTCGATATGCTCTTCGGGAACGTTGAGTTCAGTGCGTTGAACATCGGCGTCACGAACTCTTTGAATGTCATCCGTCGTCACTCTCAAACCAAGGCGTGAGAGGTCTGAGACGATGGCTTTTGCCGTACCGCTCGTGTCCTTTTTGGCAGCCTGATGGGATTCGCGAACGGAGATTGAGTAGTCAGCGAGCGCTCCTGGAAAGCGTTCGGCGAGATGGGCGAATGCGGTCTGAATCAGCACAATGGGAGCGGCCATGTTGGGTGCGATCACACAGGGCGTGTTCCCCGCCGCGACAACGGACCGTGCCAGATCCATGTCGAATCCCGTCGTTCCCATGACAAAGGGAATGCCGCGGGAAACGTAGAACTCCATATTGGGAATCGCCGATTCAGGCCATGTGAAGTCGATGGCAATGGCGTCCGCGGGAATCTCCGCCGCACAGCGCTCGCCAGGACCGAGAGGTTTCAAACACACACCGCCGGCGGAGAGAGACCCTTTACCGTCCTGAGCAACGAGTGCCTGATCACAAATGCGAGGGCGATCGACTTCGGAACATTCAAGCGCGGCGTGAAGGACTTCCATCGCCATGTTCCCCGGCAGGCCGGAGAGAAGAAGTGAATAACATAGGGGCATGATTGGACTCCAAAACAAAAAAACGCGGGCCGGTTTGAGCCGGCCCGCGCGGATTGGTGTGAGATGACGAACAGCTGCCGGTCAGTCCTGTTCGAGGTCCGCGTTCCAGTAGGCTGCATCGACGAATTTCTGCCAGACGGGCCGGTTCTGGCCCTTCATGGAGTGGCGCACGATGCTGAGCCAGTGAGGTTTTCGCGGCTGCTTTCGAAGAGCCATGGGAAGGTCGGGCAACAGACGGTTGCCCTTCTTCGCGTTGCAGCGCTGGCACGCGAGCACGACGTTTTCCCACTCTGAACGTCCTCCGCGGGAACGCGGAACAACGTGGTCGATGGTCAGTTCCTCTTTCACGGGCTTGGTGCCACAGTACTGACACATGAAGTGATCCCGCAGATAGATGTTTCGACGGTTGAACTTCACCACGCGGGGAGGAACCCGGTTGAAACGAGTCAGCAATATGACGTCGGGCACCGCCAGACGAAACGTTGGCGAGTGGATGAACCGGTTTCCCTCCGTCTCGATGTGCACAGAGAGGTCACGCCATGAATTGAAGTTGTATGTCCGGTAGTCCTCGGTAACGACCTGCGCAAGGTCCTGTACAAGCAGACTGACCGCACGCGGAACGCTGCAGACATGAATCGCCATCCAATTTCGATTGAGAACCAGGACGCCGTTGGACATCATTGTCTTTGCTCGTCACCGGGCGCCGTTTGCCGGACGACGCCTTTGGCGGGATTTACTCTCGCGGATCTCGCCCCGCGCGGCGGGATGGGAGTTCGGCGTCTCGATGAGATGCCGAATCATGACCGAAATGATTTTCGCTCAGCCGGGAGGCTGTCCAGCTTAAAGATGCGGACAGCCTGTGGAAAACCTGTGAATTAGTTGTTAGCGCTCTGACTGTGTTCGGCTTGCGTGACCTCTTTCGTTGTGGAAATGCCGGAAGCCGCCCCTGGACTTTCAAGAGGAGTGGCGGGCTCAATGGAGCCGGGAGAGACTCTGTAGCCGGCCGCGCGGAGTACGGCAACGGAGCGGGTGTGAAGGGCCTGAGGCGACAGGACGGCGAGGCTGCCGGCAATCCAGAGGGGTCCCAGAAAGAAGAGAAGGAAGGACTCGTCGTTGCGGGGATTGTACCAGAAAAATTCGGCCATGCGGGGACCGAGAGCATAGCTCGAAAACGACACCAGAAGAATCAGATTCCAGGCGGCAAGCCAGAGAATCCACGTCGAACGCGAGAGTATGAATGCATGCAGACCCAGGAGTATCGATGCCAGCATGATTGCAAGCATCAGAATACCCGAGCCTGTAATGGACAAAACCCACCGTTCGGAGGAGGATGTATAATCGCCGAGGATTGAATACACTCCTCCCAGAGTGAATGCACCGACATAGGCTGTAAACGCCAGGCTGTGTTTGCGAAAAAAAGATGACAGTAATCTGCCCGGCACAACAACAGGGAACGGAAGGCCACGGCAAAGACGTTCGACAACGGCAAGGGCCGTCATGATCAGAGAAAGCAGAATCGTGAGAAAGTAGGGGTTCCATACCGGGGCCAGATACGTTCTCAGCGAACCGGAGAACGAAGGTGAATTGTACTGTGGATGTGACCGGGTCAAAAGCAGGCTGATACCCGCCAAAATAATGGTCACGGTACAAAGCACGACAGTTTGCCGAAAGAGACTGACGGGTGCCCACCGGCCAAGGTTCTGCCGCGCGCGCTTGCGAAGAGGGCGGTTCCTGCGCAATGCGCGGGCGGAGTTCGGGAGGAGAAGTTCCTCCGCCGGTTCAGGGAAGAGGGGGGACCAGAACTTCGTGGGAACAAGGGTGCCCGCAACGCGAGCGGTTCCCAAAACGGCAAGAGGTCCCATGAGCATCAGGACGAGACAAAACACGATTTCGTCGCGATAGGTGATGACATCATCGATCCAAACGCCCAGGAAAATGCCGCCGATCAAAAACCATATCCCCACGGCAAAGGTTGTAACAACTCCCAGGAACAGAACCCGCCATCGCTGGCGCTGAAGGTTGAACCAGTGATTAACGGTGATGCAGGCGGCGGAGAGAGCCGAACAGACAAGAAGAACAATAAAGGCGCAGGCAAACACGCCTCCCCGGCTCACGGACATGAACCATTCGCGAAAATCGAAGATGAAACACGCGAAGAGGGCGAAGAGAGTCGAGACTGGCAGTAACATGCCCGTCAGCACGCTCCAGAAAACGCTTCCAAAGGCCGCCTCGCGACTTGAAATGGGTGTGAGCCAGAGTTCTTCGAGGCGCTCGCGCTGCGACCAGGCCGGTGAATAGAGCAGCAGGTTAATGGAAACACTCACCGGAGTCCCAATCAACACGCCGAAAACAAAGTGAGGCCACAGGAGAGACATGCTGCCATGGCCGCGGGTGATTTGCCACGCGATATAGAGCGGATGCAAAACGGGAAGCAGAAGCTGGAGGTAAAAGAAAAACTTTGGGAATCCGCGCTGCCGCCATGGTTTGCCATGCTGAACCAGGGGATTCCGCTTCGCGTTGCGAAGAAGCTCCCAGAGGGTTGCGAAGTGGCGGAAAAGGCTCAGAGTCGGCTTCCCAAAGGCTCCGTGTCTGTTACACGAGCGGTTTCTCTCTTGCAGCCGCGAGACGGGCAAGACAGATAGCCCGGTCATGACGCTGAAGCTGTCCGTTCCCACAGTCCGACCGGTTGCCGTCCTGTCATGGATGACGACACGGGGGCTGGTGCTCCTGCTGACCCTTGTGGCTGCGGAGGCGATACTGAGAATTCCCGGGGTTTACGACAACCCCTGGGAGGTGCCGCCACCAAGCATGCAGAACCCATACGCCGAGCAGGATTATGCGATGTGGACGCTTCCGTTTCTAACAACGCACAAGCCGGGTTCGTTGTATATTCAGACACGTCTCGATCTGCGAGCAACGTATGAAATCAATTCATTCGGTTTCAGAGGGCCGGAGCCGACCGAGAGACCCGCGAAAGGGAAGAGGCGGCTTATCCTGATCAGCGATTCCTTTGCGGAGGGAGCGTTCGCGGATTTCGACGATGTGTTTCCGTCGCTGATGAACGATCGCCTGGAAGAGCAGGGATGGGAGGTTCTTAATCTCGCGTTTCAGGGATCATCACCCGTTCATATGGCGGCCAACTGGGACCGATATCTCCACTTTAATCCGGACGCCATTCTGATGATGGTTACGGACAACGATCTCTACGATGACTACAAGATGGAGCGAATGGCGGCGGAGATTTCACGGGTGGAGTATGTGGAGAAGCTGGTGTCAGGCGACACGCCTCGCGAAGGACCTCCGCTGTATCTTGAGGCTGTGGTTCGGCGGGCATGGCTTGGCCGGTTTCCAGGCCTGCCGGGCGGTCTTGCGAAGGACGTGTTTGTGGAACACGAGCGAGGACCCGGTATTCTGAAGTATCCGGAGCATTCCCCTCCCTTTCCGGGATGCCTGGATGAGCGTGACTTCGAAACCGCGTGGCTCCGCACAAGGCCGTATCTCGATGCGATTGCCGAGGACTGCGGGAAGTCGGGAATTACGCTCTTCGTCACGTTTGCCAACTTCGAGCAGGGAACCGCCCGCATGGAGTTCTGTCAGCCGACCGCAGACTATTACGGGGAGCAGGTTGTTCAGTGGTGTATGGATCATGATCTGCCGTACTTTGACATCAATGAACTTCTCCACCTGGAAGTTGAAACAACAGGCAAACCGCTCCACCTCGATGGTGACCCGCACCTCAGCCCTTATGGTCATGAGGTGGTGGCAAGACATCTGGGAGACTGGATGACGGCGGCGCTTGCGGACCTTGATATCCAGGCAGTTCAGAACTGAAAGTAAATAAAGGGAATTTCGTTTGGACGACCGGTGTACAGCAGGAGAATCACCATGGCAACAACGGTGATTTCCTGAATATACCATGGCCATCGAAGCGCGATTTCGTGTTTGCCGGAAATTCTTTGAGGAAGATCGATCAGAAACGTCAGCACCAAAGCAAAAACGGGGATATGCCAGGCAATGGACATTCCGTCGCGCAATGAAAGAAGACCCGCGAGGTATTCAAGGGCGGCGCTGTTTCCTTCCGAGCGAAAGAAGATGCAGGAAAGCCCCCAGACACCCATTGTGAGTGTCCAGCCCAGCAAACACCAGTGAATGCCGGTGCGGCCGCGGTCTTCAGGGGCTCCCACCGTGTTGAGCCACATTTTGTGAACGACAAGCGCCATTCCATGCAACAGCCCCCAGGCAATGAAGGTCCAGGCGGCTCCGTGCCACATTCCGCCGAGAACCATCGTTATCATCAGGTTCCGATAGTGAAACAGGCGGCTGCCGCGGCTGCCACCAAGAGGGATGTAAAGATAGTCGCGAAGCCATGTGGAGAGAGAGATGTGCCAGCGTCTCCAGAAATCCGTGATGCTTGTGGCAAAATAGGGCTGCTGAAAGTTCACCATCAGCTCGACGCCGAACAGACGGCTGACACCTCTGGCGATGTCCGAGTAGCCTGCAAAGTCTCCATAAAGCTGAAGAGCGAAGAGAAAAGCCCCGAGGAGCAGTGCGGTCGCTCCGTAAGCTCCGGGATTGGCAAAAATGTCGTTCACGGTCGGAGCGATGTAGTCGGCAATCGCCATTTTGCGCACCAGGCCGAGCAGAATGAGATAACCGCCGGACTTGATGTTCTGCAGTGTCACAACGCGATCATTCTCGAACTGCGGAAACATGTGAGCGGCACGTTCGATGGGTCCGGCGACGAGTTGTGGAAAGTATGAAACGTACAGGGCGAAGGTGATAAAGTCGCGACGCGGTTCGAATTTTCCCCGATACACGTCGATGGTGTAAGCCATGGATTGAAATGTGTAAAAGCTGATGCCGACAGGAAGAATGACTCCCAGGACGGAGATGTGGGGATGAAGCCCAAAAGCGTTAATCAAACGCGCAAAAGATGTAATGAAGAAATCGCAGTACTTGAAGAAACCGAGAATCGAGAGGTTGGTGCATACACTGATGAGGAGCAGGAGACGCTTTCGGGCGCCTGCCGAATCTCTCATCCCGAGAGCACAGTAGTAATCAACAATGGTGGAGGTCGCCAGGAGACCGAGAAAACGCCAGTCCCAGGCTGCGTAAAAGCACCAGGAGGCGACGAGAAGGAAGAAATTCTGGGACCTTCGCCGCAGCAGCAGGTACACCGGCCAGACGACAGCGAGGAAGATGGCGAACTGAAGGGTGTTGAACAGCATGGGGTGAGGCCGCGAGTCTCCGTACAGGACAAACCCCTTCGTTTACGGCAAAAGCCGGGACCGCAAACGAAAGTTGGTCAGGACTGGTTGCGCCCCCTGAGGAAAGATCGGCACTTTGGGTGTGAGGAAGAAGGGTGAGGATATGCGTTTCCATCGCCGGAGGCGGCTCGGGGACAGGCCGGTGTTTACGAAGGACTCGTTTTCATGACAGATGGAAGGCCTTCCGCTCTGAGACTTGTAATCAATGGCGAGGAGACGGACTCGGCTTCGGAGAATGTCTCCGGGCTGATTGAGGAGCTCGGTCTTGAAAACCGGCGGGTTGCCGTCATGGTCAATGATGTGGTGGTGCGGCGGAGGAACTTTGACTCCCACGGGCTTGCTGAAAATGATCGAGTGGAGATCATTTCGCTCATTGGAGGCGGTTGACCCGGCGACCGGCACGGACGAGAAGTAACCCGCCTCCCGCCATACTCTGAGAGGATCCGTTCAACAATGACTCCCACTGCCATACCAGCTGAAGTTCACTTTGAGGATTCACCACTCGTCGTCGGAAAGCATACGCTGACGTCCCGATTGATTGTCGGAACGGGAAAATATGAGTCATTCGAAGTGATGCAGGCAGCCCATGAGGCAAGCGGGGCGGACATGGTTACGGTTGCCTTGCGGCGAGTCGACTTGAAGAACCCGCAGAACAACATCCTCAACCATCTTGATACGAACCGAATGACGCTGCTTCCGAATACCGCGGGGTGTTATTCGGTGAAGGAAGCGTTACAGGTGGGGGAACTCTGCCAGGAGCTTGATCTGGGCGATCTGATCAAGGTGGAGGTCATCGGCGATGAGAAAACTCTGATGCCCTGTCCGTTGGGAACTTTCGAGGCAACGAAGGAACTCACGGCCATGGGATTCACATGCATGTCCTATTGCAGTGACGATATTGTTCTTTGCAGGCGCCTGGAAGAGGCGGGCGCGGCGGCGGTGATGCCACTCGGATCTCCGATCGGAAGCGGTCGCGGGGTTTTGAATCCGGCAAACATCCGGCTGATCAAGGAGTTCGCTTCCGTTCCGATCATCGTGGACGCCGGGGTGGGATGCGCATCAGACTGCGCAACAACAATGGAGCTGGGAGTGGACGGTCTGCTGGTGAACACGGCGATTGCGAGCGCGAAGGACCCGAAAGCCATGGCAACGGCGTTTCGCCTGGCAACCGTTGCAGGCCGTATGAGCTTCCTCGCCGGGCGAATGGAGAAGCGCGCCTATGCAAGCGCGAGCACGCCGTTGAAGGATTTTTAGAGGCGGTGGAGCGGGTCACCTTGAAAGTGGAACTCGTTGACAACGCAGGCATGGTGATGCGATTCGCGTACACTGAGGTCTTCAGGAGACGATGTTGCCCGCAACGGTAGACGAGCTGATTGAACACCTCCGGCTGCAGCCTCATCCGGAAGGCGGATATTACCGTGAGGTGTTCCGCTCAGAGATGAATGTGGAACACCCGGAGGATGAGGCGGAACGAAGCGCCTGCACATCCATCTACTTTCTTCTGGAGGCAGGCGACTTTTCGGCGTTTCATCGTGTTCGATCAGATGAAATCTGGCATCTGTATGCGGGTGGCCCTCTCGAGCTGCATTTGATCCATCAACATGGTGAGTATGAATGCCAGCGTCTTGCGCTGGATCTCGGAGCGGGCTTTCAGCCTCAGTTCACCGTTCCCGCAAACGCACTGCAGGCAGCGCGCCCGGCTCCGAACACTCCGTGGGTTCTGTGTGGATGTGTGGTGGCACCGGGATTTGACTTTGCGGATTTCTCCATGCCGTCGCGGGAAGACCTGACAGTCAGTTTTCCGGACTGCAGCGAAATCATCAGGCAGCTGACACGAATCGCATGAGCAACGACTACACGGTTATCCGAATCGAGGACAAGGGAGACGGAGTCTTTTTGCTTCGCCTCAACCGGCCGCCGGTCAATGCGCTCAACCGCAAGATGTTCGAGGAAATTCAGAAGGCCCTCGAGGATCTGAGAAAGGGGCGCCTGTGCCGTGTTCTGATTGTCGCGGGGGAAGGCGCCAATTTTGCGGCCGGAGCGGACATCAAGGAATTCGCACAGCTTTCGGAAAGCCGGCAGTTCGAGGTGTGCAGCGCGTTCGCGGGACATACCTTCGACATGATCGAAGCGATGCCCTTTCCGGTGATTGCGGCAATCGATGGATTCTGTCTCGGCGGAGGCAATGAGCTTGCGATGGCATGCCACATCCGTGTGGCGGGGCGAACCGCCACCTTCGGTCAGCCGGAAGTGAACCTGGGGCTCATACCGGGCTACGGCGGAACGCAGCGTCTGACGATGCTTGTGGGGCGTTCACGTGCGTTGCGGCTGATGCTGACCGGGGAGCAGGTCGATGCGGTGGAGGCCTTTCGGCTGGGACTGGTGGATCAACTCGCAAGCGACGACACTTCCGCTCTCGAGTCGGCGATAGCAATGGGACAACGGATTGCGTCGTTGAGCGATGAAGCCATCCGTCAAATCCTGCAGGTCACTGCACCTCCAACGGATCTCTCAGACGGCATCCGCCGCGAACGGGAGTCCTTCGGGAAATGTGGTGGAAGTGTCAACGGCCGCGAGGGAATCCGGGCGTTCATCGAAAAACGCCCCGCCAAATTTATTCGGTCCGGCGAATAGTGCGC
>JANQSL010000266.1 GCA_028284075.1 Candidatus Sumerlaeia bacterium | reverse complement strand
CAGCTTTGGCGTTAACGAACCAGCGGTCGCCCACGAGTTCGTTGAAGATGTCTTCAAGGCGGCAAAAAACGCCGGCCTGCTGACTCACGTGGCAACTTCCG
Organism: Candidatus Sumerlaeia bacterium; assembly: GCA_028284075.1. Classification (GTDB taxonomy): domain Bacteria; phylum Sumerlaeota; class Sumerlaeia; order SLMS01; family JAHLLQ01; genus JAJFLJ01. The sequence continues at coordinate 12,962 of JANQSL010000266.1, read as the reverse complement.
GCGAGTGGAATGCGGAGGCATTCGGTGAAATCCTTGGAGTGACCGATTGCCTGACGTTTGGTTTGAAAAGATTCAATGCAAGGTTTTTGACGCAGGAATGCGGAGGACACCTTGAAAGTATTCAACTCAATATCGAAACGGCAATCGCCCGGCGCGTGCACACCGAAATCACATGGCTTGTGACGGAGGAGCCCGCCGGTGCCGCCAGCGAGGCCGATGAGTTTGCAGCATGGCTTGCGGAGAGAAGGCCACGTGTACCGGTTCTGGTGGTGCCTCTGAGCAAGAATTACTCGTGGAGTGGCAAATCCGCTTCAATGACTTTGTGCGAAGAGGTTCGTGAAGCAATCGCATGCCGTGTCACCCATGCGTACATGCGGGAAACGGAAACGGCTTACATGAACACTCACTGTTCCGGGTGCGGCCGCGTATTGATCTGGCGAAGTGCGGCGGGAACCACGGTTGCAGAGGGCTGTGAACGCTACTGCCCCAATTGCAAAGCTCCGGTGCCTTACGCCATCTGACTAGTAACGAATGAAAAGCGTGATTTCGCCCCCGGGTTGATCATACTCGGCCTCGATCATTCCGTCGCGCACGGCAAGAGGACGGATACCCTTGAATTTACGACCAATCTCGACATTGTGATGATCAATCATGATCAGTGAGTTTGAGCCGTCCTCGAGAACTCCCTGTACTTGAATGCCGAGATCCTCGGGCCAGACGACCTGGTTGTTTCTGAAGAGAGACGCTTCAGGAGTCGCTGTCGGTTCGGGGGTGGGGGTTGCTGTCGGAAGCGGCGTGGGAGTGGGTGAAGACTGTGGCGTTGGCGAAGGAGCAGGGGTCGGTGTCGGCAAAACAGTCCCTGTCCCTGTATCCACCGGTTCGGAATTTTCCGCCGGCGGCGGGGTGCCTTGAAGGTTTTGAACCGGCTGTGGATCGGGTACGGATGCAACACGCGATGCAGTGGAACCATCCTCGCGCATCAACATCATGCCTGAAACGATACCGGCAACGATCACAATGCACACGATAAACAGCACCGCCATGTAGCGGGCCGTCCTGCGATGACGCTCGGCTTCTTCACGCAACTGACGCTCCCGGGTCGCGGCAGCCGCGGCGGATACGGCGTCACCTGGCTGAGCATCTCTGTTGCGCGACTTGTTGGCTTTTTCCAACGCGCGAAGGATGGTACTCATGGGGTGGAGTCGCTCCGCAACGTTTCGGACAACAGAACGAGAGCAAGCATTGCATCGATGTCAGGTTCACCAGGAAGACCTTCGCGTTCGCGGAAGGTGAGTACAGCCTTGCGCGTGGCGTCATCAAAGACCCCTGATTCCGGGCCGGCATACACACCGGCATTCGATAACAACCGTTGAAGCCCGCTCACTCGTTCGCCCTCGTCGTTGGGGCGCAGGTTGGTAATCGCCGCAGGGTCTGAGTAGGGAATCACAATCCCCGCGAGGTGAGTCTCAAGGTCGCTGAGAGGAACTCGCCGGACTCCGTGAATCGGATCCGCAAGCACCATAATGTCTCCTTCATGAGCGGTGGCCACCGACCATGGTCCGTAGCCCCCGGCTCCCGCGTCGACCTGAACCAGTGCCGGCAGCAGGTCCGCCGAGAGCAGTTGCAGCGAGCCTGGGAGCTCAGCGCTGCGAAGGTGGAGCGGCGGTTTGCCCCTAGTTAGCTGAAGATCCGCGACAACGGCTGCCGGCATGCCCTTCAATCGGGCGAGCTCTTCGTTCGGAAGCCGGTCATTCATTGCGATGTTAATCCAGGTAATCACGGCGGCGGCGTAGGAAACCCCTGAATCCTCAACTCTGAGGACTCCGTCGGAGTCATAACTCCAGGCCTGCGGAATCACTGGAGCAGGCGTGGAAACGGGCACCTCATCCGAGGTGGCTGGAGAGGCGATCGTCGGATCACTCACGTCCACCGTCACTTCGGAAGATTCCGGCGAAGGTTCAGCTTCTCCGCCCGCGTCCACGGGCCGGATATCCGGGTCCGAGGTTTCCGGAGCCGTCGTGACGGACGGCGGGGTTGTTGTGGGATTGGTTCCCGCGACTTCGGCTGAAGCGGTGCCAGACCGGTCACCGCCGGTCATCACTGCACTGGCAATGGCAAGGCATCCCACCAGCAGGGCGGCTGCAACCCACTTAAGGCCGCCACCGGATGGAGCCGGAACCGAATCCTCTTCATCGCCTGCTTCAATCGGGACGTCCGGCTCTTTTGCCGGAGACTTCCTCGCCCGCCGTCCCTGGACTTCTTCCAGTGCCTTGCGAACATGAGCGTCCTTGATTTCGTGCGACCCTTCCACAAAAGCGACCAGAAGAACGCGATCACAAAGGACGTTAATCTTGCGGGGCACTCCCCCGCTGTGACCATAGATGAGCTTCAGGGCTTTTTTGTCGAAAGGAAGCTCGTTCTTCCCTCCGGCGACTTGAACACGATGACGAATGTAGTCACGCATCTCTTCGAAGTCGAGCGGGTCGATGTGGCAACGAACGGTGATGCGCTGGTTGAGCTGTTCCAGTTCCGGGAGATGCAACATGTCGTCGAGTTCCGGCTGACCGACGAGCGCGATCTGGATAAGCTTTGTGGTTTCCAGTTCAAGATTCGAAATCAGCCGAACCTGCTCCAGGGCATCGGGTGAGAGACGCTGGCTTTCATCAATAACCAGAACGCAGTTGTTGCCAAGTTCGTACTGACTGAGAAGGAATTCGTTGAGCATGTCGAGCAGCTCGCGCTTCGACTCACTCTTTGCCGGTATTCCGTACTCCTTGCAGATGGCCTGGAGAAGTTCGAGATCGTTGAGCTGAGGGTTGAAAATCAGAGCCAGACGAATGTCGTCCCGCTGCAACTCCTTCAGCAGCGTCCGGCAAATGGTGGTCTTGCCGGCACCGATTTCTCCCGTGAGAGCGATGAACCCCTTACGCTGTTCGATTCCATAGAGAAGCGAAGCCATCGCCTCGCTGTGACGCTTGGACGAGAAGAGAAAGCGCGAATCGGGAGTGATGTTGAAGGGCTCGTGTTCGAAGCCGAAATGATCGAGGTACATACGCCGGAAGGCCCGAGGGGCGGGAGAACTCGGGCCGTATGTCAGGGCGGCGACCAGCAAGGTCAAGCCCGGTATCGGGTATCCGGCAGAGATCGAGACCGGAGTTTCAGCGGCAAGGGCCGGCAATTCGGAAAGAGATGCGGGAACGGTGATTCCACTCTCTCATACCGCTCCAGAGCCGGTTGCAGGAACAGCTCCTCACTATTTGCAAAAAAAGGCACAGAGACATGGAGCGAGCGGTCACCGCCGTTTTTGCTCCTTTCGTGTCTCTGCGCCTTCACATCACCCTGTCACCGACCAGGACCGGGCCATCATCCTCTCATCACCCAGACAGGACTGCTCCAGGCCATGTGACCGTCCTTGAACAACACGCGAAGGTAATAGAACGATTCCTTCTCCGGCAACTCATCATCGGTGATACTGAAGCGCGATTCCCAGCCTTCGCCACCGAAGTGGTACCAATCCTCGTTGTTTTTGACTACCGTTATATAGTCGAGTTTTTCGCGGGCGGAGACCTTCGCCCGGATGGAAACCGGTCCCTTGTCGACTTTGATTTCCTCGCCCATGAGGTGGCCATTCACGCGGAAATCGAGACGCGGCTTGTTTCCCGTGGAAGCAAAGCAGCGGCGTTTTTTGAGCGCGTCGAAGACGGACTGACGCGTCAGGTCCGGTGCGAGAACACAGGCGAGTCCCGTGCGATAGCTGTCACGCTGACGGGCAATACCGTGATGCCAGATGAGGCCGTGATTGTCAGAGCCACCGATCAACCCAAAGCGATGCCCACGGGCAAAACCATCCTGCAAAAAGTGGCCGCGCATGCCGCCCCGATGCTTGATGGGTTTGTTGCCCATGAACTCGAAACGTCCGTGGTTTGAAACGACTTCCGCAAAAGTTTGAATGCTGTCGTCGGCATTTTCCCAGTCAGTACCGGTCCAGCCGGTATGGTGAGGCGCAACGATCGCTCCCCATTTGCGAATGGCGTCGTTGAGTTTCGGTGACGTGTCGTATTCCTCCATCATGTGGTCGAAGAGGGGAATGCGCTTGTCCGTTGAGTAAACGCACTTGTGCCCGATGCCACGGGGATAACGGGCAGTGGTGTATTCCTGCCCGAACAGCGTTGCGAAGCGCCCGTCCGCATTGTAATGGTCCGTGATTTCCTTTTGAAACTCGAACTCCGTGGGGAAAATGGTACGCCCCACAAATGTATCGTGGTCTGTCAGAGAGGCAAAATCATCACCGTAGTAGTCACGGCGAACAATGAAGTACTGATCCACATCGCCCATGCCATCGCTCATCCACGTATGGCCGTGCAGGTCGCCGTAGTAAACATTGAGTGGTTCGTCGATGCCGGAAAGCTCCTCCAGCGGATCCCAGGCGTGGGGTGGATTAATAACATTGGAAACCGGCTGCTGAAACTCCCGCGGCATGACCTGCACCTGAGGCGCCCGCTCCTTTTCCTTCAGGCCGGTGATGCGCTGGAGAATATTGACGTTCAGATCGCGGCGAATTACCCACAAATCTCCGTCCGGCGCGAATGCGGCATTGAGGTACTGTCCCCGGCCGCCCCAACCGTCCTCCGGCAGGCGATAAAGAGGTGACCACGTATTGCCATGATAATATTGAAGACAGAAGTTGTGCGACGGGCGTCCTGTAACAATCACGCGTCCATCCTTCGCGCACAGCAGACGCACGAATTCGAAAGACTGGTCTGTCCCCGCCTTCTCCAGATTTTTGTCAGCGGGTGGAGAGACAGGCTGCGTGAACGTCCCGTTGTGGTAACGGCAAAGACGGAACCAGCGCGGGATGTCCCACTCGCTCGCGCCCTTTCGATTGGTATGCCAGCCAATCCATATCGCACCGTCGTGGGCACGAGCCAGGGCCGGAGCATCATCCAGCGCAGCGTGGTTCGTCACATGAACCGGGTTCCCGGCTTCGCGAGGGCTGCACTCTGAAATCACAATATTGTGGCTGCCGGGCTCATCGTCCTGATCCCAGGCAATCATCACCTTGCCGTCGGAGCTCGGACAAACAGCCGGGCGACAGCAATTACGGTCAGTGGCCTGGCTGACGTGAAGTGGTTCGGAGAGTTTGCCATCGTTGAGCACACGCGCCATAACGCGGTAGTGGCCGTTCTGGAGCTCCTCCCACACAATCCAAAGCCGGCCCCGATCATCCTGGTGAACGGCGGGACGCCACGCCACATCGGCAGTGGCGACACGGCGAATCTTCTTCACATCGCCACCATCCAGTTTGGCCAGTTGAATGGTCCATTCACTCTCACCCTGCTCGGCCCAGACAACGGCAACATCACTCTTGTGAATGGCAATGCGGGGATGAAGAACGGAACCACCCTTGGAAATCCGCTGTTCACCGGCCCATTCGCCTTTGACAAAGCGATTCCAGAAGAGACGCTCACGGCCGTCATCGAGAGTAATGGAGACGGCATGAACACGACCGTCATCATCAACGGCGAGGTCCGGGGCCATCGTCAGCCGTCTGGAGCCAAAAGCATGTTTGGCGAGGAGGCCTTCCTGCTCACCCAGCAGAGTGGTCTCTTTCTCGGTTGCCTCCCAGGGAATCTGACCCAGGGCAATCGACCCGCCATAGCGCCAGGCAATGGCAGTCCCCGCAGTACACAAAGCTGCTTTGATGAAACGTCGGCGTTCCATGAACGACCTCCCGATGAAGTGTGGAGAGAAGTGATGTCGAGTGATCCAGGTCGAAGCAATTCAAACCTCCACAGGCTCCGCCGGATCGGTAAAAAAGGAATGCTACTGTGCATCCCTCTTGAAGATCAGTGCGCAAAACCTGCTGCCCCGCCTCGGCAGTCCGGCTACAAAATGGATTCAGACAGCATCGCAAAGCCGCATCAGAGTCATCTCGGACCGAGCCCAGTGCAACAAATTGCACTTGAGCCGCGCCAGCCTCTGGGAGCACTGTTGAATTCTGATTGTACTGAATTTGCGGAAGGAATCTTCCTGTATCAATGATCACCGGAACGTTTCTTGACGAGATCACTCACGACATCCCGTGTCAGAACTGGGGAGGCAGGGAGTGGGATCGGGATTTTCAGGCCATGAAGGCCGTGGGAATCGATACGGTTATCCTGATCCGGGCCGGTTACAAAGAGCGGGCAACGTTTCAATCGAAGGTTCTGCAGGCGGAGCATCCTCACCTGATTGTACAGGAAGATCTGATTCGCCTGTTCCTGGACCTTTCGGAGAAACATGGAATGGATTTTTTCTTCGGAACGTATGATTCGGGCAATTACTGGCATTCCGGAAAGCCGCAGAAGGAAGTGGATATCAACCGTGCCTTTTGCGACGAGGTCTGGAGTCGCTATGGCGATTCTCCCGCGTTCAAAGGCTGGTACATCAGCCACGAGATCGACTCCTTCAATTCTGACGTCATGAAGGTGTATGAAGAACTGGCACTGCATCTTCGCGCACTGCAGCCGCTGCCCATTCTGATCTCTCCATACATCCACGGCAGCAAGCAGTTCGAAAACGCGACCACTCTCGAAAAGCACGAACGGGACTGGGACGAAGTTTTCAGCCGCATCCAGGGCCTGGTTGATATCGTGGCCTTCCAGGATGGACAGGTGGAGTTTAGCGAGCTGCGAGACTATCTGGCTCTGAACAACCGGCTGGCACAAAAGTACGGGCTCACAACATGGTCAAACGTTGAAAGCTTCGACCGCGACATGCCGATCAAATTCCCCCCCATCGGATGGCCAAAGCTGCGGTACAAGATTGAAGCGGCGCTGGAGGCCGGAGTGGACAAGCTGATCACCTTCGAGTTCTCTCATTTCATGAGTCCGAACTCCGTTTATCCTGCAGCGCATAATCTCCACGACCGATACAGTGAGCACTATTCGAAGGCGCGCCATGTCGTTTCACCACTGGAACGCATGGAAACCAGCGCCTGACTTTCCTTCGCTCGCCCCACACCATGACAGGAAAACCTTCACGCATGAGCACAAGTGTGTCCAACGGCCGACTGAAACAGGAACTGAACCGGATTTCAAAAGATCTCCACGAGAGTGTTCTGACATTCTGGCTGCGGTATTCGCCGGACCAAGATTACGGCGGCTATTTCAATAACCTCGATCGTGACGGCGCAGTCTGGGACACGCGCAAACATGTCTGGCTGCAGGCTCGTCAGGTCTGGATGATGTCGGCGGTTTACAACACCACCAAGGACAGTCGCTATCTGGAGGCTGCAACTCCGGGTGTCGAATTTCTTCGCAGGCATGCGCGTACGACGGACAACCGGGTCTACTTCTGTCTGACGCGCGAAGGAAAACCCGTCTATATGCAGCGGAAGATTTTTTCGGAGTGCTTCTATGTCATGGCACTGGCGGAGTATGCTCGTGCCAGTGCAAGTGATGAAATCCGATCCGAGGCACGAAAAGTGTTCGAATCGGTTTTAAAGTTCAGGGACGATCCAACTCTGGTGGGCCGGCCCGTTTATGAAGGAGTGCCACCGGCAAGCTCTCTCGCAATTCCCATGATTCTTCTGAATCTGGTGGATATATTGCACGAGCCGGGAGAATCAACCTACAGCCACATTGAAGAATGGTGTGTTGAACAAATCAAACTGCATGTGAAGCCGGAGCTGAAGCTCGTGCTGGAACACGTGGCTCCGGACGGTTCCCTCATGGAGACACCCGAGGGGCGCATTGTAAATCCCGGACATGCAATCGAAGCCGGCTGGTTTCTACTGGATTACGCAAGGCGCATTGATAACGCCGAGCTCAAGAAGCTTGGCATTAACATCATCGACTGGTCGTTCGACTCCGGTTGGGATGACGAGTTCGAAGGACTCTATTACTTCCTGGATCGTGAGGGATACTCTCCTCCCGCCCTTGAATGGAACATGAAGCTCTGGTGGCCTCACTGCGAGGCAATGATCGGTTTTCTGATGGCATATCAAACATCGGGCGACGCGAGGCATTTCGAGCGATTTGTGCAGGTGCTGAACTACTGTCATGAGAATTTCGCAGACCCGGAACACGGTGAATGGTTCGGGTATCTTGACAGGCACGGAAAACTCACACACCGCTTCAAGGGAGGCGCCTACAAGGGCTGCTTCCACGTTCCACGAGCGTTGTGGCGATGCGAAGGCATGCTGAGAGAACTTCTTTCACAATAAGGGTTCGAGGGTTCTCGAGACCGGCACCTTATCCTTTCATACCCGTCATCGTGATGCCTTCGATGAAGTAGCGCTGGGCAATGAAGAAAAGGATCACGATGGGAACTATCATCACGGTTCCCGCGGCCATAAGAAGACCCCATTCGCTCATGTACTCGCTGACCATCCCCTGCAAGCCAACGGCAAGCGTCTTCTGGTTTTCACTCGAAAGATAGATCAACGGCCCGAAGAAGTCATTCCATGCCATCATCGCGGCAAACAAAGCGACGGTAATCAGAGCGGGCTTTGAGAGCGGAATGACAATCTGCGTCAGAATACGCAGTTCGCCCGCGCCGTCGATGCGTGCCGCCTCGAAGAGGTCGCGTGGAAGTGTCACAAAAAACTGCCGCAGCAGAAACAGATAGAACGGAGCGCCAAAAAAGAAGGGAACAATCAATGGAAGGGATGTGTTAACCCAGCCAAGAGAGCGAAAAAGCATGAACTGGGGAATCAGAGTGACTTGAAACGGCAAAAGCATCGTGGCGATAACGAGTCCGAAAATCCATCCCCGGTCCGGCCACCGCAGACAGGCGAATGCGTAGGCACCCGCGGCACAGGAGAGAAGCACTCCAATGGTTGTTCCAAAAACGATAATGACGGTATTACGCAAGTAGGGAAGAAACGGGAACTCGACAAAGGCGCGGCGGTAGTGCTCCGCTGTCGGAGCGAAGCCATAGGTCGCGACAATCGGACTGAGCTCACCCGCCTTTTGCGCGGTGTCGTATTCCTCCACCGTCATGGCGACGGGAAAGAGTTTCGGGGGGAGCGTAAAGGTGTCGCGATCGGCTTTGATGGATGTCAGGAAAACCCAAAGAAACGGCACGAGAAAAACCAGCGTAAAGACCGTTAACAGACCGTAGCTGACAATTTTCTGAAAAGGAGTCAGCCGATTCATTGTGACTCCTCATAAACCAGCCGCTTCGAAAGACGGAATTGAACGATGGTAATGACCAGAATGATTAGAAAAATAATCCATGCCATGGCAGCGGCATAGCCCATGTTGAAATACTCGAAACCCTGACGGAAGAGATAGAAAACATAAAACAGGGTGGAATTCTCCGGCTCACCCGTTCCCCGGGTCATTAAAAACGCCTGAGTAAAAATCTGAAGAGAGTTGATCGTGTTGATCACAATCATAAAGAAGATCGCTGGAGAAATCATGGGAACCGTGATCGTGAAGAAGCGCTGAACCGCGCCTGCACCGTCAATGAGAGCGGATTCATAAAGATAACGGGGTACACCCTGGAGCGCCGCCAGAAAGATAATCATCCCTGCGCCAACCGTCCACATGTTCATCAATACAAGGGAGTTTTTGACAACAGCGGGGCTCGCCATCCAATGCACGTCGGGAATGCCAACGGCGTTCAACACCACGTTGAACAGGCCGAAGTCGCCGTTGAAGAGCCAGAGAAACAGCATCGAAAGAGCCACGATCGGGACGATGGAAGGCATGTAAAACAGCGTGCGCCAGATGCCTCGTGCAGCAAGTTTGTTGTTCAGGATAACGGCAAGAACAAGGGAACCGGCAACCGAGGCGGGAACGGCAAGGATCGTATAATAGAGAGTGTTCCAGAGCGACTTCCAGAAGAGCGGGTCCGCTGCAAACATCTTCCTGTAATTGCCGAAGCCGAACCACCGGGCCGGTCTCAGGACATCGTAGTCGCAAAGACTGTAGACCGCCGAAACGGCAATGGGACCCAGCGTAAACGTGAGAAGACCGATCATCACGGGAAGTGCAAAGAGGTAACCGGCAAAAGCTTCCTTCCGGTGAAGAGTGAGCGTGCGAATTTTTTTCGCTGAAACGGCCCCACGCCCGAGAATCGCCGCCAGGAACACCGCGATGAGAGCGAGCGTCGGATACGTCCAGTTCACCAGCGGTCGTGCCTCATGGGCATGGATACGATCGAGCTCTCCCTGTACGTTGCGCCGGGCACGGCGGAGAGCCTCCGCCGGCTCCATCCCTCCGCCCGCTCCACTCTCCCACGCTCGCGACAGCTCATCCCAAATGAAGGCTCCCGCCGGCGATGTGGGACGATACCGGGAATGCTCCATCTCATTGATGAATGCCGACCACTCCGGCTTCTGATAAAATTCGGAATCCACCGCCATCCTGTTCGCGGGAAGCTGGAAGGCGGATTCACCGAAGGACTGCTGAATCTCCCGGCTCGTCATGTGTGCAATGAATTCGGCGGCCTCCTCCGGATGAGCCGTTCCCTTCGGAACAATCATCGAAAACCCGCCGGACCAGGAGGCGCGCCTGCCGCTCTCGGGCCATGGAAGCGGTGCCATCCCGTAGTCCAGGTCCTGCGCGTAGCGCTTGATGCGTGTCAGCATCCAGACCTCTTCGCCAAGCATGGCCGTACGACCAACGAAAAAAGGTTCCAGTTCCTTGACCGCGGTACTGGCCTGGAAAGACCGCAGGTTGTTTGCTCCGTAGAAATCGACAAAATCCCGGCACCACTCCAGTGCCGCCACATTTTCTGATGAATCAATCAGTGCGGTTCGGCCGTCCTCTGACAGGATTTCACCGCCGTTCTGCCAGATAAACAGATAGAGCCATGTATTGCCAAAGTTAATGAATGGTACAAACCCCACGGTTTGAAGCGAACCGTCGTCATTCCGTGTGGTAAGCCTTTCGGAATACCTCCGAAGCTCGTCCCAGGTTCGTGGAGGACGTTCCGGATCGAGACCCGCATCGCGGAACATCCGCTTGTTGTAGAACAAAACACGAACATCAGTGTTGAAGGGAACGGCATAAAGACGGCCGTCGTACAGACACTCGTTCCAACAGACCTGGAAGAAGTCCTCCGAACGAACTCCCTGCACCCGGACAAGTTCATCAAGCCGCTCCAACGCTCCGCGCTGAGCGAAGTTGGCGACTCGAAATCGGTCATAGATGCAAACGTCCGGCGGCACACGCCCCGCAACGGCAGTCAGGAGCTTCTGTGGAAGTTGCGAACTGTGCAGAGTCTCGACATGAATCGTCGGGTGCCGGTCGTTAAAGTCGTCGACAATCCCCTGAATAATGGATTTTACCGGATCGAAGGAGAGTTGATTCCAAAATCGGAGAACGACTTTCGCTTCCTCCTTCGACGCGGCTTTGGTCACTCCCGGCAGGCACGTAACCGCTAACGCAATCAGTGCAATCGCACGACCACACAGGAATCTCCGCGTTCGGATCACAGACCGGCCTTTGTTGTTTCCTTGCGGTTGAGCAGCAGCATCACGGGTCCGGCGAACGTCACGCGATCACGACTCTCCTCCGTCGCCGTCAGCGTAACGAGTCCGGTGTGTGTTCCAGGTTCGAGCTTTACCTGACCAATGGAATTCCATCCAACGTTGAGGCGAAGGGACTGATCGATGTTTCTTTCACCGGACCCGTCGACTGTAAACGTCGACTGCGCTGTATGGTCCGGACCCGTCCTGAGCCACGTCAGCACGTCGTAAACACCGGCACGATCAACCGTTGCGTCGTAGGTCACCGTCCCTCCCCCCGTCGAACCGCGGAGCTGCCGCAATTCCGCAATTCCAGGGTGCTGTTGCCATCCCCCGACGAGTTGAGAATTGTCGATCTGGACAACAACGCCTTCCGGGCGCCATTCACGGCTGTCACGATAAGGAAGTCTCGCGGGAGACTGATAGAAGTTCTCGTGAAGCATTGTTGCCAGTTCATTGTCGTTTTCGCGAAGACCCGGGTAAAAGAAAAACACCTCACCATTGATATCGTTTTCACGGTTGTAGGCAATACACTGGCGCAGGTCTTCCGCCGCAATACGATAAGAGCCGAGTTTGATCAGGATACCGGGTGCAAGGAGATTGAGCTGCTCGGGGGTGAACTGGTTTTCGACAAAATCATCCACGATACTCCTGTATGCGGGAACATCATATCGATAGGCTTGAGGATGAATCGAATCCACAAGACCTCGCGTTGTCCATGCGTGGGAGTCCTGGAGATATTCATAAAGAGACCAGTCATAATAACTCGGTGAGCTGCTGATCACGAGATTGGGATCAACAGCCTTCACCCTTCTGCGAAGATCGGCAAACCAGTCCGACAGGATATCCGCGCGCCACTTCACCCACTGTGGATCCTTGATGTCCTTCGGCGGCCTGACGCCGAATTCCGCTTCGTAGCGAGCCATGGTTTTTTCGTCATACCCACCGAGGGTCGGCAGGGCGGGCATGCGATCGTCGCCTTGAATACCATCGATGTCATACTTTGCCGCGACCTCAAGAACGAGACTGGCAAGAAACTCCTGAACATCGGGATCGAACGCGTTCATCCAGCGAAAACCGTTTTTCTCCACAAGGTTTCCGTCGGAGTCGATAGCCTTCCAGTCAGGATGTTTCTGAAGCAGTGGTCCGAGAGGGGCGTTCTCCGTGATGGCGTAGGAATCCGCGAATCCGTATTCGAACCATGGAACAACTTCAATACCCACACGATGGGCTTCCACAATGACGTCCTGCAACGGATCACGACCCTCGTAGCGTGGATCAATACGGATACCCGTCTCTCTTTGCATGACGTCGCTTGGGTACAATGTCCTGCCGCCGTTCCAAACGACGGGATAAACGACATTGAAGTTATGCTTCGCCAGAAAATCCATCATCTCGGCGATTTTCCGCCGGCTTGTCAGGACATCGCTGTCAACATTGGTGATCCAAACCCCGCGAATGCCGGAAAGCGAATCTTCGTCATGAGCTCCATCCGAAGAGG
>JANQSL010000244.1 GCA_028284075.1 Candidatus Sumerlaeia bacterium | reverse complement strand
ATTGTTCAGTGGAAATCACATCGAGGGAATTGACGCTGGAACTGGATCAGCTTTCGAAACGTGTGATCGCCCCTCAAGTTCTGGCACTGGCGGAGGCCGTCAACGGGTACGCGCTCGGGCGGTATGTCGGGATTCCGTATTTCCACGATGCAGGTTCGATGGCATTTCCCGATACTGTGGCGAAGATCGCCACAGGTTCGACAGTTCTGGATAACAACAAGGTCCCGGTTGCCGGGCGCAACGCCGTGATCTCGCCAACAGCCAAGGCGACTCTGCTGGGAATCGAGGCTTTCCATCGTGCGGATGCACGCGGTGATTCAGGCTCGGCGCTGCGAGACGCGAGCGTTGGCCGGAATCTTGGCTATGACTGGTGGATGGATCAGCAGGTCCAGACACACACTGCAGGCACGTTGTCGGCAGGGTCACCGGTCGTGAACGGTGCGGTTGCCGAAGGTGCAACGACGATGAACATCGATGGCGGCGTTGGCACCGAAACGATCAAAGAAGGCGATCTGTTCACGGTGGCAGACGTTGAAGGTCAGTTTGTGTTCACGGCGGATGCAACGGCAGCGGGTGGTGCGATCACAGGGGCTTCGTTCTATCCGGCAGCGCCCGCGGGCGGTTTCCCGGACAACAAGGCGATCACAATCAAGACGAGTCATAAGGCCAACCTCGCCTTCCATCCGAATGCCCTGGCACTGGCTGTTGTGCCTCTTGCTTTGCCGATGGGTGGAGCGAAAGGTGAAATCGTAAAAGCAGAGGGGCTTGCCATTCGTGTCGTGACGGACTGGGACAACAACGCAAAGAAGAACGTGATGTCTCTGGATCTGCTGTGCGGCGCGAAGGCGATACAGCCTGAGCTGGGTATGCGAATTCTGGAGAACCCGTAAGAGAATTCCTCCCTCCCCGGGGCCGGGATCGTTTCGGGATGAGCGATTCCGGTCCTTTTGCGAGAGAGCGAGACTAGGGGAAAACAGACAAGAGATCAGATTTTCAACCCATGTGGGAGTGCAACGATGCCGAAAACATTGAGGTTTTGGAACAAGAGCGGCGAAGTGGTGGAGGTGAATGAAGATCACCCGAATCTGGCTGTCTACAAGCAGCGTTGGCCGCTGACGAAGCCGCCGAAGAAGGCGAAAGAGGATCCGCCTCCAAAAAAGGATCCGGCGGACAAGGGGAATAAACCGACTCCTTCGGATTCGGGGAAAACGCCTGAAGGCTCTGAACCAGCTCAGGGCGATTTGACAGTGTTATAAGTTCGACCGAGTTTCGCCCATTTGTGCGGGACTGAATCTTTGACGATGTTTGCGGAGGTGATCCAATGAAGTTCCACAGATTCCACGGATGGGTTTTGATGCTGGCGTTGGTGTGGCTCACGGGCTGTGCGTCGAAAGTGTTTACGCCGGAAAGCCAGAGCCGCGTCCGCACCAATGTGGAAGTGGTTGATGGCGAAGGAAACCAAACGATGGCTCCCGCGCAGGAGTATTTGTTTGAGCAGAAGAAGATGGGTAACAATGGAAGCGTGATCGCGAAGCATACGTATCAGCAGGCGAGTGCGCTCAACACGGCAATCACTGCGACGGAAAAGATCCTTTCGGCTTTCGCAACGGCGGACGTGCCGTTGAGTGCTGAGATTGTTGAAGTCGTGACGAAGATGCTCTCGGAAGCGGCCGCACAGGATCTCCAGCAGGTTCCCCTGACGCAGGAGTTTGAGATGTACTGGACTGCGGAGGCAAACGCGCTGGCAGATGCAATCAGAGGGGACCAGATGACTCAGCAGCAGATTGTAGAGGCTGTTGAGGATACAGTGGATCGGGGTCTGAAAGCGCTAGCACCAGGGGGTGCATTGTTGACGGCGGAAGATGCAGCAGGCGGTTACTACGGGGACCGCGAGGCACAGCGAAGGCACGAACTGGAGATGGAGAAACTGAAGTCGGCTCCATCGGAAGATGGCGACGAAGGCGAATCCACGGAGGCCGGTAGCTAATGGCAAAGGCGCCGAAACCCGCGGGTGGTTCGAAGCCTCCGGGCGCACCGAAACCCGCGGGTGGTTCGAAGCCTGCAGGCGCTCCGAAGCCTCCGGGCGCACCGCGGTAACTCATCCGAACCCATTGACCGAAGGGGCGAATCGTTGGCGTTGATGCGGCAGAGACGGTTCGCCCCGATTTTGTTTTGAGAGGTGTACGATGCCTGAGCTGTTTGGAAAGTTTCTCAGTCGCAAGTTCTGGATCGCTGGCGTTGTCGCCGGGTTCATCTACTTTCTGCCCGCCCCCGAAGATGCGCTGGAGGTGCAGGTGCAGTTCGTGAAGATCGTGACGTTGTGCCTGATCGGTCTTGTGTTCCTGATCGTGCAGGGAAACGTGGACACTTACTCCTCCGCGCCGGAGGAGTCGCCAAGGGCTGATCCGGTTGCGACGCGGCAAAGCGCCGATGTGCACAAGGTCGGAGGCGTCTGATGCCGAGCACGCTGTTTGGTCTGACCGGTAGCGACTTGCAGGCGAAGCTGGTTCCCTCGAATGCGGAGTTTACGTTTGAGGTCGGGGTGGGAAAGGATTTGGAAGAGGATCGTGCTGTTGATATCTTGAACATGGCAGAGGATCTTGTTCTGATGCGGCTGCCGCAACGGTATCAGTCGCTGTTGACGTATGTGGAAGGCGAGGTTTTGACCTCGCACGCATCGGAGGGGCAGACGGCGTTGCAGTGTGGTCTGTTCCCGGTTACGGACGGGACTCTGAAACTATACGTGGACTTCCCCCTGAACTCGGTAGGGTGGGATGCGCGGGACGATTCGTTGGCGTTGGACGCGGCAGAGTTCTCTCTGGCAGCGGACACGGGGGTAATCACACTCACCAAGGGTCTATCGAAGGGTCGTTGCGTTGTTGCTGAGTATGCACACACGGGTGCCAGGGAGGCGCTGGGGTTACGAGAGGCAGCGCTCACACTGGCGGCCGTGGAGGTTTCGAGGCAGTTTGCGTTCTTTTCCAGCGTGGACGGTGTGGAGCGCTTTACAGACTGGGAAAACACCACGTTTCAATCGTTGAACCGGCTGCAGTCGGTGCCCGTGCTGGACAAGTTGAGGCTGATTCATGAGACGGGGCCGGGGGATCGTGGTTTCTATCGGATGGTCGGGCAGTTGGGGACGGCTCCGGCGGATCACTACGATATCTATCGCAAGCGGTAGGGGAGAAGATGGCTCGGGCGAACTTTCGCAAGGTGGATCGGGCGTTTTACAAAACGCGTGAGTTTGCGAACATCGTTCGTGTGGGTGCGGCAGCGTTTCGTCCAAAGCTGATGGGTGGCTTTCGGCGAATGATTTCCGAGTTGCAAGGGGCGTGGCCGGACCTGTCGCCGGGGTATGCAGCGCAAAAAGCACGACGCGGGCAGGATCTACGAAAATGGGTGCGGACCGGACGAACCTTGAAGGCGTTGTCGCAAGGTCCGATTATGAAAGAGGGAACGCGAAAGGGTGTTCGATTCAAGATCACACCGGGGCGGCTGATTGCCCGGTTGTCGATCCGCACGTTTGGTCCGGCCCGTGGCAAGCGCCCTCCGGCGACGGTGCAGAAGAAGATTTTCCGTAACCTCAACTACGGGTTCGGGCGCCGTGTCGCGGGCGGGTTCGAGTTTGCCGGGAAGGGCGGCCGCAAGGAGGTGCGGTCACGAGGAATTCCGCGGCGTCTGTTATTCGTCTGGCGGCGATCGGACGTATCAGATGTGGAGAAGAGTGTTGCCGAAGAAGCACAGTTGATTGCCAGGGAGTCCGGTTTCTGATGGCAAGTCATGAGGAAACGATTCAGGCAGTATTGAAGGGGTTGATTGAGGATGGTGTCTCGTCGATCAAGGTTTCCGGGGATACGCGAACCCTGAGTGTGCTGGCGGAGCGCCCGGGAGACGGTCAGATGAAGCAGGCGGCACCGTTCATCGTGGTGACATTCCCTGATCTGGCGAGCGATGAGTATTGGAACTATTTGGAACGGCGCCAGGTGTTTGAGGTGCCGATCCTGATTGTCGATGCAGGGCGAGTTCGAACACAGGCAAAGCTGGATGCGCGAAAGCGCATTGCGGAGATGAGGAAAAATCTGAAGACAGTTCTGAGGGGGCATCCAAACCTGGGTGGATTGATTGCCTTGAAGGTGTTTACATCACAGGTGACGTGGCTGGACGGGGATGTGTTCGATCCGATGGGTAACAACCTGTTTGTGGGATCGTTGACTCTCTCAATTCCAACAATCGTGGCGAACTGATTCGACTGTAAGAGGGAACGATCAGGGTGCCAGGTGGGACTATAGGGTGTATCTTGCTCGCAGGAGTGCACTCTTATGGCTTTGGAAGAAATCGCAAGAGCCATCAGTTTGAAAACAACACCGGACGGCGGTACGCAAACAACCCTTGGAAAGATCATGGGGTACGGCTTCAAGGATGAGACTGAAGCCGTGGCGTTTCTGAGCGGCAATGCGCGTGTCCGTGGCCACTACCAGGGGCCTGTTGATGGCTATATTCGCGTTCGGACAACCGATGGAAGCGTGCTGGCGAATGCTGGCTTCAAGAGGTGGTCGAAGCATACGGCGGTGGAATTGTTGCTCGAAGCTGCCATTGATACGGGAGGTGCAAAGCAGGGCGATCAATTCAAGAGCACGCTTTCGAAGGCAGTGATTGAAGACATTGCCGAAGTGGCGAACGAAAACGAGAATGATGCCCCTGTTTCAATCGAGATCACGTTCCGGCTCTCACGGTTTCCCGGCGATACGGCGGATCCGACTCAGACCTTCGAAGCGGTGGCGGCGGGTCCATGACAATAATCCATCTCAGCGACGGCAATAAGTACGAGTTTTCAACGGTTCCGCAGACGCTGCGAACCGCGGAACTGTATGCAATCCTGCAGACGGATCCCGGCCCGTTGGGAACGCGTGCCCTGGCATCTCTCATTCGGATCAGTCTGGAGCCTTCGTATTCAGCGGAAGAGATCAATGAAATCCTCGAACTGGTTCAAACCAAAGACGAGGAGGTGATCGCATTGATTTGCGATGCGATGTTTCGCGAAGCCGACGAACCTAGCAATGCGGTGGATGCACCGGAGGATTCTGCTCTGTGCAACGGTATGGGGGATGTCACCGGCAGCAGTTCGGGAGGACCTGGAAGCGGGACGGCTGACGATCGCGGACATGGAGGAAGCGTTCCTGCTGGAGCTGGCAAAGCACGGCAAGTCGGTTGATATCTGGCAGAACCGCGAGAAGAAGAAGGAGCGGAGACAACTTCAGGTGAGTTTGATCGTTCTAGCGGGACGGATTCGGCGGGAGAAAGATCCAGAGAAGCAGCAGAGGCTGGTTAAAGAATTCAACAGGTTTAATCGTTAGATGGCTTCTGAAAGCGCAGAACTCGGTCTCTCGTTTGATCTGGATTTGTGGCGGCGAGGGATTCGGAATGCACAGCGTGTCACCAAGTCGGGACTTGGACCCGATGCGCTGAACCCGTTCGAGCGCGGAATGAAGCGCGTTCTGGATAATGTTCGGAAGCAAATGAATTCGCTCTCCAAATCGGTTGGCGGAGGCATTGCGGGATTTTCCCGGCAATTGTTCAATATTCGGAATCTGGTTGTTGGTCTGGCGGCAGGGAAGCTGGTTCGGGATCTCCTGAATGCACGAGATGTTGCCCGCGAATTTGCAGATTCGATGGAACGTGTTCGCGGTGCAGGTGGACGGGATATTCCCGGTCTGGAACAGTTTTCCCGTGGCTTGTCAAGTGGGGCCGGTGTGAGCCAAACCGACTTGAACAATACACTGTCCCGGTTTTTGGCGGGTGGTTTTGAGGAGCAACAGGCGAAGTCGCTGACATCCTTATCGGCCGATGTTGCGGCACAATTCGGAATCAATCTGGAATCAGCCTCGAAGAAGGTTTTGGAGGCGGCTCTCGGCCGCGTGGAATCACTGCGGGAGATCGGCATTGATATCGAAGCTTCCGGTTCGCGAACAAGGGACGCACTCGCGGCCATCACTCGTTTGCAGGAACTGACTGCGGGAGCGGCGGCTCGCTTAACGAATCCAAGTGCCCGGATGGATGCGACGCTTGAGCGGATCCAACGCCGAATTGGTGATTTTATCCTTCCGAAAATGGATAATATGTTGGTGTCAGTGGATGCGTTGCTGACGAAGTGGGAAGCGGTTGGAATGGATGAAAATCTGAGACTTGTGGCCCAATCTCTGGAAACGTTTAAAGATGTTATAGATCGCCTTTTGAATAGTGTTACGGGAAATTTCACGCGTTTTCTTTCATCCTATGAAGCCTTTCGTGATTTTGGCGGTCTTTTTTCCGGAGATCCGAATCGCAGGACCTTTGCCGAACTGAATCCCGATTTGGATACACGGAACCTATTTGAAAAGGGATTCGACTTTCTCACCAACCTCCGTCTGCCCACTCAGAGAGAGGCCGATGCGGCCCTGGCAGAAGCCCTGGGAATTGTCACGGGGCGGGGACGCACAGATTTTGAGGAGGCGTTGGACGCGGCTGTGAAAGGGGCGCGTCGCGATGTTGAGGAAGGGCGTCAGATTATCGAATCGGAAAGACGTGCGGCAGAAGCAGAAGGGCCATCGTCAGCGCCACCGCGCAGTTTGGTTTCGCAGCAGGCGATCGAGGCAGACAGAAGGAAGGCTGAAGAGGAGGCGCGAAAGGAAAGTGAGCGCTTGATGAAAGAGATGCTGCAACAGGCACTCAGGCATGGGGCACAGGTGCCGAAAATTGTCTTTCAGCATGACAGCCGGGATCCGGTCCGAATGAGGGACGTATCGCCACGGGTACGGAATTGAAATGGGGGACAAGGTGACCTTTCGAGGAGTGGACCTCTTGGAGATGGGTGTAAACGGGGCCTCGTGGTGGATGGATCCCGGCGGACCGCCCACCGTGCAAGCGATCGAGAAAGCGGCCCCGCTGGGAACGGGGTACTGGCTCAAAGAAGGGAATAAGGAAACCACGGATCATCTCGTCACGCTTGTCTGGAAATCGACGGTGGGGACGGTGCGCGACATTCTGGCAAGTGTAAACAGTATCGCGGTGGGGGATCTGGTGGTTCCGGACCACGGCACATTTTCGAAGTGCCGACTGGTGAGTTGGACACCGTTCGAGAAGCCACAAAAAACAAACGGTGATCTGTATTTGATCACAAGTGAGTTGTTGTTTCGTGAGTATCCGTGATGCGGTAGAGGATTACTGAATGTTTGTTTGGAACAACGACATTACCGATATCACGGTGGAGTTTCCTGCCGCGCTGACGAGTATAGTCAATGTGCGGAACCGCAATGATAACGGATACACGATTTCAAATGAAACAGGTACAGTCCCACCTATTGCGGACGGTGAGGGAAAGTACAGGCTAAGTCTGGATCTTGTGCCGCTGGAGCAGCCGGGCGTAATAATCGAGGTGGATCCGGGCGGTGGTTTCGAAGCGCGAGACAACGTGCCGTATGGTGAAACAGTGGGTGTTGGGCAGGTTGGTATCGAAATGGAGACGGGTCTGTTGGAGTTCAACGTAGCGGATGCAAACAAGGTGGTCCGGGCATCATACACGGGGCATGGCTCGGCCGTGATGGCATACCTGGCGAACAAGGTGCAGGCGGAGTTGAGGGCTGTGCAGATTGAGACTCGCAAGGATTGCTATCGCTGGACTGGCAAGCCAGTTGTGGCGAGCGACGGCAATGCCGCGTGGCCGATTCGTCCCGCAGTTACTTATGGAACGTGGCAGCCTGTCGGGATTGAACTGTTTTGCCGAACGATCGGGGGGGTATTTGCCCCAACTGGAACCACAACGGTTCGACTGGCCGTGGCGCATGGGGCTCCTCCTGTGAACTACCTGGAAGCGAGTCTTGCAATTTCAGAACGTTCAAGTGGGTTGGTGGAGACTTGGAACGGTACGCCTTTCACGCGGAACACGTCGCAAGAGGCTTTGTTGTGGGTAAGTAGTGCCGGGGGTCATGTCGATCCCGTAGCGCGTATTTTCTGGAAGAGGACGGCCTGATGATGAAGCGCGTGTTGTGGTGTTTGGTGTGTCTTGCAATGGTGGGTATCGGGCGAGCCCAGATTGGGTATGATTTTCCGATGCGCGGAATTGACATGGAATCCAACGGCGACGGTAACAAGACAAGGTGGGACGAAACGCAAATCGAGTTGGACACGAACCTTGACGGCGTTAGCGAGGTCATTCAGGAATCGGATTTTGCCTGGCTGGATAGTGTTGTAGGCGCGGATATTGGACCGACTGGCACGCCGATCTTCTCCAGCCTGATACTCTCCAACAACGGAGAGACAGTGACATTTACTTGGAATGGCGACACGTCCGAACTGGAGATCAATGCTGGCCCCGATACGTTAAGATTCAAACTGGATGATCACGGAGATTTCGTTGCCGAAGGTAGCATCACCGGAGGGGTAGTAATTGGGTCAAATTCGCTCAGGGCTTCCGGTCAATTTTCCTTGGAGGCTGACGGAGCCGTCAATGTTGCGGCGGCTGGAACGACTATCGATCTCAATGCGCTGGCTGTTACAGCGCTTACACCGTCATCCAATCTAACAATGACGGCCACTCCCACCATTGCCCTTGAAACAGATGGGACATTTGCATACGTCTATAACGTCAGTCCCACCTTTACGCTGACGTTGCAGGACAAGGCCGTTCTCGCGTCTAGCGCTCTGAATCTTTGGGCTAACACTGTCACGCTGTCCGAGGGTGAAGGCATACTTTTGCTAATGGAAGGGACAGAGTGGCTCCAGATTGGGGGAACATCCAACCAGCACAACGGCATCCTGGTGCAGTCTGTCGGGCATCCCAGTGACCCCGACGCAATCGAAGTATCTCCCGATGATTTGACTTTCAATGCGGACACAACAACGACCGGGATTGCAACAGTGGATGGCGACTTGCGGGTCAACGGTGGAGGGATCGGTCCGTCTGTAGATCCGAATCTCATGCAACTTGCCACTGATTCGCTCACTATAAACGGCACCACCACAGTGTCGGGCACAGCCTCCGAGCCTCTTCTTATCGAGCAATCGGACAGTCCCAGCATTGGCGGGTACCAATTTGGTGGAACTGCTGCCAAGAACCGTATCACTCGAAACCTAACTGGTCAGACTGTCTTTGGTACTCCGGCGGGTACGAGTTGGGCTGTCATGTGGAACAATCTCCTAAGCCTTCAAGACAACGCGGAATTCGGATGGAGTTCAACGTCAGCGGCATCCGGAGCCATCGACACAAAGTTAGAGCGAGACTCCGCAGGTGTGGTTAAAATCACGGATCACGTCAAGGTGGAGGGTGTCTATCTTTCCGAGCAGACAACAAATCCGTCACTCTCCGATCTGACTGCAAACACTGAATGCCGTTTCCACATGAAGGGCGACCATGTTTATATCGTGTTCAACGATGGTGTGAATTTACGATATTTAGACTTGGGCGATTTATCGACGGCAAGCACTACTGCACCGTGAATAAATAGTTCATCCATGGGTGAGAAAGCAATGAGCGAACTCGAAAAGGATGTGGCGACGATGAAGGAATGGATTCGCCGGACGGACAAAGAATTGTTTGGCGGGAGCCGTCCGGGGCGACTCGAACGTGTGGAGTCGGCGGTTCGCTGTGTTGAAATGAAGGTGACGGACAATCATCGCGAGATCCAACAGTCCCAAAGGCGAACGCGTTGGATTGTCGGTGCCATCGTTACGATCATTCCAACCATCCTCAATATCGTGATTCAACTGGTTCTGCCTCTTTTACAAAATCGAGGGTGATGTATGTTCGGCTCGGGAATGTATGGGGCTCAATTTGTTGGAGAGGGTGCGCTGGACGGGCGGATTGTCGACTTCGCGGCAGTGGGGGTTCCGGGTGGTGCAGCTGTATCCTGGGTACATGAACGCGCTCCGGATTCGGAACATCTTCTGGCTCTTGCGGTAAACGGCGATTTGCTTGCCGTTATGACGGCTGGAGAAACCTCTTACGAGGTGGCGGGACTGGAGGACGGTGCCTATCGGTTCGAGGTTATTCCTTTTCGCCCAAACGTTCGAAAGATTCCGGACCTGCACGGTCGGCCCTACGGGAAGAGAGCGTACCTAACGTGGCCCGCTTCGGGGAGCCCGGACTGTGTAGGGTACAAGGTCTATTGGAACGAAGGGAGCGGTGTGGCCGATACTCTTTTGGACACGGTTGAGGGGGTGGCCGTGCATCCGAAGTTCCTCGAGGGAGCAACGGCAGGATCCGGGAGCGGGCGTGTGTCGATCGGAGGAACCTGGGGGGGCACTGATACCAATGAGGAATTCACCCTCCGTATTGAACCCGATGGAGGATTCTCTCACAATTTGGCGGGCTCTTTCTCTGCATCGCGGCCATTTGCTGCAGGCGGGGTGTATCTGTTGGATTTCGGTGTTACGGTGGTTTTTGAGGACGATCCATCGGAATACGATGTGGACGACGAATTCATCTTTCGTATTGGTCCGCCCGTAGCGTTCGTCAGCAAGGAACTATTGGAGGGGTCATTTTCGTTTACGATCGCTGCGATCGATGCGGCCGACAATGAGTCAGGCAAGCTAACGGAAAAGACAATGGTGATCGTGCATCGGCCCGGCGAGGTGATCAACGCGGAGGTGGTATGGGATGGTGTGGAGGTCACGCTCTCCTGGACGCTGCCGGGGGATGTTGATCTGGCGGCGGTTCTCATTTTCTCAAACTTCTCCAACACCTTTGGGATCCTGCGGGATCGATTGATTGAGACAGGTGCCTGGGTAACGAAGGCGGCTGCAGCCACAAGTCACTCATTCACACCGACGGTTTCGGGGATATGGAAGTTCCGTATTCTAACAAAAGACACAGCGGGTCGGGTGAGTGAATCGGCTGTGTTGTTGTCGGTGGACACGTCGGGACCGAAAACAACCGTTGAGATTGCGAATCCGGAAATGGTGGAGGTCGCCCCATCCGCTGGCGGGACGTTTAAGTTGCGTTGGCAATATGACTGGAACAGTGGCAAGGACTGCACAGAGTTCCGTATTTACTCCAACTCCGATTTCTCAACTCCGGTTTTTGTTACTCCGGACGTAGTTCAACCGGCGGTAACGAGTACCGGGTTGCTCGAATACACCTGGACCTCCAGTGCGTATCCCGGAACGCGTTACTTCACGGTTCGGGCAAGTAATGGCGTGGATGAGACCATTAACACGGACCTCACAGAAGGCGTGCCCGATGCGACGGCGCCCTCTTTGACGGGATCGATCTCGGGGGCCGCGACCTGATGCCGGTGTTGCAGGTACAAAACACGACGGTCGTTCCGAGGATCTATTCACGGGTGTACATTCGTGGGCGGAGGCGTTCGGACTTTTATTGTACTCAGGTTGTTCCCGGGTTGGGCACTGCAGGAACCTCGGCTTCGCTGGAGATTCCCGGGAGTCTTTGGGATTCCAAAAAGGACTGGCTGACAGGGGCTCCGGTTACGGTTGAGTACGGTTATCCGCGGAGCAGGCCGTTGCTGTTTCATGGGTATATCATTCGGCCGGCAGGAGACATTGGCGAGAACATGATCCGCCTGGAAGCGGGCTCGGCGATGAAGGTCCTGAGTGACGGTTGGTTTGTGGGTGACGGGCTCGATGGTGATTTCGTTGCCGAATATCCTGAGCGAGCGTTGCGAGGTGGTGTACCTGTGGAGACTGGATGGACATTGAAATCCATTCTTCGGGACATCTGGAGCAGCAAGGGGAAGACATGGCGGGGTGGGGGTGGATCCCTGGCCTCGCAGGTTCGTTCCACGATCAAGCTGGGTTCATTGTCGATACTGTCGGCTTCGTGGAATAACTTTCCAATGGGCGATCTTGTATTTGAACAGTATTCACTGAAGACGGTATTGAACAAGCTTCTGGCGATGACGGGCAACATCACGTTTGCCGAGGATTTCAGGCCGGGAGGGAAGACATACCTGCGCTTCTTTGAGTTGGGGCCAGCAAGCGGCAGAGCCAAGACGGTGCGAGTGGCTCGGGTGGGGCAGGCTGCACTGGGCTCGAACGTGTTGGGAATAACCCATGAGTACAACACGGATGACGTACTGACGCGGCTTGTCGCATTCGGTGCACCAAAGAAGTTTGTGATCAGCGTGAGCACGGGGCACCCATCCGCGCCTTTGATCAAAGACTGGGATTCCGGACTTGAGCCTGCGGTGTTGTCGAACCCGGAAGGCACGTTGCGGGGAAACGAGAGTGGTAAGGCGGGAGATGGAACACGGTCCGAGTTTACTGAAGAAAAGGCGCGGGTTGGTAGATGGTTCAAGTTGCCGGATGTTTTGCGAAAGTATGTTATTGGACGCGATAATGCGCTGGAAACCGCAGACGGACGAAAGCTGGATGTTCAGTTTTGGATGATGCGGCGAGTTCCAGCGTATAATCCAACAACGAAGTCCTGGGGATCCACGGCGGCAACGTCACCGACACTGCTGGAGGGCGTTGAATTCGAGCCGGAGAACTATCGGTTCCGTCTACGCAAACCTGCTGTTAGTTTGGTGTCGCAAAGTATTTCGGAAGGAGAGATTGTTGACGTATACTCACTGGCAGAGGTAGGTGTGACTCTGACAGTGGAGGCGGAACGGCTGAGGTATGACACGGGTGTCAAGCAGGGACGTGTTGGTTTTGACGATGTGCGGGCAGCGGGAGTTTCTGACTCAATAACGAACGAGAGTTATGCATACATACAGATCACGAATGAAGACTTTGATTTCGTCGATGAAGATGGGGTATCTCATATTTTCGGCGACGTGTGGATTTTCACAACGTCAGCCGGTTGGACACGTTACACGTCAAAGTCTGTAGTTCGAGACCTGTCAGCGAGTATGCAGCAACTGGGAGACTCTTCGTTGCGGGAGCGTCTGGACATTCGTGCCGTTTATCAGATAGCCACACCGTTTTTGACGGGAGGCTACAGACTGGGGGATATTGTCAGGTTTGTTGGGCAAAACGATTTTGACTATGGGGTGCATCAGGTTCAAGGTCTCGCGCACAATCTAACAAACGACCACGGAACAACATTCAATACAGACAACCTGATTCCTTTGGTCGCGACGGAGATCCTGCGAACGGCGGAGTTTAGCGGGGCGAGAGTTCCAGAGGTGGAAAGATCGACCGGGATCAATCCGAAGTTTCTTGATGTGATCGAGAAGCATAATCAAAAGCGAGCGATTCAGCGTGTCCGCGAAGCTGCACGGCGTGGCGCATTCAAATCTCCGGTTCGACGTGAACGTGAAAGGGAAGCACGCGAAATTGCAGCCTTTGGGAGTCCGTTCGGCTCGAAGCGGTCCGGTGCACCCCCTGCAGGAGGAAAGGCAGCGGACGAGGTGCAATCAAGTCTTCAGAAGGGCGAGCGCCCACGGAGCAGCAAGGGTCGATCGAAACCCTCGCCAGTGAAGACGCCTCAGCAGAGAGAGCGGGATCGCTATCGCCGCGATGTCGCCGCGTTCGGCAGTCCGTTCGGGAGTAAAAGGGAGGGGCTTCCGGAACCGGGCGGAGAGCGTGCAGCGCAGGAGCAAGAAAAGATGAGGCGAAGAGGGCGGAGGGGCTTCTGATGGGTTTGGAAAGTGATCTCCAACTAAAGCAGGCCCTTACTCATGGCGGTCTGGCGCGGCGAGAGGCACGGGCGCGGGGAACGATTACAGGTGAAGCGTCTCGAATGAGGCGTTGTAGTATAGGGGCAAGCGACGATGGAGTGCATACGATTCAGTTACTGGGGGCGGACGGGTCGGTTGTGGATACAATCGCCGGAGTTCGTGCAGTGGACGGGCGGACACTCGGACAGGACACCAAGGCGATCGCAATTTGGATCGGCGAAAGCCCAATTCCGTTTCTTTTGAGTGGTGGATCGGGAGGAATGTACAAGTGTATCATCACGGTTTACAACGGTGTTGATCAAACCGTTACGGTGAACGTTCTTGACTGGAATGACGAAGTTACTGTCATTGCAACGATTGTCGATCTGACTATTTGGCCGCCACGAACTGTTTCGGCAGGGGAGTATGGCTGGCTTTCATATAATCCGAGCGGTGCGGGGGGAGCGTTTACAAGCTGATGCCAGCAGACCCGAGCGATCCCGCAGTCTGGATTCCCTATTCCGGCCCTACCATTGGAGAATGTGCGTGTGCGCGTATCAGCGGACTGGACTACAACACAGTTACTGACACAACTGCCGGGGTGACGTGGTTCGGTCAGTCGAAAGAGAGCTGGCATGATTCGATATCAATGTCACGCGGGCCGTGTGTGCAGGGTGGTGTCTATTCCGGGGACGTGAAGCGAGGAACAGCGCCTCATAACCCACAAGACAAGCAGCATGTAGAGGATCAATCGACGGCGGCGATCTGGCCCGGTACGTGGCTTCTCAGTACGGCAAATCACCCAACGCCGATGACAATAACAGTCTTCCAATTAGGCTCTTACAGTGAGCATCACATCAACAATCCGATACAGAGTGTGCCCGGGATTTCCGACAACAGCCCTCAAGGCTGGACCTGGGGGACGGATGTTGCATTTTGGGTGATCCATCATCCAAGACTGAGAAACAGCTACATACTTGAGACTGCCACCACTCCTCCTTTCCGTTGGACATGGGACACGGTGGATAGTCCACACAACAGAGACTTTTCTCAAGTTCCGTGGGGTGACTTTCCGTTCACCCAGGACGAAGGACTGGACTGGGCTAACCCGGAACATCCGGTCTGGCTCGTCTCAACGTGTGTATCACCGATTGATTATGAGAGGAACATGGGAGCCACCATCGATTTTACTCGCTCTCCGTTTCTGACGTACACTGCGGTCCTGCGCGGAGTCTCCGTTTTCTGGCACGATGGGACTCATGCGTACAACTACAAGCCCAACGTGTTTTGGGACAACTGGCCTGACATGGGAACCCCGACCGAAGTAAGCAATTACTGGATGGGATGTGGTCAGTATTCGCCTTACGGCGCGGAATGCTGGTATCCCGACAACCTCGATGGCATCTGGTCGCCAGGTGCCGGATTTTCCGGCGTGAAGTTTCTTCAGCGTCACGTCCCGCCAACGTATGGCTCTCCGTGGGCTTCCAGCGGGAAGGCAAACAACTCAACCTTTGCTCGTACTGCCGGACTGAAAATAGACGGAGGCTATAGCGGCCCCACGATGCGTTTCCGGCCACCGGCAAGGCTGGTGCGTCTCGTCCAAAAGCATGGGGTCCTGACAGTCAACAGCGCCACAGCCAACGCGCGAATGACAAACGTCAAGCGTTTGGAATACAAACTGGAGGTCAAGTGCGGGCGACTGCGGAGGGGGATTGAGAGCTTCGATGTAAAGGATGCGTTCGAAGCCGGAGAGACCTACGGAGCCACGCTGTGGCAGCGCAGCAAGGACGGAGCGAATGAGGAATGGAAACTGATATTCAGGTACAAGTGGACACAGGGAGCGACAGGCAACACTCCGGATTTTGGCACTCCCGAGACGACTAACACGCACTATGATCTTCAAAAGTGGTTGGATCTTGTCGAGTCGCTCACGAGTACACGGCCCGAGAATTCACTTGGCAGGCAAATGCCGCCATTCATGCCGAAGCAAATCCCTTTTGTTGATAGCAGCGAACATGCCCCGGAATCCGTAACGACACCCGACCGGGCATTACTTGCTCACTGGTTGATTGGCCTTCAATGGGATGGAGTCAACACAGGCACAGGTCCGGCTGACAGGACAGTCTGGCCGGAATATGATGTGTTCCAGCTTATCGGACAATTCGGCTACGATGTCGACCTCCCGGGAGACGAGAGCTTGCCGTCCCAAGTGACCAGCACGATTCGGAACCTCGGCCCGGGCTATGCCGGATCAGAGTATCAAGCAGCATCGGACCAGACGGTCCTCGCCTACGTGAGAGGACAACACGACAAGCAGATTGAGGGGTTGGATAATATCATGTACCGTGCGGTAGGACGCGGACTGATTAATCCGCCCCCTGAAGGCGAAACCATTGACTTTGACGATCAACATATCCCGACAGATACCTTGACCGCCGTGGATATGCGGCAAGTGAGCAATCTCCTTGTTGGAGACATCGACTCCAACGGACAGACGTTCGATGCCCCGTTCGGCGGCACCATTCAGAAGGCGCACCACGAGTACGAACTCAGGCCGGGCTTTCCATGGTCTCAGGATCTCAACCAACTCTGGCAGTTTGACAACCTGACGAGAAACGTCTCGCCATGGTGTACGAGTTTTATGCCTCGGGCCATTGTCAATGGCGACCCCGGCGAGAGCACAGCGAATGCTGTCTGGACCTTCCGGATGGAGGGCATTGTGTTCCAGTCATTCGATGCCTGGGAAATCAAGGACTGGGTCATCAACGTGACATCACCCGAAGGCACGGAAGACATTCGCGTCCCCACTCCTTGGGATGAGGGGTAAAAACACCATCGGTTTGGTGCAGGATTGTGGTGCATGGCATTTATGATTTGAGTGTAAATGACTGATGAATAATGATTTAGACGGAATTATTTGTTTAGACTAAGGATCTTGTGGCCGCAAGGTCGTGGAGGTTCAAGTCCTCTCCTGGGCACCATTCAAATTTCAAGAGTTGTGGCATGAAACGGCTCGAGGCATTCGGAGTCGTTTCTTTCCATCCGGATGACTGATGGAAGTGTCCGTTGGAGTCTGCTCTTGGGCTGCGTTTTACTTAAATCCTGACATCTCACTCAACGCTGAAGGCATCCAGTACAATCGGGACGCCCGCAGGGGCCTTAACGGTGAGATCCAAAACGCCGAGGTATGCATAGCGGGACCCACTGCCGGGGCTGATATGAACCTTGAGCTGAATGCTGCCATCGTTTGTCGAAAACACATCGCTGAGCGTGGCGGTTTGAGCCGTGTTATCGCTGGCGTCGAGCTCAACGTACCGGCTGCCAATCGTATAGCGGCTGTGGCGGCCCCGCCCGCTGTCATTTCCTGTTCTCGATGCGAAGAAAGTAAAGTCACATGGGGTATTGGGAGGCAGCCCTTCGATCAGGAACATTGCCTGCTCATTTTCAGCAAGGTTTATATCGTTGTTTCCGGACCACCAGGTATCCTGCTGCGCTGTCCCAGGGTAGACGGAGTTGTTGTAAACACCTCCCGTCTGAACGCCGTTGAAGGAATCAAGAACGGAGATCCGCAGCGCCTGCTGATCACCCGTGGAATCCGTCGCCTGAGTTGAGAGAACCCCAACTGGAGCAAGATTGGTGTGACTGTTCCAGTGGTTGCCGTTCACGTCCGGAGAACCGGTCGGACCTGAGGTGCCGAAATCAAAGAGAAAACGGCTGTTGTATCGAACACTTTCCACGGGCGGCGGAGGTTGCTGACGTCTTGTGTTTTGTTGGCGGAAAAGCCAGGCATAGAAGATGTCCACTGTCTCGGAAGGATCTCCACCGGTGTAAAATCCCGTGTGGGTCGGGTTCTCATTGTAGATGTTACTCCAGGAGGAGTGTTCCATGCCCGGCACTTCCGTGTACCGTGGCTGAAGACCGTCGGTTTGGAGGCGGCTGATCATGTTGCGAGTGTGCCCGGCTCCCACCGCGGAGTCGTTATTACCGTGAAACGCCCAGATGGGGATTCCGTTTTCGGCGATGAGAGGAGCGGAGGGGTTGCTTTCAACGGCCGACAGAGGAACTCCTGCCGCAAGCATGGCGGGAGAGGCCGCAAGCAGTTGCCATGTTCCCTGACCTCCCGCGGAAATCCCGGTGACGTAAATGCGCGTCTCATCGATGTGATGGAAAGAAATGATATTCTGGATCAGGGTCGTCAGGCTGCCGGAGTTAAACCACCCGGACGGGCTCTGCGGCGCGAGAAGGTAGGCGCAATACTGTGGTCCCCGAACTGTGTCGATGAGGGGGCCGATATGTCTCTGAACCTGAATCTGATTATCGGTTCCGCCTTCTCCCAGGCCGTGAAGGTAAATGACCAGTGGTAACGGATTGGTTGCTTCAGCGGAATCAGGACTGAAGAGACGGTAGTTGTAAATGAGGTTTCCGGTGGAGGAATCCGCGATGGGGTCGGAGGTGTAACTCTGCGGGAATTCGTAAGCTCCGACGTCCGGAGTGGGACCTGCACAGCGTCCGTCTCCGTTCACATCCTCAAAAACACCATAGCGCTGAAT
>JANQSL010000241.1 GCA_028284075.1 Candidatus Sumerlaeia bacterium | reverse complement strand
TGAATTGTTGAAAATGGCTGCGGCAACACCGGCAACCGACGTCCCGTGTTCCTCATCGCCTCCGCCAACAGGCTGTGCCGTGTCCAGGCCCAACAGCACGTCACGCCCGGCCACAACATTCAAATCCGGATGATCCATGACCACGCCCGAATCGATAATTCCGAAACGGAGGCCGGGAGCCGGACTGATCAGACTCCATGCTTCCGGTGCATCAATGTCCGCTTCCTCAACCGCGTCGCCGATGCTCGACGAGTCCAGATGCCACTGAAAAGGGAAACCGGGATCGTTCGGAGGAGTCACTGCGCCGCGCAGTTCGATCCCCAGAGCATCCGCCACCGCGTTATAGGCGTTAACGTTGCCTCTGCCATAGAACGGCGAAACGTTGCCGACATACTCACCACCCGCCTCATCCACCATGACAGCTGTATTCCGTAACGTGTCCAGGACTTCAGAGTAGGACAGGTTCGCATCCGCTGAAAGAACCAGACCGGCAACACCCGCCGCGGTGGGTGCGGAAGAAGATGTTCCGCCAAAATCGTCCGTGTAGTTGTCCAATTGATAGAACGAGTACCAGTCGATGCCTGACCCCTGCAGTCCTGAGGTCGTCTCCGCAAGGCTTGCAATCTTCGCGACCGTGTCACCGCCATCCTTTGTGTCAAGTCGCGCGATGCACAATCCGTCGTCTTCCAGTCGAACGATATCAAGACCCTCGGCGGAGCAGAACTTCGCTGCGTCCGAGATTTCGTCGAACTTGAGAATGATCTGATCGCCGACACCCAACAGACGGTCGCCTGCCTTGTAAACCGGTCCCGCAAACTCCACATCGGAACGGTTGGAAAGAGCCTTGTGCAAACCACCCAGCGACTTCGCTTTCGCCGCCAGTGCAGAACCCTCGCGCACCTCAACCATCGCCACACCCGTTACAGGATTCGCGTCTCCAACCTCCAAATCCTCGCCTGCCGACGATCCATGAGCCAAACGCACCATCGCCTTGTCCGTCTGCAGGTCCACGTAAAGGGTGCGCGAACCGTCCCGCAAAGCCTGGGCGGATACCGAGGCCACGCCAGCGCTGGAAGCGATCTTCCCGTCAAGAGCGGAGAACTGAGCGTTCGCCGTCGAGGAAATGCCGCAAAGCCCGCCTGCCAAAATCGCGGCCGAGCCGAATCCGGGGAGAAGTCTCCCCAATCTGCCACCGAGCAACATAATCAATACTCCAGACAAGAATGCCCGCGGTGATGCGGCCATGACAGCCCTCCCCCGCCGACAGAGGTTTCCTTCGAGCGAAAAACCCATTCGCCGAAGCCGTGGTCAACGCGTTTCAGGGGACCAATCAAGGCTCGGTCCCTTCCGTTGGTGCGCTCACAGGCGTGAGCTGTCGATGAGCCGGACGCCCCCCACACGTGCCGCCACAAGGAGCAGTGTGTTGCCCCGCTCCACGTAGGACAGGTCCTCCAAGGAAACCCTGGAAACAATCCTGGCGTAATCGAACTCCACCTCATCACCGGCGCTGCTGATGGCGGAGCGCATTGCCTGCAGTAATTCACCCGAGTGTGTGATGTTTTGCTTCTTCACAAGAAAATGCACTCGTTTGAGCGCCCGGCTCAGGCAAAGCGCCTGCTTCTTCTGCTCATCTGTCAGCAGAACATTGCGGCTGCTCAACGCGAGGCCTGACTTCTCCCGTTCCGTTGGAACCCCGACAACCTGCACTGGAAGATTCAAGTCCCGCACCATGTGCTGGATGACCACCAGCTGCTGTGCATCCTTGTAGCCGAACAGGGCAATATCCGGCTGAATGATGTTAAACAGCTTCAGGACAATCGAACAAACGCCGCGAAAGTGCCCCGGACGCGATTCGCCTTCAATCCTTGTGCCCAGATGGGCAACGTTCACTGTTGTCAAAAACCCGTGTGGGAACATCTCCTCCGCCGGCGGCTCGAAGTAATACTGAACGTTCATCTTCCTGCAGACCGCCTTGTCCTCTTCCGGGGTCCGTGGATACGATTTCAAGTCGTCCTCGCGATCGAACTGCAGTGGATTGACGAAGTTCGTCACGACCACGAGGTTGCCAAGCTCCTGGGCCTGCGAAATCAATCTCCCATGCCCCTTGTGCAACGCACCCATGGTGGGCACACAGGCTACAGTGGTATTCGGGTCTGACTTCCAAAGCCGACCCAGTTCCGTCATGTCTTCGATGGAATTGACAATCTCCATGATTCCGCCGCGTATCAGATTTTCGGACAAATTACGCTGATTGCATTCGAGTTGAATGCCGCCCGGCACAACAAGGGCAAGACCCTTTTGTCCACCCCCGCCTCACTCAGACCCGTCGAGGATAACATCGTAAATACTGACTTCAGCCTCCCGAATACTTCTCATCCGTCTCTTAAATGAGCAAAGCGATAGTCCTCTTTTGGAAAAGGCTCGAAGCGATCGCACATTTCATAGAGACGCGACACAATTCGTGCTCCGATTTTTTCCCTCAGTTCGGCGTCGTCGCAGTTCGTTGTTACAATCACCGGTCTCGCACTTTCATACCGTCGATTCAGAATCAGATAGATCCGATCCCTCACCCAGTCCGTCGGCATCTCCGCTCCAAGATCATCAAAAACCAGAAGATCGACGCTGCCTGCCTCCTCCAGAATCAGCCCTTCCCTCTCGGCGCTTTCATCACTGTAGGACTCCCTCAACCGTGTCAGCAAATCCGTCACGTTACAGTACTGCCCCGTGAACCCCCGCTTTAGAACGTCATGAAGAATACCCACCGCCAGATGCGTCTTGCCGCAGCCTGTGACACCGCGCAAAATCAGTCCTTTCTCTTCTCTTTCAAACGCAATCGCGTAACTGCGGGCCGCGTCCCGCAGTCGCCCCCGCGCCTTGTCACCGCGTGCAGCCTTGAAGCCCTCAAGAGTCTTCCTCCTGTAGCGCTCCGGAAGACGCGCCCGCGAAAGAGCACGGGCCACATTTGCCATATCCCAGGCACCGCAAGAGCACTTCACCGTCGAACCGTCGTCCGCCACAATCACCCCCAGCCCGTCACACTTGGGGCACTCATCTGCACTTTGCTCCGGCTCAAACGCTTCCGGCGCCTTGCCTGGCGGCTGAATCCCCTTCCACGGCATAGGTTACTCCACCTTCGTTGACAGTGAAATGCCCAATTCGTTGATACGATTGTATAGGGTCTTGATCGATACGCCCAGCTTCTTCGCAGCTTCGGCCTTGTTTCCCCCACACAGCTTGAGCGCACGGATCACCGCCTGCCTTTGCGCTTCCGCCGCAACGTCGCTCAGTTCTCTGATGGAGCCTTCCGCACCAAGATCCACAAGGCACTGGTCGTCCGTCGGTTGCGGGGTTTCATAGGGAGCCGGAGTCTGGATTTCGCGAACCGCCGAATCCTCCTTCATGCCGATCGGCATCTGAGGTGTCAGCAGCACGCTGGCGTCCTGCAAAATCACCGACTTCTCAACGGCGTTCTGAAGCTCGCGAATATTGCCCGGCCATTCCCTTCCCATCACCTGTTCCATCACGGCATTGTCGATCTCGGGAGGTGGCAGTTTGTGACGGCGGCAAAACCGCTGGATAAAGAACTCCATCAGGGAGCCGATGTCGTCTTTCCGCTCACGCAGTGGAGGCAGATAAATCGGTATGACGTTCAGCCGGTAATACAAATCCTCGCGGAAGTTCTTGTTCGCCACCTCCTCCTGGAGATTGCGGTTTGTGGCGGCAATAATACGTACGTCGACGCCAATCTCTTTCTCTCCACCGACTCGTGTGAATCGCTGCTCCTGGAGCACCCGCAACAGTTTCACCTGCAGATTGAGCGGCATCTCGCCAATCTCATCCAGGAAAAGCGTGCCGCCGTTCGCGATCTCGAACTTGCCGCGCTGTAGAGCGTGCGCGCCGGTAAACGCCCCCCGTTCATGCCCGAAAAACTCCGACTCAAGCAATGCCTCGGGGAGCGCGCCGCAGTTTACCGCCACGAACGGTTTGTCGCGCCGATGACCGTTGTAGTGAATCGACTGAGCCACCAGCTCCTTGCCCGTACCCGATTCCCCCTGGATAAGCACCGCCGTGCTGACGTCCGCGATGCGGCGGATCGTTCGGAAAATACCCCGGAGCGCGCTGTCCTGACCGATAATTGGAAAGGGTGTATCGTCCCCTTCCTTGATCAGGTTCTCACTGAACCGAGGATGACTCAACTCCACCTGGGCCATTAACTCTCGCGTCTCCAGACAGCGGCGCGCCGCCGTGCGAATCTGCTCATTGTCGAAGGGCTTCACCACAAAGTCCGTGGCTCCCGCCTTCATCGCCCGCACGGCCGTGTCCACTGTTGCGTAAGCCGTAATCACAATGATGCTGGTATCGATACCCCGTGCCCGGGCATCCCTGATCACTCGGAAGCCATCAATGCCGGGCATGTTCAAATCGACGATCATCACCGGAAACGCAGGCGTCGCCTCGCTCAGCGCTGCCAGCGCCTCGCTGCCGTTCGCCGCTTCGCTCACGCGCCAGCCGTCCTCCTCCAGGATATCCGTCAGCAGCAGCCGCATGTTCTTCTCGTCATCGCAAACGAGAATCCGCGGCTTCTGAATTCTTGAGCCGTGATTGCCGTTGGTCAGCCTGTCCGCCACGAACAATACCACCGTTCAACAGATGGGGGTGGAGTACGGCTCACACCTACCGGCACGCAAGGGCCATTGCTCCTACTCTCCCCCGCGTCGAATATCCTCAAGGGCCCTTGACGTCAGCACCTCTCGATTCGTTAACCCCTTGCCGATCACCTGTGTGCAGCGTTCCTGCGCTTTCACGTACCTCTCCCCGCCTTCGGACCACAACCCGGCCTTCAGTTCTTTCAACAGCTGGGCCGGCTCCGGGTTGTCCGGCTCCAGCCGCTGCCACCGCTCCAGCCGCTCTCGTGCGCTGCCCGCATTGCCCATCGCCAGCATCCCCAAGGCCTCTCCCCGCAGGGCATCCGGTTGTCCGAACTGCTTCATGAGGATCATTTGAAATGAATTCACGGCATCCAGGTATCGCCCTCGCTCCAGCAAATCGTACCCTTTTTGCACTGCTTTGGGTCGTGCCGCAACATCTCCCTCCTCCTTTAACAATGCCCTGGTTTGCCGTTCAGTTCGCTCTTTGAGCAATAACGGAACGATCGGTCCGAAATCACGGAGCCCCTCCATGAGAATCCCGGCCGAGACCGGCAGGCCGACACCGGTCAGCGAAAGGAGAAAGGATGGCAGCCCCAGCCCGACACATCGTTGAACATCAAGTCCAAACAGCCTCGTGCTGGCTTCCAGCGCTCGCAACCAGCCGCAATCATGCTCTGCCATCAGCGGAACCGCCCATTGCAGGGGCAGCAGCATGACCCCCCAAAGCAACACCACTCCTGTAACAATGGAAAGAGCGGGAACGGCAACTTCCCAAAAACCTTCCAGTCCAACCAAAGAAAAAAGGAGCATACCAATTCCAAGACCTCCCCCCAGCAAAGCAACAGCCCCCGGTATCAGAAACAACATCGCGACCGCTGTTTCCCAAAGACCCAGGTGGCCGATAACAGCATCGATCTCCTGGCCTGCCTTCCACGAGCGGCGTATCCTGCCACTGCGAGCCACCTCCACAGCAAGGCGATGCAGCATTCCACGAACAAGAAGCAGCCCATAAGCAAACAATACGAAGACGACTATCGCCGCCCCCTTCATGAGTGCAGCGTTCAGCTCCACAAACCTGAGTATTGCCAGGGCAACCAACAATCCGACAGCAGACAGTATTGGCAGTGCCAACAGGCACTTGATTGTCGCCCCGGGAAAGCCCCATAACCTCCGACCCAGCGACGCCCCCTCGGAAAGAACATGGGATGTCCTGCGCGGAGTGATTTCACGCCAAAGCTCTCGAGCAGAGTCAGCCAATGCCAAAGCTCCCGGAACAACGGATACGGTGAATACGGTTAACAGGAAGCTGGTATTCACAGTGTTTCTTCTTGGCACATAACGCGCTCATACGGCACATAACGCGCCGTGGCGCAATAAATGGGTCAAATATATCCGGTGAAATCTGAAATGCCTCATAGAATCCTAATTGTCGACGATGAGAAAAACACCCGAGAGGGTCTCAGATGGGCTCTGGAAAGCCACGCGGACGAAGTTACCATCGCCGAGGATGGCGAGAAAGCCCTTCTTTTGCTCGGTGACCACCCTGCGGATCTCGTGATCTCCGATCTTAAAATGCCAAAGATGGACGGCATGGAACTCCTCCAGCACGTGAAGGAAGAGTATCCGGAATCCGAGTTTGTCATCCTGACAGGTCACGGCACGGTCGAGACCGCTGTTGAAGCGATGAAACTCGGTGCCTTCGATTACCTGATGAAGCCTGTGAACCTTGAGGAACTCGGGCTGCTCATCAAACGAGTCTTCGAACAGAGGGAGCTGCGAAGGGAAAACGAGCGTCTTCGCGCTGAAGTGAACGAGCGCTACGGCTTCGAGAACATTGTCGGAAACTCCGCCGGCATGCAGAAGGTTTTCCAGATGGTTCGTCAGGTCGCGCCAACGCGTGCCAGTGTCCTCGTTCAGGGCGACACAGGCACCGGCAAGGAACTGGTCGCCCGAGCCATTCACTACAACAGCCCGCGCAAGAACAAGCCATTCGTGGCTGTAAACTGTGGTGCCCTCACTCAATCACTTCTCGAAAGCGAACTCTTCGGTCATGAAAAGGGAGCCTTCACCGGTGCCGTAAAGCAACGGGCGGGGCGCTTTGAGGCCGCTGACAGGGGGACGATCTTTCTCGATGAGATCGGGGAAACGAGTCCCGAGTTTCAGGTCAAGCTGCTTCGCGTTCTCCAGGAACAGGAGTTCGAACGCGTCGGTGGCCACACTCCCGTGAAAGTGGACGTTCGCGTTATCGCCGCCACGAACCGTGATCTCAAAAAGG
Organism: Candidatus Sumerlaeia bacterium; assembly: GCA_028284075.1. GTDB lineage: Bacteria > Sumerlaeota > Sumerlaeia > SLMS01 > JAHLLQ01 > JAJFLJ01. The sequence continues at coordinate 5,397 of JANQSL010000241.1, read as the reverse complement.
AAGTGGATGAGGGGCGCTTTCGAGAAGATCTGTACTACCGCCTTAATGTCGTTCGCATCGATCTCCCTCCGCTTCGGGAACGCCGTGATGACGTCGCTCTGCTTGTCCATCATTTCCTTCAGGAGTTCGGCAGGGAGCACGGTCGCACCCTCACGATCTCTCCGCGAGCCATGCAGATGCTGCAGAATCACGAGTGGCCCGGCAACGTACGCCAACTGCGAACCGTCATGGAGAGTGTTTGCATTCTTACACCCGGCAAGGAAATCGGCCCGTCAAACCTGCCGGACGAGATTCGCGACGAACCGGACAAAGGACCGCATCTCCGGCTTGCGGTGGGGATGACAGTCAAGGACGCGGAACGGGAGCTGATCCGGGCGACGCTGGCGGAAAACAAGGGAAACAAGGCCAAAGCCGCCCGCATTCTCGGTCTCGGCCGCAAAACACTCTATCGCAAACTCGAGGAATACGAAATCGAGAGTGACAGGAATACGTCTTAACAAATCGCCCCGGCTCAAGGGGGAGAAAGCCGGGGCGATTCGAAGGGGAACGGTGTGGGACCTACTGCTGATCCCCCTCTGCACTCTTTTGATTACGTGGAATCTGACCGTTTGAAACCGTGCCGTTTGTCGGGTCGTAAATGGCATCGACGCTCACGAACGTTGCACCGGGATAATTCGTGGATCCGGGATAGAAGGCAGTCGGACCGACACTGCGCATCTGCCAGTTGCCCCATTGATCGAAGTGTTCCTGCCACGCCGCCGCACTGCCGAAGAAACCGAAACCAAGCCCCGGATCGCCCGGGTCGGGACCTGCCTGTGACATGTTCAGGTACAGAAACGTGAGATCCTGAGGATCGCCATTGTTGAAGCCACGACCGAAGCTTGCACCGGTCCCGGGACCATCGACATTCTTGCCGATTTTGAACACATCGGGGATGTGCGAAGTGATATAGGCGATGGGCGTCGTGATGGCATCCGGCACTGTCAGCATATCCGACGCCCGAACGGTTCCGTATCCATCGAGGTCGAGAGCAAACGGAAGTGTGAATGGGTACTTGTTGAAGTCAACGGCGTACGCTTCGAGTGCTGTTGCAACGGAGCGCATGTCCGCCCTGGCACGCGAAACCTTGGAGCGAACCTGGGCTTCAAGAAAATTTGGAACGGCAATAGCCGCCAGGATGGCAATGATGGCGACAACAATCAGAAGCTCGATGAGTGTGAAGCCTCTCGTCAGCCGGGGAGTGGGGAGCACTTTCATGCAAAAATCTCCGCATGTGGTTTGCCGCGTGCGCACAGAGCGACGCGAATACCACCACCGTTGCGGAGTCCCTGCTCCCAGTCTTGTACGAAACGCCTGCTGCGTTAATTGCCTTTATGCCGGAGTCGGCTGTGGGTCGTTTGGGCCTCGAAAAAGCCGTGCAAGGCCTCGAAACACACCTCTGGCAACCCGCCAAAAGCAGCGCAGCACGTAGATACAACCGATCAGCATCACAAACACCACCAGCAGCGCCACGAGAGGGTTCGCCGCCACGAGTACCGTTGTTCCAATCACCGCAACATCCTCAACCACACTCGCCACCGGCGAAACAACCGGAGAGGTCCCGGTCGTGTGAGCTACCAGACGCGTTGTTGCCTTCGTTCCGTGAGCCACCGTTGCGAGAGTACCGCCCACAAGCCCGGCAAAAATTTGAAATTCCAGAGGAACATCCCCCAGAGCCGTGGCCGCGATGGCCACTCCGGCGGGAATGCGGATAAACGTCTGAATGCTGTCCCATGTACTGTCCACAGCGGGAAACTTGTCGGCAAAGAACTCAACGATGTAGAGCGTCAAGGCAGGCCACATGACCCAATGACTCTCCAGAACCATCAGGTTACCGGGAAGGTCGAAAGATGAGTAGCGGCTCATCGTCCCAAGAACGAAAACCGTCGCATAAAGATTGATTCCCGAAGTGAACGACGCCCCGAGGGCAACGGCGAGAGCGGCAATGACCTGTTCCACGGCACAAACCTCCTGTGATGCTCCTTTGACAATCAGTACGGCGAAAGGTTCCGGCTATTCAACAGAATTGAGAAAAGCGGAATATCATGTTCGAAAATCGAGTTCACAAAGGCTCTTCCTCTGTGTGCCCGGATTGAGACCCATTAGTGCAACCTGCCGAATTTTCGATCCAATTCTCCCTTCGCAAGCCGCACCACCGTTGGCCGCCCGTGAGGGCATGTGAAAGACAGTTGGTGCACCCGCATCAGCCGTAGAAGTTCAGTCATTTCCTCCAGACTCAGGCTGTGGCCCGCGCGAATTGAACTGTGGCACGCTGCCCGGATGAGAATTCGCTGTCGCAGGTCATCGATTCCGGCCGCCTTGCGGCCGTCCTCCATTTCATCCAGCAGGTCGCCAATCATCGCCTCCGCGTCTGCATTTGCGAGATCCGCCGGCACGGCGGTAATCTGCCAGGTACGACCACCGAAAGGCTCTGCATCAAAACCCAGTTCCCGTAACACGGGAATGAGTTTCTCCATCAGATGTACACGGCCCGCGGACACATCGATCGTTTGCGGAACAAGCAATGGCTGCGATGCAGTCTGAGTCTGCCGTGCTGCGAGTTCGAGGTAACGAATCCTTTCATGCGCCGCGTGCTGATCAACGAGCAACAAATCATCGCCGAAGCGCACCACAACGTATGTCCATGCAATCTGCCCCAGCGGTTCCGGCGCGTAGGGCTTGTTCCAAAAATCCGGGTCCGCTTTTTCTCCGGGCCCTGCTGAAACCGGTTCCGGTTTCGAAGGTGCTTTTGTCTCACCGGTCGTGTGGTCCAGGCGAAGTTGAAGATCCTCCTCAGCCGAAGTGACAGCAGGCGCAAACTCCGGTGATGACGGTTGTGCATCCAGCCGGTGTTCCGCCAGTCGTGTCCAATCGGTGTCTTGCAAATCACGTGCGCGCTTCTTTTCAAAGGCGCGATTCACCAACATTTCCGGAGACGACAGGAACGATTCCTGTGCCCCTGCGCGCGACGGGAAAACGGACCCTTCCCGCGAGCGCAAGTCATTGGCTGCGTCAACAGGCTTCACATCATCGCTGAGCTTCAATTCCGGAACATAGCCACTGGCTTCCAGGGCGTTTCGAGCCGCGTGATAACATGCGCCCGCCACCGATCGCTCGTCGCGGAAACGCACTTCATCCTTCGTCGGATGAACATTGATATCCACCTCTCCCGCCGGCACATCAATGAACACGCAAAAAACCGGAAAACGCTGAACCATGATGAACCCGCGGCACGCCTGCTCAATGGAGGCGGAAACGGACTTCGCCATGAACGGCCGGCCGTTAACGAACAGGAATTGTGATGAGCGATTGCCACGGTTATGCTGGGGATGAACAAGAAACCCCGTCACGACAATATTGCCGCCGGGTGTTTCCCGCTCAAAGTGCAGATCCAGCAGATCCTTGCGCTGCACGTTTCCTGCAAATGCCAGAAAACGTTCGGCACGAGGTTCGCCGGTCTTCAGCGTCAGCTTTCCTTCTCCATCCCGTGCAACACGAAACCCCACTTGATGCGCTGCCAACGCCTGGCGGGTCAGCGTGCGCATGATATCGTTCATCTCACTGACAGGAGTTTTCAAAAACTTCCGTCTCGCCGGTGTATTGTAAAACAGGTCTCGAACAGAGATGCGGGTGCCCGGTGGACAACCCGCTGCCTCGATCTTTTCAATACGGCCGCCTTCGACAACAATCCGTGTTCCTGAGAGTTCCGACGGTGGACGCGTTTGAATTTCCATGCGGCTAACGGAAGCAATGGAAGGCAGTGCCTCGCCACGGAAACCTCGTGTGTGCAGGTTGAACAGATCCTCGGGCTCACGAATCTTCGATGTTGCATGCCGCTGCAGAGCGAGCTCCGCGTCATCCCGTGTCATTCCTCCACCGTCGTCAGCGATCACAAGATCCCTCAATTCGTTCGCCAGCTCGATTTCAATACGGGTCGCTCCGGCATCGATGGAGTTCTCGACGAGCTCTTTCACCACGCTTGCCATATTCACGACGACTTCGCCGGCAGCGATCTGGTTGATCAGTGTTTGCGGGAGTACCTGAATTTTCATGACGATGACCGATACAGTGTGGGGGCGGGGCGCCGCAAGACAAGCACGCCCGCGACAGCCGCCAATACTCCTGGTAGCAGCACCAGCAGGCACAATGCACTCACCTGGCCTGTTGGCGCGTAGTGCATTAGCGTCAACAGCCGGACCCCCAGTGTTGTCACACCCGGTGGAAGAAGCAAAACCGCGGCCCCGACCTCTCCCAATGACAGCGCAAAGGCGCCCAGCATCCCTGCCATCACTCCCGGCCAGATCCACGGCCACTGGATGCGTGCGAACAACGACACTGTTCCCGCCCCTTCCGATCGTGCCGCATCTTCCAGCACTGTCGGCACGTTGCGCAACGCGCGCTCCGTCAGAAGCGCCACAATCGGAGCATATCGGATCGTCCAGACCACCAGTAACGGTACATGCGTCTGCGACAGCGCCGCCAGACCGTCGTCCAGGCCAAGAGGCAATGATCCCTGCGGACGCCGCAACATGACCTGAATCGCTACTCCAAACAAGGGGCCCGGCAGTACCAAAGGCAACGCACAGGCCAGTCTCCACGGCCCCGGGCTTCGCAATCGGGACAGCGCTGTACCCAACAGCACTCCTGCAATACCCGCACTGACTGCAAGGACGCAGCCCAACATCAGTGTGAAGAAAAACTCATCCCGGGCTGTGCTCCAGGTTGCCTTCCACACTGCCATCCGGCCCTGAGGCCCGCTGGCCGTGTATATCAGTATGCCGAACACAAAGACCGCGGGCAAGACTCCGAGCAGCCAACCGGTTCCTCGCAGAGTCAGTAGCGCCTTCGATGAGGGAAACACAACGTGATCGTCTTCCGGTTCATCATCATTGAACATGTCCACATGCCTGCGCACCAGTGGCCACAGCGAAACAAACGATATCCCGGCGATGGCAAACATCGTGAGACCCGCTCCCAGCGCTGCACGCATGTCAAAAAAAACGCCCGCCTGAACGTACACTTCAGATACCAGCACCGGCAGGCTGCGCAAGGATTCCGGGATACCGAACTCCGTCATTGCGAACAGAAACACCAGTCCCACCCCGGCCGCAATGCCTCCAAACGCCCGCGGCAGCGTAATCCTCGACAGAACTCCCAGCGGAGCCGAGTCGAGCAACGCCGCCCGTTCCGCCACTGTTCCCGCCCGCGCCAGAACCGATGCCACGGCCAACGTCATCAGTGGCGCAAAGCACCACGCGATCGTAAAGGCCCCGCCCCTCAGGCTGTAGATCGGTGCCGAGGGAATTTGTGGTGATGGTCCACGGATTTGTTCTGTCACCGGAAACACCGCTGTTCCTC
>JANQSL010000237.1 GCA_028284075.1 Candidatus Sumerlaeia bacterium | reverse complement strand
TACCGTTGGCATTGTTGCTCAATTCAATCTTTGATGACCCGTCAAGATTGAATGTTCCGAGGGAAACCCACTGACGGCCATTGACGGTTTGGTCGACTGCCACGGTTGTCGTTCCACCGGTGTGATGCACCGTGTAAGGTGCATTTGTTGGGCGGCTGGTGGCTTCATTGTACCAGGCGAACACCTCATATTCGTTGGTGGTGAGGCTCGGGCTCCAGCGAACAACGGCGGAACCGGCTCCCGAGTTCGCCCAGTGGTAGGAAAAGCTGTACCACAGCGGAACGTTGGTGCTTTGAGTCCAGGTTCCACTAACTACTGAGAACTCGGGATCGAGATCGTCGACAATTACCGTGCCCGCGGGCACGCCGAGGTTCGGATCGACTTTGCCGTCCCGCACTTTGTCAAGATCCTCCACGGTCATGTGTTGCGCGCTCCAGAAGCTTGTTCCGCCGTAGCCGCCCAACACTGGATTCGGATCGTTGTTGATGGCGACAAACCAGCGTTCAACCTCCTCGGCCACGGAAGCACCGTACGTCTGACCAATAGGAATGACCGGTTTGGCAACGTCATGGCCGTCCGCCAGCCAGCGGCTGTAGTAGAGGTTATAGTTGTAGTTCATATCGCGTACGGCCTGCTCCGGCGTGACGCCGATGGTGGCCCAGTAGACCTGTGGCATGACTGCATCACAGACTTCCGCAAACTCGATCCAGGGATATGAAAGATGATACTGAATGTAAGTATAGGGCGCGTATGCCAGGAAGTGATTTGGATACGCGTTTTTGATCGTTGAAGCCAGCGTCGTCGCTTCAGTGTATTTGCCCTTGTACTCACCTTCGGCGTCAATGATGGCACCGTCAGCTCCGAGGCCAAGCGCCCATGTATAAACGGCTGCTTCCGCAACGGGATCCTCACCGTAAACATAAGTCCACGCGAAAACCTTCATGCCGTGAGCATGGGCGGAATCAATGATTGTGGTATTGAAGTTATCCGGCCTTCCATTGGTGCCGTCCCACTTCGCCGTGCCGTCACCGGCCTTGATAGTGAGCCATTCGATGTCATGATCCTGGAAATGCTGCATCAGCGCGTCGACATCGCCCTGAGGAATACCCAGATTATCGTACGTTGGAATCATCCGCCAGATCCACATACCTTTGCCGAGATTGTTCGGATCAACCCCGCCATACATGCCTCCCGGAGGAGTCGGTGAGGGTGTGGGCGTCGGTGTGGGTGTCGGTGTTGCCGTGGGTGTCGGTGTCGGTGTTGGGGTGGGAGTCGGCGTTGGTGTCGGTGTCGGGGTGGGAGTTGGCGTTGGGGTGGGCGTTGGTGTCGGTGTGGGAATCGGTGTGGATGTTCCGAGATCCGCAAACGTCTGATAGGAAGGCTTGTTCGAACTGCCATCCGAGTTCTGCAGCCCCCACAAATCGGCGCCGCCGGTTACAAAGTCGCGATGGTGAAACCAGAAATAGCGCTCAACGTAAGGCCCGTCTTCCGGATATTCATAGTCGACGAGTTGATCCAACAGCAGGAACGAATCGAGCAGATACGTATCCTGACTGGCCTCGCTCACGGCGAAGGTGCTCCATCCGAGTTCTGTAATCCAAACGGGTGTTTCACGGTCACCGTTGGCATTTAATGTGGACTTGAAACGCTCATTGAGAACGTTTGCCAGGCCAGGCACCGGAGCTGTGAAGATCTCCGGGTAGGGATGGCATCCGACCACATCCCAGGGATTTTGACCGTTTGCACTGTAGTAATTCTGGATCGCTGTCGTGCCATAGAGATCCTGCATGTAGTTTTCACTGTATTGGAACCCCTTGGGCGAGATACCGCCCATGACAACCGTTGCATCGGGATCGATAGCCTTGATGGCGTCATAGGTGGCGACCATCAATGAACCGAAGCCTGCCGGTTCGATACGATAATCCGGTCCTCCATCCGCTGACACATCCAGGTCCGGTTCATTCCAGATCTCCCACGTCCGAATCTTGTTGGTACGGTTGACATAGTGACTGACGATTTCCTCTGTCCTGGCGACAAAGGCATCGCGGAAGGCCTGGGTTGCCCACTCGTCGCTGCTCGCGGCGGCAACTGTCGAATAATCGAGCAATGCCAGCACTTCGATGCCATGCGCGGCGGCATGATCCACCAATTCATCATAGGCCGTGTAGTTGATAGAGCCGTCGCTCTCGCGAATGATCTCAACCCGGACCATGTCGACGCCAAGATTTCCGACTTCCGAGGCAACAGACGACGTAAACTGATTTCCCGTCCACGGATAGTAGACAAGGGACGTCAGGCACTTCAGCTCGGGGCGCGTGATGTCATTGGTCACCTCAATGGCGGGGGGCTGGGTGGAGGTTGGAACCTCCTCCATCGTCACGTAATCCACATAGAAATAATTGTAGCTGCCGCCCGCGTTTGCCAAACCGCCGCTTGCGAACAGTGTCAGAGTGCTGCCCGTTGCCGTATAGACCTTGTCAAAGGCCGCCCAGTGGTTTGCACGGGTCGCCGTCAACTGCTTATAGTCCACGGAGGCCGCCTTGCCGTCGGTCCCGCCCGTCAGGTCCACACCAAAGGCCATCACCTGATCCGGGTTTGTTCCCTGACGTTTCATCCGGGCCCGGATGCGATAGTGCTTGCCGGTTGTTACAGGTACTTGTTGATACACACCGCCCTTAAACACCTCACCATCGTCGCGGTACCAGTACTGGCTGTGGCTGCCTTCGTATTTGTTGAGGCTTGCACGGTTGAAGCTGATCGTGGTGGAACCGGGCGCAGCCCACGAAACCCAGTTGGGAGCGATACCGGCGGTGTAGGTTCCCTCGAATTCGCCGTTCTGCAGATTCGTGGAACCGTCGAGCGTTGTCGTGGCGGTGACGGTATAGCTGACCGTGGTTTCGCTGAATCCGTTGATGGAGATGTAATAATACTCGTCACTCACAAGAGCCGGAGATGAAGAGCCATCAATCACCACGGTCTCGTTTGAGTCACCATTGTACGGACGGAAATCGTAGTCGGAAAGTGTGGGCTGGGCACCGCGCTTCACATACATGTCCGCGTCATTGTCGCCGGTCATGACGATTTCAAGCTCAGTCCCGTTGGCCGGGACATAGATAACATAATGATCCCATGTACCCTGAGCAACGGTGTCGGAGACTCCCACACCACTTGTCAGAATCGTTGCACCTGGATCGGGAGTCGGCGTCGGCGTTGGCGTTGGAGTGACCGGTGTGCCGAAGTAGCGCCAGTGCCACGGCTCTTCGACATAGCCGGTTTGGTCTTCGTTGTTGGCGGTGTAAGTCTGCTCCCATCCATAGCTCGGGCCGTTTGCGGCAAGCCACAGATAAGCCGGGTCCGTGGTCTCGAGAAACTGACTGTCCGACGGGTCAATGAAGTCCACTGTTGCACCGAGCTGGTGTTCGCTGTGGCCGGGAGGCGCGCTGATGCGCTGGTTGAGTCCATGAGCCGCAACATTGCTGTCATAGATTGTCTTCTGTGCACTGCCGGAACGGTATGAAGAACCCGCTTTAAGGCTGTGTCCGTCCGCTGCGGCGGCATCAATGAGGCTCTGAACCGAAGAGGCGGCGGCGGGCCGGAGTTGCTGTGAACCGCTTGTATAGCCGGCGGGAACCGTTACCAGGTCCGTTGGGGCATAGCTGATGGGTAAACCCCACCAGCGGTTTACAATCGCATCGCCGTACGGAATGTTTGTGTGCGCGGCGATACTTGCTTCGTTATCCGGATGAACACGGCTGACTCCGGTTCGGCTGATCCACGCCGGACTTCCGCTATAGTCAATTTGCAACCATTCTTCGTCGGTTTCCAGAACCACATAGTAATCTCCCGCGACAGTCGCGTTTTCCGCAAGCGATCCGACCACCGTTGAACTGATTGTCGGCTGGCTGCGAACGTTCAACGAGGGAGAGGCGTGCACCTTCCAGACAGTGTTTGCCGGTGCTCCCAGCGGATCGATGTTCACAAGCTGTGGAGTGAGACCTGAACCTGAGTCCTCTGTGAAGACATCAATTTCGTAAACCAGAGGCGAGACAAACGCTGCAGCATAGCTGTCGCGGTCGTCACCGTTGCCGGAGTTCCAGTCATCGTGGCACTTCGTGTCCAGGGCGCCGGCTGAATAGAGGTCGAACCGGACACCGGTCACGTTCTCCGCGAGAACACCCGTATCGCGTGCCACCGATGTGTATGTGGCCTGAGTGGAACCGTCATTGAGTGTTCCGAAGTTCGCTGAGGCAACTTCCTCGACAAGAAGGGTCCACGTGGAAGAGGAGGAGACCGTTGAATCCGTAGTCGTGTAAACGTCGTAGTGATGATAGACTCTGCTGTCGGCGCCGCCATTCCCCGAGAAGACTCGAATCTCGGTAAGATCTTTGTCACCCGATCCGAGAGTCCAGTATCCGCTCCATGCGGCAGTGTTTTCCCCTGGGTAGTCCATGAGCAGACCCGTCAGGCTTCCCAGAGATGAACCGTCAGTAAAGGCAGGCTCCTTGTCAGCGGGGTTTGTTACCGCCGAATGAAAACCACCACTGATCTTTGTTCCGGTCTGGCCGTTGATGGCATCGGAGGAGGATGGCTGAACCGTCAGGCCGGAAGCACTTCCCGCACTGTCCCTGGACACCGTGACAACTCCTCCAACTCCGCCACTCGCCGTGGCGTTCAGTTGATAGGATACGGTATCTGGACTGTAACCGTTTACTGAAATATGATAATTCGCACCCGCCGCGAGAGGAGGGTTTGTTGAGAGATCAATTGTCACAACCTCGTTGGAGTTGCCATCATAAGGTCTGAAATCCCAATCGCCTGTGGTGGGTTGATTTCCTTCGCGAACGTAAAGGTCGGCGTCATGATCGCCGGTCATTGTCACCGTCAGAGATGTGGCGCCGACAGGTATTGCCAGCTGGTAATGATCCCATTCGCCCTTTGCCACGGTATCGCTGACAGTCTGTCCATTGCTCAAAGTCGTCTGGGCTGCAAGAGTCGAGACACAGAGGGTGGTTACTGCGACAAGGCCTGCCATGGCCCTGTGAATCATGGATTTTCCGATGGCTGCGGTAAACATGGAACCTCCTGGGGACGAATGTGTTTCAAGCGAAGTGAACCCGGAATTACTTCAGCCAGGGTTGAAACCCTGAGAGATCAGTGTTGTGTGAGATACGTGGAAGACGGCTTCCGCTTCCTTCATGAGCATGGAAAGAAAACGGGTAAATCAGTTGAGCAAAGACCTTTTCTCGATGGCGGTCAAAGGCGGCAGAGCACAACATTTCAATCTCCGTTGCAGTGTGCTTCACGGAGAAAGGCATTTCACAGAAGAACAACCTGATCTGGAACGAAACCGTTTACTAAAAAGCCTGCCAAGTCAAGCAATAAAACCGATCTCAACCGTTTGCCACCAGGCACAAACAGTCTCGTAACGTATACCGTCCAGCAGCCTGCCTGCACGGGTCCGTGTTGTTGGCTCGTTCATAACGAGGGAGCCCGGCAACGGATGTCGCCGGGCTCAGGGTTGTTGAAGCTTTTGCGAGTTGGGGGGTTTCGAAAGCTACTTCCCGGGTTCGACCCAGACGATTTCCGGCTTGCCGGTTTCCAAAATGCCTTCGACCATCGACTCCAGAGTTCCGTCAGTAATATATTGATGAAGGTTCGCGCCGGGACAGCTGGTTTTCGCCAGGTCGCAATGCCCATAGAGTTCCAGTGGATCGATTTCGAACTCTTCCGCGGCCCAGGCCATTAGGCTCGCAACTGCGTGTAACTGCTCGTCGTTAGGGTACTGTTCGTTGTAGTTTCCATAACAGTTGATGAGGAAGTGACCGGACGGGTCGTACCGCGTGTTGGTGTCGCCCACAAACCTGTGGTCGCGCCCCTGAAAGACGGTCCCGTCGAGATCGATAATGTAGTGATACGGAACATCCCACCAGTTGCGATCATTCTCACCCCATTTCTGCATGTTCTCAAGTTTCTGACCGAGATCGTCCTCCGGTTTCAGGGGAGTGGCACTGTGGTGAAGTGTCAGTTTGTCGATTGTGTGGGGCACACGAAGTCTCGACTCTGCTCCTCCTGCTTTTGTACTGTTCACAACCTCACTTGGAAGCGACTCCGTTGTTGAAATCTCGAAAACGGTCGAGCCAAATCCAAGGTCGCCTTTTTTTGCATAAACCGCCACAATGGCAATGTGATAGTCTCCCCAACTGATCGCATCACCCTCATCGAGCGTTACAGTATCTTCCATGTCGCCCGAGGAGAGAGAAATTGTTACACGATCAACACTCTTGTTTGCTGCTTCCCCGGCCACTTCGACTTCAGCGGCGGTCATTTTCACAACGGAGACAGAGAGCTCCTTGAATTTCACTGAATCCTTCACCGCGAGATTCCGGCGAATTCCATCCGCCTCAACGCCCTTTGGAACAATGCTGCTCCAGTCAGAGTGTCGAATCATGCGAATTTGAGCAGGCTCACTGGCGAACGCCGAAGCTGTCAATAAAGCTCCTGCAAGGACTGAAAGACTCGAGCGGTAGATTAAAGAACGTTTCATGAGCGGAACCTGTCGCATTGAATTGTGGGCCAGGGTTGGATTGTGCAAATGTGCTTCAGACCAAGCCTGATGTCCAGTGTTGCAGGGCCGTCAAGGATGCAATCCGAACCTTCTCTGGATTCGCTCTCTCAAGGAGGGATTGTTCCTGGGAATCGTGATTGTCGGGAATACTTCTGACGAGATTGACGATGGCACATATTTGATGATTGATACAGCAGCACTTGAAATGGATCAGGGTGAAGGCGCACGGCTTTGGCCATACTCCTTGAATCGAGAGCGATGCTCTTCCGACTCGGCCGGACTGCGGGGTTTTCCTTAAATTCCCACCATTCCCTGTCGCGCCCTGGGCATGATTTCAGCGACCGGGCGATGTTGTTCGAGGAGCATCACCATTTGATTCATGGCCGGTGTGATGTGTAAGAAGAAATTCTTCAGCCCGATGCAGAGATAGTTCAAGCCACCTTCTCCGTCCGGTGTTCTGAGGAATCGGTGTTTGGGGCATTCGCCATGGCAGGCGAAGACAACAGGGCATTCCCGGCAGTATTGAGGGAGTGTGTCGCGTTTGTCGCTGCCGAACTTGCGCTGACCGGGGGAGTTGCAGAGGACTCCCGGGTTATCGTCAAGAATATTGCCAAGCTTCCATTCAGGATACATGTAGTGATCACAGGCATAAATGTCACCGTTGTGCTCCAGAATCATGGCGTCGCCACAGGTTTCGCGATGAACGCACATTCCCGCTGGAACGCCATAGAAGTTGGCAAGAGCGGCATCGAAGTGGTTGACAAATACTGTGCCGACATCACTTCGGATCCATTCGTCGAAGATCTCAATCAGGAATCGGCCGAATTGATCCGGTTGAACAGACCATTCGGTGACGGGTGCTTCCTTCTCTTCCCAGGATTCAGACTGCGTGGGTGCGGCAAAATCAAGATTCTCTTCTATCGCCCTTTCATCAGGAAGGCGCTCAACAAGCGGGATGAATTGCATGTAGCGACTGCCGATTTTTTTGAGAAATCGATAGATGTTGAGTGCGTGATCGGCATTGGTTCGGCTGACAACGGTGAGTGTGTTGAAATCGACCCGATGCCTCTTCAGGACCTCGACTCCACGCATCACGAGATCGAACGTGGGTTGCTGTCGGCGATCCACACGCCACGCATCGTGAATCCGGCGCGGGCCATCAATACTGATGCCGACGAGGAATTTCTGTTGGCGGAGGAATTTCCCCCAGTCCTCGTTCAGCAGAGTTCCATTGGTCTGCAAGGCATTGTGGATCAGCTTGCCGCTCGCATACTTCTGTTGCAACTCCACAACGTGACGAAAGAAATCGAGACCACGTAACGTTGGCTCACCGCCTTGCCAGGCGAAATGAACTTCAGGTGCGGGTTGAGACGAGATGTATTCCCGGACATAGGCTTCAAGAACGTCATCGCTCATTTGATAGCGATTGTTCTTCGGGTAGTAGTTCATTTTTTCCAGATAAAAACAATAGGAACAGTCAAGATTGCAAACGGCGCCTGCGGGTTTGGCCATCAGGTTGAACGGGTATGAAGCGGCTGTCTTCCCAGGCATCGATGAAGTCCTTGTAACACAGCAAAATGGAGATCTGTCACTCTAAAATGAGCCTCACGATGCCTGAGAATTGTCCTCCGTGTCGAGCCTGCTTTCCGAGCAATGCCATGGGCTGCACGTCAAAGCATTTGGTGACATCATCTGAAACAGCGCGCTTTGTATGAATGAATATGCGATCAGTTAAGTAGATCTTGAAGAGGATGCGATCCACATGCCATTGCTTGGAGTCACCTTTGGACCGGGCGGCGTTCGGAGGTTCTCTTCTTCAAACCGGCAGCTGTCAGAATCCGCTGCCGGTTCAGTGGCACCACGTCAGCCTTGTTTCCGAAGCTGGATGAATGCGATCGCGATTCCCGCCAGACCAAACTGAAGAGTCAGATAGGAAGACTCAAGAAGGAAGAAAAGGCCGACGGGTTCGATAGGGGCTTTCGCAGCCGCGGCAACAACATGAATGGTCCAGTGATAGGCACCCAGAAACAAACCGAATTTTATGCCACTGGCGAGCCTCCCGCCGTTTCTGTAGATAAAGGGGAAAAACAGGGCGAGCAGGACACCCTGGATCGCGATCGAGGCGAACCCGAGGAGGAAACCAGGCTCCTCACGTCCGATGTAGCCAAGATTATCATAGGTACTTTTGAACAGGACAAGGTGCCAGATGATAGCCAATGGGAAGACAATGAAGACATAGGCTGCCGCGCTCAGCGCGACAACTTTCCATCCTGCACGGATGGGTGACGGCTTCTCTATCATGATTCTCCTCGTTTCTTCCCGGGCGGGAGAGATACGCAAAACCGAACTGCTTTCCCTATCCATCTCTCAAGATCGCTTGTGGTCGAAAATCCTTTTTTCTCCACATAAATCATGGACTTCAGCGGCCGGCCCGTGAAATCCATCGGGCTTGTGTACTTTTCCCTGAGAGCTTCAACCGCGCCGTCGTTTCCAAGACGAAGCATCAAACGGTCACGCTCCACCCCACAACACATGTTGCCGTTAATCATAAAGGCCAGTCCTCCGAACATTTTTATTTCTCTAATATCCTTTTGATCTCGCAGAGCAGCTCGAACGCGCTCCGCAATTTTGTCGTCATAAGGCATCGTGCGCTTCGTTCTCTCCTGAAGGTTGTGGATCACGAAGACACTGAAGCTGATCCAGTGCGCCGGACCAGCCGTCAGAGTGACGCAGTTTCATCGCATTGTCCAGGAACCCAACCTGCTGAATCACCACCTCCGTGTCAGAGTCGACCTGGTTGAACTCGACTGTAATGATTGTTTCAATGCCGGCATGCTCGTTCGGTGGCTCCCAGCACCAGGTGAAAACCAGGCGTCTATTGGCGATAATCTCACGATAGAATCCACCGACATAGTCGATGTTGCTTTCGCCATCCTTCTGAAAACCGAAACGGTACTTGCCTCCCACTCGCAGATCGATGTCCACGACGGGGTTTTGCCACTCAGGTCCTGGATGGAGCCACTGCGCGACCTGCTCCGGAATCGTCCATGCGGCAAAGACCTTTTCACCGGGAGCCCGATAGCGTCTGCGGAGAACAAGAGTATGGCTCATGTTTGTTCTCCCTCGTCGCATGACCTCGTTTCCTTCAGGAAATCGCCCAGGAGATTGAGTGCCGACTCCCAGAACCTTCGTTGGTCGGCGATCCAGTCTTCCGCTTCGCGAATGGATTCTCTGCGGATACGGAAGCGGTGTTCGCGGCCCCTGACGGTGCGTTGCACCAGCCTGGCACGCTCCAGCACACGCAGGTGCTTCGATGCTGTCGGTTGGGCGATATCGAACGGCGCTGCAAGTTCTCCGGCGAGGCATTCACCTCTCCGGGCAATCAGCGAGAACATCTCGCGCCGCGTTGGGTCCCCAAGGGCGTGGAAGACTCGGTCGAGTGATGAATGATATTGTATAGCCATGTGGCTATATTTAGGAGCCCCTCTTCGGGCCGTCAAGGCTGATTGTTGACTTTTCACACGATGGTGTGGGTGGCCGACGAACTCCTCCCCTCTGACCTTTCGGTCAGGTGACGTGTCCGACGCCCTCACCGACGCTGCCTGATAACATTAAATGGAGATAGGCATCATCGCACATTATGATAAAATTAACCACTTTGGCACCCTTCAGCATGCATTCTTCAAGTAACAGACGCATCATAGCTCCTGTTCTCGGCATCCTCGCCGCTCTTCTCTGGATGCAGCCCGTCCACGGTCAGGATATCCTCATTTGCGACTTCCAGGGGACGGCCCCCGGCCAGAACACACCTTGGACCGGAGTCTCCTACCTGGACTCCGAAGCGGCTTTTTCCGGATGGCAGCGTGGTGGCACAGTGTTCGGTACCGGTCTGGACGATGCATTTACCGTGCAGTACAACGCGCCGACCACCTTTCGACCCGAAGAGGACTTCGCGTTCGAGAATGACAACTACATCGGGTTTACCATCGGGCCTGCGGGAGCTCAGCCTCTGGATATCGCGAACAAACGCATCGAGTTTACCATTCGACGGACTGCCAGCTGGTCTCCACCGATTCGTTTCTACCTCTGCACCAGCACTGAAGGCTTCTCGGCTCATGACGCGATCTATACAAGCCCTGTGCTTGCGACCGATGATCTGGCTTCGAACGACTTCATGGCATACACGCCCGCTGGCTATGATGCACTGACTGGCGACGTTGAGTTCCGTATTTACCTCTCAGGTGGTACCGGTACGGGTCCCGTTGCTCTGGAAGATTTCCGAATCGTGCATGCGGACTCTGTCCCCATGGACTATTGGTGCACTCAGGCTCATCCGGATGATGGCAGCAAGTCAGACGAACACTGTGCACTCATGGGGCTCTTTATGCCTCCCGCAGCGACCCACACGGCGATTCAAAGCGGTGAATGGTTTGCCGCATCGACATGGAATACCGGAACCGTGCCAAATGAGAGTGCCCGTGTCTTCATTCCGGGAGGAATCGAAGTGACCTACACCGGTGAGAGCGATACTCGCATCGACCTGCTCCGCGTTAACGGTGATCTGACGTTTGCGACACATACCTCATCCCGGCTTATCCTTGATTCCCTGTTCGGGATGCATTCCTCGACCCTGAGGATAGGAGACCATCTCAACCCCGTCGAGGATGACGTGACGGTTCGAATCATCTTTGCCGACAATGGGCCCATCGACACGGGATGGGACTATCATCAGCTAAGTCGCGGTCTCGTTACGCACGGTGCGGTTCGCATTCACGGCGCACCGAAAACAACCTTTCTGCGGGTGGCTCAGGACCCTATGGCCGGCGCAACGCAGCTGATGCTCGAGGAAGAGCCGGAGAACTGGTCTGTCGGCGACCGCCTTGTTTTGACCGGAACCTATTACGTGCCGGACACACCCGTGGGCGGCGGAGATGCCATTCGTAATGACTCGCAGGACGAAGAGCTTACCATCGTTGCAATCAATGGGACGGAGGTCACCTTTTCTCCCGCATTGCAACACGATCACGACACCCCACGTCCTGAATTCAAGGCATATGTCGCCAACTTCTCACGAAACGTGATCTTCGAGACGGAAAATCACGAATCCCTGCCATCGAATCAGCGCGCTCACACCATGTTCATGCACAACGCGAACATTGACGTGCGTTACGCGGAATTTTTTGAGCTTGGTCGAACCGACAAATCGTTTCCTTTGGATGACTTTGCCCTTACCAGCACGGACCCCTACACTCAGCAGCGCATTTACGACATAAACGGTGATGCTGTTCCCGGGCTTCGCACTAACATCCGCGGCCGGTATTCCGCTCATTTCCATCGCTCGGGAACGGACAGCTTCACGCAACCCGCTCTCTTCATCGGTAATTCCGTCTGGGGATCTCCCGGTTGGGGAGTCGTTCATCATGACAGCTACGCCATTCTTGAGGACAATGCCTGTTACAATGCATTCGGAGCCTGTTTCATGTCAGAAACCGGAAATGAAATCGGCTCATGGCGACGCAATATTGCCATTCGCTCACCTGGCCGCGTTTCTCACGCCAAGGAAGGGACACAGAACCATGACGTGGCCCAGACGGGCAGCGGATTCTGGCTCCAGGGCCGTCTTGTTGAGTGTGAGGGCAATGTCGCCGCCGGCGCTGGTGGTCAGGGATTCATGTTCTTTCTGCGGGGAGTCGATCAGCTGTACGTTCACCCCGAAATCATAGACCGCCCTGAGACAGGCCGCTACCAATCCGACCTTGATACGAACATTCCAATCATTCAGCATTTCACCAATAACGAAGCGTTTTGCGCGATGTTCGGTCTCGATATTATCAAGGCCAATGAGATCCAGGGACACGATCAGCGCAGCGTTCTCGAAGACTTCGTTGCATGGGAGGTCAAATGGGGGGCGGAACTGGAGTACACGGGTCAGTACACAATGACCGACTTCCTCCTCGTCGGTGCCCGGAACGGCAACGGCTATGAAGGAATCAATCTCGGGAACAACGCCGTCGACATGGTTTTCGTGCGAGCGGAGATTGACGGATTCTATCATGGGGTCCACTACGCCAAGATCAATACCCACGGTGTTCTGGCCGATCATCATTATGTGCTCATCGACACCACACTCATCAACAACAACACGGATTTCGAAGTCACGGCACCTGCTGTGTTCGATCCGGCCACAGAGCTTGTTCTCTCATCGGGAGACCTTCCCAACCTTCCGCTTTCATTGAGTCTGGGAGGTTTGACAGACCTTCATGCGAGCGCAGCCGGCGCGGATCGCCGGATCCGCCTCGTGGGAACGAAATCGGACATGCTCGGGAATACCGACTATCCTCGCGGACACGATCTCTACGAGATGAGCGGATACTATACCATCTCTCGCATGATTTACGACCATGGATACTATCAGGCAACCAACGGAGATCCTCGTGTCGCACTGATCGACGAAATCGTTGCGGACCGTGTCACGGGCGAGATGCTCAAGCTCACCATCCCCTTCACGATCGACGCCAACTGGGGGAATCTGGACGGTGAGCGTTACTTCGAAGCCCCTCCGACAAATAATCGTCCACTCGCGGTGAAGGACGACTCCCGGGTCCAGATGAATCAGGACGTCGTGATTGATCTTCTTGGCAACGACAGCGATGCCGACGGTGAGGCACTTTCCATTGTTTCCATATCCACGCCGTTAAACGGCCAGGTACAGGACCTGGGGGGTGGTCAGATCGAGTACACGCCTGACAACGACTTTGCGGGGTTCGACGGGTTTTCCTATACTGTTATGGATACCTCCGGAGGAACGGACACGGCGAGAATCCATGTCATGGTCGACGCGACCTACGAACAGGATACCGGCAATGCAGGGGTTTCCGACTGGATCAGTCTCGAGTGATCCGGCGGAAACCCCGACCGGCTATTCCACGCCGAAGCTGTCGAGCGTGACCGGAAGCCCCGACTGATCGCTGATGGCGAACCATGAGAAGGACGAAACGGAAGTGGTTAATGTGTTCTTGTCCGTGTCCACCGTTGTTGTCAGTTCGGTCCATGGTCCCGAGGCGCTGGCCGCTTTGTAAAGAACCAGATGCGCCTCGGTCAGTCCGGAGATCTCAGCGTCGGTATATTTGAAGACCAGCTCGGCATTTGTCCAGCCGGTACGATCCGTCGAGATCTCCCATGCGACGTTTGCGGCGTTGCTCGAGTCCACTCCGCCGGAAAGGCCACTGTTGCTTCGTGTAATTGTCACTGTCTGGAGCGACGCTCCGCCGGTGCCGTTGTCTCCCGCATCGAAGTCGATCCAGACACGGCTTGCCGGGATTGTGGTGTTGGGATCGATGGCGATACCCACGTTGTTCGCGTCGCCGGGAGCAATATGCCGTCTGTAGGTTCCGGAAGCTGCGGGGTTTGCGCCGAAAATCAGATAGGCCTCACCGGAGTCATCGTAAACGTCGCCGCTGCCGTGACCCTCACTGACGCCGATGATGTAGTCCGCCAGCCCGTCTCCCGTCACGTCTCCGACACCGGAGAGACTGTCGCCGGCCTCGTCGTCCGCATCGGCGCCGAAGATGGTCAGTCCGCGTGTTGTGGTGCCATCCTCAAACTCCACCAGGTCAATCTGAGTGACGCCGGTGGCATTCGAGCCAAACAGAAGATAGGCTTCACCCGCATAGGCTGCGGAATCAGACTGACCGTCGGAAAAGTCGGCGCCGCTCAGCACATCGGAAAATCCGTCGCCGTTGACATCTCCGGCGCCGGAGACCGCGGTTCCCGAAAAATCACCGGCATCTGCCCCGAAGAGAATGAATCCGTCAATCGCGGTGGACGAACCGCTGATGACGTCCGCCATGTCGAGACTCGAGGGAAGACTTGCTTCACCAAAGACGATGAACGACTCTCCGGAATAGGGTCGACTGTTGGTAATGCCATAGGAGTTGAGTGCGCCGATAACGACATCGGCGAATCCGTCGCCGTTCACGTCGCCCGCGCTTGAAACGCTGTACCCGAATCCGTCATATTCATCCGCGCCGCTGAAAACAACCGCGTTGGATACGGAGCCCGACCGGATATCGCCAAGTTCCAGATTCCCGGAGGGAGAGGCCTCTCCAAACAGGATGATGGCTTCTCCATACGTTGTCACGAAAGGCGAGTAGTCGACTCCCATGATGATGTCGTCAAATCCGTCGCCATTGACATCTCCCGCCCATGCGACCGCATCACCCAGTTCATCTCCGGGTGCCTCGCCGAAAATGGCGATGCCGTCGGAAGGGGAGCCGTTCTCAATGGTCGAAAGATCGAAACTCCCGGTGGCGCTTCTGCCGAAGACCACGTAGACTTCTCCGTACCCTCCGCCTGAATCGGAACTTCCGTATCCGTAGTTGGCGCCGATCAGAAGATCGTTTAATCCGTCACCATTGAAGTCGCCGATCCCTTTTGCCTGGACTCCCGCTTCGTCCTCGGCGTCGGCACCAAAGAATGTGAGTCCATCGCTGGAAGTTCCGGCGGCAAAGTTCGTCAGGTCGACACTTCCAAGGCCGGAAGACTTGCCGAACACCACATAAGTTTCTCCCGCCTTGTTTTCGGTACCCAGGGCTCCGTCGGCACGGTGCACACCGATTGCAAAATCGTCGATGCCGTCTCCATTAAAATCTCCAAGACCCGAAACATCGAATGCGGAGCTGTCAAACTCCTCGATGCCGAGAAAAGAGGCTGTGTTGGGTTGTGTGCCGTCGCTCACGTCCTGCAGGAGAATATTGGAGGCGAAGGATGCACCACCAAAGACCAGATATGTCTCTCCTGTATCGCTTAGATCCGGCACGACGGAGAAGTTATTGGCGTCCTTGGCTCCGATCAGGAAATCGGCGATCCCGTCGTTGTTGACATCACCGGCTCCGGCAATGGCCTCACCGGCATCGCCACTGTTTTCCGTCCCGAAAAACACAACCCCACGGGAAGTTGCCGCGGTCTCGATGGTGCTCAACTGGATGACTTCACCGGCGGTTCCGTGAGTTGCCAGGGCTCCGGAGAAAACCAGAGTGCCTGTCTGAAGGGCGAAGTTGCGGAGTACTGATCTTCTCTTGAAGGTCCTCATGGGGCGGCTCGCTCTGTGGAGTCGGAACAGGTGGCCCTCGGGCGCCAGCCTGCTCGTTTGTACGATCTTGTTCAGGATAGGAAGGCTAAATGGAAGTCCGGTAGGGCTTTTTGTCAACCGCAGGATGCGAGTTTTTCACCAGGCCAAATGAAACAGGGAGAGGCCAATGGTCTTTCCAGGTTGATGATGCGGCTCGACGATGGAGAACCAAAGGACAAACACATTACAAATCAGCATTCTCTGTTCTTCCTCCGGTACTGAGAAAAGCCGTCCGGTTGCTTGCGAATCCGGAAGGCCTGTACCTCCCGGTTTGTTCACTGGATCATGACTCGCCACTGCCGCAGCGCAGCATGGTTTCACTCTCGAAGGCACAAAAATCGCATGAAATTCATTCAATTCCCGGGTAAAGGAGCACCACATCAAAATGAAAACGAAACGGAGCCTGGCTGTTCTTTTTCTGCTAAGCGCATTCGTGGCCGGAACTCTTGTGAGTGCGGGTCAGAATGTTTTTCAGCAGGCAAGTCATGCGGATACATGGTCTGTGAAGGGAATGAAATCAACTGATGCACGTGAGGGCTTCAGCGAGCCGGTTCTTGTCCTGAAACCGGACTCTAACTCGAAGCAGAACCTGATGATGGTTGTGCAGTATGATGAGATTAACGGTCCGGTGCTTTATTCGTGGATTGTCAAGGCAAACGGCAATCTCGAGGAAGCCAAACCCAGTAGTCTGAGGCTGCCCATACCTCCAGCGCAGGATGCCGAGGCAAAGGAATAGGACAGCACAAGAGTCATCTCCTGTAGAAAGCGTTGAACAAGCAGTTGTTTATCGGTCTCGCTGGATCGGACTGTATACGGCACCACTGTGCTTCGTAACGCTTGATTGTGACAAATAGCGGCCCCGAAGTTGGAGAGTCTGGATCCGTGATCTTCCTTCACTTCCTGTCGCCCGTATACACCACAGAGCCCATATCGCAAAGGCTGCAACCCGGAGTCTGCGAACTATAAGTCATCGTCTCCTCCGGGGATATTTCTTTAGCTTCCCGGCATTCATAACCTCAAGCTGGC
The DNA here is from genome assembly GCA_028284075.1 of Candidatus Sumerlaeia bacterium. Classification (GTDB taxonomy): domain Bacteria; phylum Sumerlaeota; class Sumerlaeia; order SLMS01; family JAHLLQ01; genus JAJFLJ01. The sequence goes on along the minus strand of JANQSL010000237.1, from coordinate 30,519 downwards.
GGAGTGTCTTCGTCGTGGGAAAACATGCTCCGCGAGGGGAACGGGCTGAGTTCAGCACTGCCTGAAAAGATTGCACGAAAAAGGGAAGACCGCGTGCCATAGAAACGTGAGGGTGTGCTTCGTTGAGAGAGGCCACCGATAATCGTTTCTCAGGATGATGCATGATTCACCCCGCCCGACCCTCTCTTCTCCGAAATTTTCTGGACGCCCCTTCCGAGGATACGTTTCTTCCCGTATACAGGGAAACCCACAAGGTGGTCTATTCAATCTGCTTTCGCATAATGCGGAATCAGGAAGATGCGCTGGATGCTTTTCAGGGCGCTTATGCCCGCCTGATAGCCTGTGCTCGTGCCGGAAGCGATCTACCGAACGGGAAGTCCGGCGATGAAACCGCAATTATGAAACGGTTCGCCGCCCTCGAAGCCAATCGCCTCCGTATGAAAAGAACGAGGAGGATGACTCGTGAACAAACGATGGCAGAGGTTCCTGAAACGGGATGCCGCGATTCCAACGGGATGGATGCTGTTGCAGGCCGGGAGACGAATGAAATTCTTCAGTCAGCTCTGAACGAACTACCGGACAACTATCGAATACCTGTCATCCTTCACTACCTTCATGGAATGACACATGAAGAAATTTCAAAAGCTCTGAGGGTTCCAAGGAATACCGTTTCATCTCGTCTCAGGCGTTCACTCGCAAAGCTTCGTCCGAAGTTGAAACGGGCGGGGTTAACCGATTTTACGGCAACGGTTGGAATCGTTGGCCTGGCGATGTTGCCGAGTGATGTATCGGCAAAAACCACCTGGAAGGCGTCGAGCTCCCTGGCAATCGGAATGGCCGGCGGGGTCGAGATGGTAACGATCGCATCCATCCTGAAGACTTGTGCGATCGTTTGCGTTGTTCTCGCTCTGGCTGTTGCCACAGGCCTTGGTCTGAGTCGCGCCAGTCGGGACAACGCTTCGAGTCAGTCCTCCGGATATCCCGGGAAGAGCAGCGGGTCTCCATCCTACACAAGCGAAGAGGATCAACCGCATCGGACCAGTGAGGTGCTTGAGATCGAATAGCGGCGAGTTGCCACGGGAGTCTGGTCGTGGCACGCGCTAGTTGCAGGATCTGATCACGGCACCAGAGAGAATCGCCTCGCATTCTGCAAGTCCGTCATTGAAGTTTATGTATGTGAGATCCTTTAGACGCCGCTGTGCCAGTTTCAACGGAGTCACGCCGGTACCGGACTCGTGACAAGGGTCGCAACCGAGTGCGATGAGTTGGGCAACAACGTCCGGGTTTCCAAAAAGCACCCCGTAATGTAACGCATTCCACCCCGATCCCTCCTCAACATGATTGATATCGCTTCCCGCCAGAACCACAATCCACAACGAGGAGACATCGCCCGACGACGCTGAATGTCGAAGAGCCAGCCATCGTTCGTGAGGGCCTGTATGAGGGTTTGCAAGAAGCTCCTTCAGCTTCCGGTCATCACCCTGTGAAGCAGCCCTCTCAATTTGCTCTCGCGTCGCGGCACCGTGAGCGACGTCTCTTGATTTGACCTCTGTGTCGTACCGCACTCCCGCTGTTTCCAACAGAACCAGCATGGCCATGAGAAACAGGCACACTATTCCCAGCGCCTTCGTTCGCCCACCATTCCGCATCGGTCAAACCTCGTAATTCATGCCCCGGCTACAGAATAAGCACGGAGCAAAAGTCAATTCTTGCAGGAAATTACAGGATACCTGTCCGTCGATGTACCGGAAGTTGATTGCATTCCACACCGCATCACTCTGTGATCCCCTCACATTCGCAGAGCGGCTGTCTTTGCCCGGGCGGATTCATGACAACTGTTCGGCACATCTTTCGCCTATCCGGTCTTTCCATTGGCAGAGCCCTCCTGGGGCTGACACTCTTCACTGGACACCCCTTTTCCATGAGCCATTCCGTCGCAAACGAACGCCCCGCCATTCCATCGACGGAGGAGCTTGCGCAATTGCCTCCCGACGGAGGGGATGGCTGGAACCGCCTTGTATTTTCGCAGAGTCCCTATCTTCTCCAGCACGCCGCCAATCCCGTGGACTGGTGGCCCTGGGGAGAAGAAGCATTCGACGAGGCAAAGCGGCGCGATGTCCCCGTTTTCCTCAGTGTAGGCTATTCGACATGTCACTGGTGCCACGTGATGGAGCGCGAGTCCTTCGAGGACGAGGAGGTCGCTGCCGTGATGAACGAGGCGTTTGTTTGTATCAAGGTTGACCGTGAAGAACGTCCCGATATCGATCAGGTTTACATGACCGTCACTCAGGCAATGACTCAGCAGGGTGGCTGGCCGATGACGGTGATCATGACGCCGGAGAAAAAACCTTTCTTTGCGGGGACATACTTCCCGAAGAGCGGTGTCGGGGGACGTCCCGGCATGCTGGATATCGCTCCCGTGATTGCGAACGCCTGGAAAAGCGAGCGCGAAAGTATTCTGAAATCCGCGGCCCAAATCACCGAGATGATCCAGCCTCTCGGCAAAGGTGCCCCCGGCGACCGGCCGGACGAGAGTGATATTGCAAGGGCTTTTGCGTTCTTCAGCGAACACTTTGATGCCGTGCATGGCGGTTTCGAAGGCGGGCGGAACAAGTTTCCAACGCCTCACAATCTCTCCCTCATTCTTCGTCATTATGACCGCACCGGTGATCAAGAGGCATTGAAGATTGTACGAAAGACGTTAAAGGAAATGCGTCTTGGTGGTATTTTCGACCATATCGGATTCGGCTTTCACCGGTATTCAACAGACCAGCAATGGCTTCTGCCACACTTCGAAAAGATGCTCTACGATCAGGCAATGCTGCTTATTGCCTATACGGAGGCGTGGCAGGCGACGGGTGATGAGAGCTTTCGCCAGACCGCAGACGAAATCGTGGAGTATGTGTTGCGTGACCTGCAGTCGCCGGGAGGTGGGTTTTATTCCGCCGAGGACGCGGACAGTGAGGGAGAGGAAGGCAAGTTCTACGTTTGGTCTCTTGACGAGGTGATGGAAATTCTTGGTGAAGAGGACGGGAGGCTATTCGCCAAGATCTACAACTTCGAAAAAGACGGCAATTTCGAAGACGAAGCCACCGGTCATCGTACCGGTGACAATATTCCGCACCTCCGCCGCACTCTTCACGATGCCATCGAACAGCTGAATCTGGGTCCGGGGGAGGAGCTCCCACGTATCGAGGCCGCTCGCGCGAAACTCTTCACGCACCGTGAAAAACGTGTTCATCCTTACAAGGACGACAAGGTTCTGACCGACTGGAACGGACTCTTCATTGCCGCGCTGGCAAAGGCCGGTGGGGCATTCAATAACAAGGACTACATCGTGGCTGCGGAAAGGGCCGCGAACTTTGTCGTCAGTGAGATGACAACGGAGGGCGGGAGGCTTGTCAAACGATGGCGGCAGGGGAAAGCCGGACTCCCTTCTCACCTGGAGGACTACGCCTTTATGGTGTGGGGTTTGCTCAATCTTTATGAAGCCACGTTTAATGTTCGCTGGCTGCAGGAGGCGATTCGCCTTAACGAGGTCATGATTGAGCACTTCCACGACGAAGAGAACGGAGGCTTCTTTCTCACGGCGGACGACAGCGAGGAATTGATCGTGCGCACCAAGGAAGCCTACGACGGCGTAACGCCTTCGGGGAATTCCGCTGCCGCATACAACCTGACACGCATCGCTCGCATAACCGGCAACACGAACTATGAGGAACTCGCATGGAAGACGATGGAGGCATTCGGTCTTTCCGTGGAACGCACTCCCTACGGAAACTGCCAAATGCTGATCGCATTGGATATGCTTCTGGGTCCGTCACGTGAGATCGTCCTGGCCGGGGACGAAACTGACATGGTGCTTCATGAGATGGCGGCTGAGGTTCGAAGGCAATTTCTTCCTCGATCGATTCTGCTGCATCGCCCATCCGGTGACTCACCGGCGATTGCAGACATCGCGGAGTTCGTTGGAGCACAACCTCCAGCCGATGGGAAAGCGACCGCCTACGTGTGCCGCAACTACGCCTGCGAGCTTCCAGTGACCGGGGTTGATGCGCTTGCGGAATTGTTGCAGGACCGCTAATCCCGTACTTGCCCTTGCATGAGACGCAGACGAGGAAAGTCCTCACTTGAATCGTGAGAACGCCCGATGACCCGAATCGTAACCGTACTTCAGCTTCTTCCTCTGATATTTCTGACCGCCTGCGCCACAACCGGTGCAAATCGTGAGGTCTTGCAGGAACAAACGGAACTCGCCGTCTCAAGAGTCGCCCCCTCTCTCGTGAGGATCCATGTTGTCGAACCCAGCTACAGCCAGGGCCGTGAGGTTAAGTTTGTGGCCACAGGCAGCGGTGCGATCATTACACCGGAAGGCCACATCGTTACCAATCACCATGTCGCGGGAAAACCGGTACGGCTCTCCGTGACCCTTCCCAATCGAGAAGAGGTTCCGGCTCGTCTTGTCGGAACGGATCCCGCCACCGACATTGCAGTCATTCAGCTTATGCCTGAAGTGCCCGTGAAGTACCCGACGGTTGCCTTTGGAGACTCCGACAGTATTCGCGCCGGTGACTCCGTTCTCGCCCTTGGAAGCCCTCGCGGTATTTCTCAGTCGGTCACGCGCGGCATTGTCAGTAACACAGCCATGGTGATGCCTTCACTGTACCGCGGACTGACGTTTGAGCTGGATGGTGAAAACGTTGGCGAACTGGTCCGTTGGATTGCACACGACGCGGAAATTCATCCTGGCAATTCCGGCGGTCCACTCGTTAACATGCAGGGCGAAATCGTTGGTGTGAACGAAATCAGTTTCGGCCTCGCGGGAGCGATCCCGGGAAACCTTGCCAGAAAGGTTTCCGAGAATCTGATCAATTACGGCGAGGTGCGACGCGCCTGGACCGGACTTATTCTCCAGCCGCGCCTGAAGGGTTCGGAAGGCGAGTCTGGCGTACTCCTCTCGAGTGTTTTGAACGGAACCCCTGCGGATAAAGCGGGCCTTCAGTCCGGCGATGTACTGCTTGCAATCGACGGCACCACGCTTGAAGCCCGCTTCTTCGAAGACATGCCGGTGATCAACAACATCCTGGCTGACCTTCCTCCCAACGAAAGCGTCACCGTCGCGTACATGCGCGACGGCAAGAGGCGGGAGGCCTCGATGGTTCCGACAAAACGTGAACCGGCAAGCCCTCCTGAATCGGAACTTCGTAACTGGGGGATGACGGCGCGAAATCTGTCGACTTTGACTCAACTGAGCCTGGCTCGCGACGAGAAACCTGGTGTCCTTGTTACCAGTACCCGTCCGGGTGGTCCGGCTGCGAAAGCCAAGCCTTCCATCGAGCGAGACGACGTCATCGTCATGGTGGGGAAGACAGAAGTTCAAACCGTGGATGACCTTCTCAAGCTGACGGAATCAATCACGCCGGCCGATGAGGGTGACCTCGTTCCCGTCCTCGTCACCTATGAACGTGGCGAAGAGACACTGCTGACTGTTGTCGAGGTTGGCGTTGAAGAACTGAACGACCCCGATCTTGAGGTGAGCAAGGGATGGCTGCCGATGGAAACTCAGGTGCTGACCCGCGATCTGGCGGAGCACCTCGAGCTGGACGGAATGATGGGTGTTCGGGTTACTCGTATTTATGATGATCGTCCTGACGGGTTCCCCTTCGAGATTGGAGATATCGTGACCCACATCGACGGAGAACAGATTCCAGCCAGTCAGCCCCACGATTCGGAAATGTTCCGGCAGCTCGTTCGTCAGTATCGTGTCGGAACCGTTCCTGAGTTCGACATCATCCGCGGTAACGATTCGAAAACGGTCACGGCCGAGCTTCTCGGCTCTCCACGCGAAGCCCGCGAAATGAAGCGCTGGCGTGACCTTCAGTTTGAATTCGTGGTCCGGGAAGCCACATGGTACGATCGCCAGGACCCGAAACTCGAGGGAATCGGAGTCAATGTTGTTGCTGACTCCGTTACCGAAGGTGGATGGGCGGCATTGGGTGACCTGAGGGTCGGCGACATCGTTTTGAGTGTTCATGGTCATCCCATCGCGTCACTTGATGATATTGAGAAAGCCATGGCATCCGTGCATGACACAAAACCGCCCCGCGTGATCGTTAGGATCCGCCGCGGTGTTCAAGACGCCTGGCTGGAAATGGAACCTCTCTGGTGATTATCGAAAGGACTGAAACATTGAGGCACACCATCACAATCAGTGCAATTTGCATGCTGGTTTTTTCAAGGCCGGCTTCCGCCGATCTGGCCGAAATGGCGAGAGATATACTCGAGTCTTCCGGCGATGCCGTCATAACCATCGAAATTGTTTCTGAGACCAAGGTGAACTACGGCGGTCGTGAGTCCACTCAGGAGCAGAAGCAGGAAGCCCTTGGCATCGTGATTTCCGAAAGTGGCGCGGTGGTTACCGCCCTCTCTTCAGTGGATCCCAGCAGGCTCTATGAAAACATGCGGCGGCCGGGAATGGATTTCGATTTCTCCGCCAGCGTGAAGTCCATGAAGTATATTCTTGCCGACAATACTGAAATACCGGCGAAAATCGTTTTGAGGGATTCTGATCAGGATATGGCCTTTCTGGTGCCGGAGGAGAATGTTGAAGACCCTTTCACCTTTATCGATTTGAGCCGGAACGCCGAACCCGAGATGTTGTCCGAGGCCTTCTCCATAGCGCGCATGGGCCGGATTGCCCGACGCACACCTGCTCTGATGTCCGGCGAAATTCAGGGAATCGTGCGTCGGCCGCGGCCCTACTATATTCCGAGCGCCGAACTTGCCTCCGGAGGCACGGGAGTACCGGTTTTCTCAGCGGACGGAACGCTCTATGGAGTTATTCTGCTTCACTCTCAGCCGGGGTTTTCATCTGATGTCTGGAATGAGGAACCATACATCCCTGTTGTGGTGCCGGCCGTGGACATTGGAACCGCGGCTGCTCAAATGCCCTCCAGCGAAGATGAATAAAATTGAACCGGGACTCTCTTTTCGACACAAAGGTTTCGTCCCGAGACTGTAAAACGCGCTTGCTCTCGGCGTACATTTTCGTATGTCTAGGTAAATCAGTTGTCCGGCGGTACGCAGGATTCCGGATTCAATTGGTCCGATAGTTTCTTATCTCCCATGAGGCCGGGATTCACACCCTCGGCACGTAAGGTCACAAGCAGATGCCAGAGCCCAAAGTTGTCGGACTGCCTGGTCCCCGGATCAAATTGGACGAGAACCAGGGAATTCGTCAGGAATTGCTCGACTATGTTTCCAGGGGGAACGCCCGACTGGTTCTCGATTTTACAGAAGTCGATTTCGTCGATAGTTCCTTCCTGGGTTTTCTGATCATCTTGCTGAAACGCGCCACTGCGTCAGGTGGAGATATTCGGTTATGCGCGATGAGGCAGCCTCTTCGTTCGACGTTCGACCTGATGAGACTGGATCGGCTCTTCCCTCTTCACGAGACGGCCGAGGAAGCGAAGCATTCCTACGGAGGATGAAGAGTTCGCCGGTTTATTCTCTTACTGTTCCTTCCGTTTCTGATTCGCTAACGATCCTTGAAGATCTCTGCGAAATTTACATCACAGCCATTCCGGGCCTCGACGAAGATGCCCTGACCTTTCTTCGTCTTTCCGTTGCCGAAGGTTGCAGGAATGCTCTGAGCCAGGAACCTGGCCCAAACCGGGTTGGTACCGTAGGGTTGTCCTTTTATCGCACACGCCAGGCCAATGGGCAACACCCGCTGACGGCTCTTGAGATCAATGACTCCGGGATTGGCCTCCAGATCGAAGGAAACACCTCTCCGTATCCTCGTGAGGTCATGGGCCGGGAAATTGAATTCCTGCGAATCCTCGATTATCAAATCATTGCCAGCGTGGCCGATCCATTCATGGTGCGTCTCAAAGCCGCCCCGGTGAACGGCTGTGAAGCGCCGTTGGAGCGTGACATGCTCATCTCCAGCGCTCAGCCGCGGGGTCTTGGATTGTTGGCATTATGCCGATGCTGGCAGGAGGTTCTCTTCGTCCACGAACCGGGAGCGGGAACCACACTCCGTCTCTCCGGTCCTGTTGCAGCTCCCGTGTCAAACTGAAGCGGGATTTGCAGGATCGATATCGTGGCGTTTGATGTACTTGTAGAGAGTCGCCCTTCCCATCCCGAGGGCTCTGGCCGCCTCTGCCACATTACCGCTGAAATGCTGGAGTGCGTAGAGAATCTCCTCCCGCTCGAGTTCGTCCAATTTTCGGACCCCACGGACTCCTCCTGCCGTGGCGGTGCCATACTGAAGGGGGACCGTCCCGCCTCCCAGTCTCGTTCCAAAATACTCTTCCACATGGTGGCGTGAAATGACCGAACCGTCCGCGTATAATGTAATGGCCTGAGCGAAATTCTTCAGTTCGCGAACGTTTCCCGGCCAGTGATAGTCGACGAGCATGCGCAATGCATCCTCGAGGATACGGGGCTGGTTGAGGCCTTCCTGCCGAAGGAAAAAATCCAGCAGGAGCTGCAGGTCCTGCAGTCGTTCACGAAGCGCGGGAAGTTTGATGGGGAACACCGCGATTCGGTAGAAGAGATCCTCTCGGAATCTGCCCGCCTTGACTTCCTCCACCAGGTCACGATTGGTCGCGCTGATGAGGCGAAAATCGCAGGACACCGCCTCCTTTCCTCCCACGGGAACAATCGTCTTTTCCTGGAGAGCCCGCAGAAGCTTGGGCTGAATTTCCAGAGGAAGTTCGCCAATTTCATCGAGAAAAAACGTACCGCCATTCGCGTGGCGAATCTTGCCCGGGCGTGAAGCAATTGCTCCCGTGAAAGCACCTTTCTCGTGTCCGAAGAGTTCGCTCTCAACAAGGTTGGGAGGAAGTGCGGCACAGTTCAGTTCAACAAACGGGCCTTTCGCCCGTTTGCTCTGCTGATGAATGGCGCGAGCCACCAGTTCCTTGCCCGTACCGCTCTCGCCACAAACAAGCACGGAAAGATCACGAGGTCCGACTTTCTCCACAAGCCGCAACACCGCGAGCATTGCATCGCTGTTGGTTACAATTTCGGGGAAAATGCTTTGCCGGAGAGAGTGCTTTAACTCCAGCTCGAGATCATCCGCGCGCCGGCGCTCTCGGATGGAATCCCGAAGACGGGACACCGCAAGGATCAGGGCATCCGGGACGATCGGCTTCGAGAGAAAATTGTCTGCGCCCGAGTCGAGGGCCTTGCGCGCGAGTGCCTCTGTATCCTCGGCTGAGATAACGATAATCCCCGAGTCGGGGACTCGGTCACGAAGTTTCTGCGCAAAGTCCAGTCCGTTTTCATCGCCAAGGTAAACGTCGACGATGGACACGTCCGGCGTAACGGTGGAGAGAGCGGCCTCGGCCTCTGCAATTGACGTGGCTTCAATGATCCTGCAGCCCTCGCGCTTGAGCACAAATTTCAGCATTTCGACTACCAACGGCTGATCGTCGAGTAGCAGGACGGCCATGTCCAACGGACCTGATTGTTGCTGTGTTACCGGCATGTTTGTCGTCTCTTCGTGAAAAAAATGCCATGAGAGTCGGTGGGACAACCACTGATTTGTGTCAATTTCTCCGATTGGTCTTGCGGCGGGAGACCACCGGAGAAGCATTCAGTCATGTTGTCGATATCTCGATTTGATTTGCTGAAAATTCTTCTGACGGGAGTTGTCCTGTTGCTGCTTCCCTGTGGCGCACTGCCGCAGCCTTCCGGGACTCCGGGCTCGGAAAGCAGCCAGGTCGGCATCGACGACGGCACCACCACAGAGACTGACACAACGTCGGACGGATCCGGTGATCTCCTGAGGAACCTGGCGGAAGACCTGGAAGCCGCCGGTGCCGACTCGACCCCTGTGCTCATTGTCGACAAGGTCCTCAATACCCCTTTTTTTCAAGTACAGGGAACAAATCTGACGCTGCTCAAAATTCTGGTCGCCTTCATTCTGCTGCTGCTCGGGCTGTGGGTTGCCCGAACGATCGCATCTTTGGTCCGGAAGCGTCTTTTTACCCGGTTCCGGGTACAACGCAGCTATGCGCTTTTTCTTGAGCGGATCATCTATATTCTTCTGTCCGCCGTGTTCGGTCTGTGGGCGCTTCAATTTGCCGGTATTCCGCTTACGATTTTCGCCTTTCTCGGTGGCGCTCTTGCCATTGCCGCGGGCTTTGGAGGACAGGAACTGCTGGCAAACTTCATCAGCGGTATTATCCTGATGACAGAGAAACCAATACGGGAAGGCGATCTGATTGACCTCGAAGGCGAATACGGAAAGGTCGAGGAAATCGGTCCGCGCAGCACGCGGCTGGTTATGCCTGGTAACGTCGATCTTCTTGTTCCCAACCGTCAATTGCTGGAGAGCAGAATCATCAACTGGACTTTCGCTGATCGTCAGGTCCGAACAGAAGTGGCCGTAGGTATTGCTTATGGCTCCGACACCCGTCTTTTTGAGAAACTCTTTCGTCAGGCTGTTGAAGAGCATCCCCGAGTGGACAGCGATCCTGACCCGGTTGTTCTTTTCGAGGAGTTCGGAGACAGTTCACTCAGTTTCATGATTTTCTTTTGGGTCACAGTCGAGTCCTTCCTCGAGCAACGGCGCATCAAAAGCGACATTCGTTTTCGCGTGGATGAACTTTGCCGTGAGAACAACATCACGATCGCTTTCCCACAGCGTGACGTTCACCTGGACACGCTTTCGCCTCTCGACGTCCGTGTTTTGAACAGAGATGGGAAAGGTACCTAGCTCGTCTCCGGCAGGCAGTCATGGAACGAAGCTTAATTACCTATTGGGAATACCTGATAGTTCCTTCCATTCCCCTTGGCGGGAGAGTTTTTTCGCCGCTAACGGGTTCCCTGACTCTGGTCGTGCTGCTGATCGGGCTACTCGTTGTGTGGCGGATTGGTTCCGCTGCTTTGAGAGACCTCAGGAAGCTCAAGGCAACCGACGCTCCATGGCAGAAAACAAGAGCGGGTTCGTTGTTCATGCGCTACCTTGCTTTTCTTGAGCACTGGCCTGCTCTTGGGTTTGTGGCGACGGCCGGTGCCGTTTTTCTGTTACATCTCGTGGTGCTTCCACTTTTGCTTAATCTCGCCGCTCCGATAGCGATTGGAGCGTTTATCGCCCTGGGACTTGGTGGCCGCCATTTTCTTGGCGATCTCCTGGCGGGGTTCATACTGGCCGCTTCGCAAGGACCCAATCCCTCCAAGGCACCATTTCAGGTCGGCCACATTATCGAATGGGAGGGAAAGAGAGGAAGAATCAAGCGTCACGGCACCTTGCGGACAGTGGTTCAACTAAGCGGGGGAGAAGAGCTGCTCGTGCCAAACAGTGTCTTGACCAGTGGTGTGGTTCGCTTGTGTACAAGAAGCAAAAGCCGTTACCTTCTTGCAGTAACGCTGACTCGTCCCGGATCTGAGACCAGACCCATGATGGAAAAGCGTTTGCACCAGGCGCTCGGGCCTGAACTCACGGAGGATGCCACCGCCAAATCGCGGGTTTTCGCACTGGAAAGCGACACTAACCTGACCCGATGGCGCGTTCATGTCGTGTTGCCGGTCGAGCGGTTTGCTCAGGAGCATCAAATTCTGACTCGACTGTATACTGGTGAGGCGGTTTCTTCACCGTTGCCGGAACCTCCACCGGTTGAATGATTCACGCGCGGAATTCGGTGTCGTTTTCCGGCGTCGAGTCTTCCGCCATCGAGTCCCGTTCAACTTCATCGATCAGACGAGCCACAGAGAGGAGGGCCTGTTCCGTGGGAATTTTGATCGTGCGAAGTGCTGTCGTACATCCGCGATCCAGGCGGATTCTTCCCCGCCGGGTGGCCATCAGTTCCGCGAGCGCGTCAAGTCCCTGCTCCACACCAATCGCCGCATGAACAAGCTGCCCTTCACGCAGAGCAATGACGCCAATACGATGATCCGGAGTGAAGATACGCAACGTCGCGCTGCGTCTTGGAAATGTGTATGCCTGGATAAGGTCAACCAGACGCAGTCCGTAATAGCCATCGCTGTCAAGCGAATGCGGCAGGACTGCCTCCACAATCGTGGAACCCACTTCTTCAACGAAATAAGGCTTTTCGATGAGCATGATTTCAGGATGTTGCCGCAGAATGGAGCTCACGTCTTCCGGCGAGCCCTGGTCCATGCCCGTTACAAGAAAGAGCGCCGGCGTTTTGCGGCCATGCGTCTTGCAGGCGTTCCGGAGTGGCGGAAACAGCTGAAAACCCTGTCCGTCCTGCAGATTCCATGAAACGAGAGCGGCATCGTACCACCGCGCTTCCCGGGCGAGGTGTGATCGAACCGCTGACAGGGAATCCAGTATGTCGAGACGGGTTCCCCGTGGAATATGATCCTGTAGTGTGCTGCGAATCGCCTCTGCATCCTGGAGCGATTCTGTTGCCAGAAGTATTTTGAGATCGCGTGTATGCCGGCCCATAACCTCTCAATTCCCAGTCTCGTTACCGCAAGTTTGGCGACGGATGCCACACACTCGCAATGGGTTTCGCCATGTGCTTTTTCAATCTTTCAATTGAATGGCGGGGATTCCTCCATTGCCCCGGCAGGTTTGCTCCGCTGGCTTCGGCGCCATGAGAAACCCTGTCGCGACTTCCACCTCCCCGCTCTGTCAAACAGGCATCCGCCTGCTTGTTCTTTTGTTCGTTTTCTTTACCGGTATTTCAGCCGCGCAGATGCCTCCCGGAATCGGACAGGGCACGGCCAACGAGATGGGAGCCGAGAATGGGGAGACCCGCGAAGCCGATCCCCGTCTCTCGTCTCCCGGAAAGACCTTTGAGACCTTCTTCAGGTCTTTTGGCGACCCCGGGACCGGCCGCGAACCCACGATCGGAACGAACGGGATCGCGACCATGGACTTTTCGGGGACGCTTTCCCTGATGAGCGAAGCCCAGAGAATCGACGCTGCGAAGACGCTCAAGAACGTGCTCGACCGAGTGCGCTATGTGGAGACCGAAGAAGTCGACAAGGAAGCAGCCGGCTCTGACAACTATGTTTTTGAACGTTTTCCCGGTATCGGTATTATTGAGATCGAAAAGAATGAACGAGGTGAATGGAGGTTCAGCGAGGAAACCATCGAGTCTCTCGACAGGATGTGGAGCTACGTTGAAGACCGCTCCGTTGTCGAGGGCGTTGAGACCACTGTCTCTCTGACCCCCGCCCAGTGGGTTCGGTCGAAAGTTCCGGAAAACCTCAAGCAAACGGGCTTCCTTCTGGAGACATGGCAATGGCTTGGTCTCCTTGTGCTCGTCGCTCTCGGCGTCGCCGCGGACCGGCTTTTTGTGTTTATTTTGACACTCATTTCCCATCTCATCGAAAAGAGACTTGGTATTGATGTTTCGAAGGAAAACCGTCGATCCGCCCTTAAACCTCTTGGTCTTCTGGCGATGGCGGGAACGTGGGCTCTTTGCCTCGGTCTCCTGATGCTGCCGACCGGAGTTTCGGTCGTGCTTCTTGTGGCCGTTAAGTTTCTCGCAGCTCTCAGCTTTGTTCTCGCAACTTACAAAGGCGTCGACGCCATAGAGCGGATCTTCGTCGAAAAGGCGAGCCGCACGGATTCAAAAATGGACGATCTCATCGTCCCCTTTGTCGGTCGCGTGGCCAAGATCTTCGTTGTTGCCTTCGGCATTGTGTTCGTCGCGTCGAACGTCGGCGTGAACATCAGTGGTCTCCTTGCCGGTCTCGGGCTTGGAGGCCTCGCCTTTGCTCTGGCAGCCAAAGACACGGTTTCAAATATTTTCGGTTCACTCACGATTCTCATCGATCGCCCCTTCTCCGTGGGTGACTGGGTGGTTCTGGAAAACGGTGTCGATGGGACCGTGGAGACCGTTGGTCTGCGCAGCACTCGTATTCGCACCTTTTATAATTCACTGATTACTGTTCCCAACTCCACGCTGATCACCTCCTTCGTCGACAATTACGGCGAGCGCCGCTACCGCCGGTGGAAAACCACCCTCGGACTGACCTACGACACACCACCGCAAAAAATTGAGGCGTTCTGCGAGGGCATTCGTGAAATCGTTCGACTGCACCCTTACACCCGTAAAGACTATTACCACATCTACGCTAACGAGTTTGGCCCGGCATCACTCGACATTTTGGTCTACGTATTCTTTGAAGCGCCCGATTGGGGAACCGAGTTGCGTGAGAGGCACCGTCTCTTCCTCGACGTTCTGCGTCTTGCAAAGGAACTGGGTGTTGAGTTTGCCTTTCCCACTCAGACGCTCCATATCGTGCGTGATCTCCCGGAACATGGGGACAGACCTTCGTCGACCGGCGATGCCCTGGAGAAAGGACGGCTTTCGGCACGTCATCTGGTCGGCCGGGAATTTGGAGGGAAAGTGGAGAAACCGGCTCCCGTGCGCATCAATTTACCGGCGGATGTTGATCTGGATGAGTACATGAGAGAACGTACCGGTGGCGGGGCGGAGTAGCTACCGCCCGCCCGCCAGAGCCGCGATGGCATCTCCCCAATGCACATGAATCTGCCAGCCGAAGGCGATACTCAGCCCTGCCAGTGTCAGAAGCTTGACGCCCGGCCAGTGATGATCCACAGTGGCTCGATCCATGGGCAGGAGTTCCCGGATGATCATTCCGGGAATGAAGGCCGCGAGGAAATCTCCGAAACTGTCGAAGAACAGCAGTCGTCCGACAGCCACAAAAAACAGAAGGCTGATGATAACAAGAATGGTCAATTCCATGGCTCCGAATACGCGCGGCCACGCATGCTATTCAGTTTGGAAGAATCATATGAAGGAACAAAACGCTGCCATCGAAGATAAAAGGCAAAAAGACTATGTTGGGCGATTGCGATGTCAAGTGTTGCGATGACATCGTTTTCTTCCGCTTTCATTCAAACATTCCGAAGCAAAAAAAACCGATTTTGGCCTTTGGATTGGGCTTGCTTTCGCCCCGGTCGCATTTATAGCGGACGAACGAAGGGCGCAAAATTCCCGGAAACACAACCGTTCGATCGAGGATGCGGACTATGATGCCTCCCGGCTGGGAAGAAGCCGAAGAAGACGACGAGTGGCTCGAGGAATCCGAAAACGGCTTCTCGAACGACGGCTTCAAAGAAGACCAGGACGATTATTACGAGGACGAAGAGGATCTCGCCGACGACTCCGACATTGAGTCCGACGAGGAGGATGAGCTCGAGGAGCTGATCGACGAGGGCGAAGCGCTTATCGAAGAAGGGCTTTATCAGGAGGCTCTCGATACCTTTCGTGAGGCCGCTGAACGTTACAACGAGAGCGCCGAAGCCGTCTTCCACGTTGGCCATACGGCCATGCTTCTTTTTTCCGACAGTGCAACTGACAACCCCTCGTGGGAAGAGGATGACGAACTGGCCTCTCTTTTCGAGGAGGCGCTGAGTGCCTTCGATACCGCCATCAGCCTGGACGGCGAATACTACCCGGCGCTAAATGGACAGGGAACCCTCCATTACGCTGCCGGAAACATCAAGCTCGCGTTTGAGGCGTGGGAGCTCTCGCTGGAAATTGAGCCGGACCAGGAGGATATCGAGGCTGTTCTTGAGGAGGCCCGGGCTCAGTTCGAGGAGTAAGTCCTCTCGTTTGCGGCATTTCCCCTCTTGCTTGCGGGACAATGGAACCATCTGACGATCTCTGTGTTTGTTTTCACGTTCCGGCTCGAAAAATCGGGAAGTTTATTCGCCTGAACCGCCCCCGGTTCGCTTCCCAGTGCAGCGACTGCTATGGAGCAGGCACCGGCTGTGGCTGGTGTATTCCCTTCATCGAACGCATGTTTGAAGAAATTGTTTCCGGCGATGAATCCGTTTCCACTGGCATGAGTGCTGAAGAATACCGCCGCCGACGCCTCGAATATCTCAAACGGCTGAGGATGGAACGGCTGGCGGCCAGCCCCCGGGAAAAAGAAAAGCTTCAGGACGTTTTCGATGACTTCGAGAATTAGCGTGAGGGAATATTTTCCTCGACGCAGCCAAAGACTGCCAGTCCCATCGCGCTAATGTCTGACGATACTCAAGCCTGACGGGTCTTTCCCGAAAGGCGGGGCGGGGACCCTGTGAAGAAAAACCTCGTCTGGATTACCCTTTTCATCGATCTGCTGTCCGTAGCCGCCCTTTGCGCGTGGATTATTCTGCGCCCCGTGGAGGTTCGTGCTGTCATGAGCATGGACGGGGAGACTGCCGGAAAGTTCAAGGGTGCGCTCAGCAGCAGTGGGCCGATCGTTGTCGCTGACGCCCAGGAGAAAGTGGCTCCTCCTCCCGCTCCCGCAGTGGAAGAGAATCCGGGACCACCTCCGTCCCGGCCCGCGGGACCGCCTCCGCCCCGCAATACTCGGGAACGCGAAGAGCTTTCGCGAAAAACCCCCGTGGAAGCGAAATACACCGGGCACTGGACAGGCGTGATTCCGGATGAGCCGCCCGCTCCCGAACTCTACCCGTTCAGGGTGGATCGCCGACGCTTTCCGGATGATACCAGCATCCAGGTTGAACTCAGCGTCCAAAACGCTTCAGGATACTACTGGCAGGACGCCACTATCGTGATGAAGTCGCCGGGTTTCCCACGCGCTGTTGGTTTTGAGGTGGGAAAATGGCGAATCGACCAGGTTGCCAGGCTCACTTACGAATTCCCGCGGAGCGAAGTCGGTGCGCGGCTCGAATTGCTTCGTGTGGTTGCCGTGAGCGGCAAACGAATCGAGTCGTCCCTCGCGAGCCACATGGGCCAGCGCCGTGCCGAAATGGCCGAGTTGTATGGCTCCGGTGAGGAAATCGAGGTCGGCAGCATTGACACATCGATTGAGACGAAGGACGCCGTTCAGAGTCGGAAGTTTGAAATCGTCCTTCCCGAGTCCTTTGACGGCATACGTATGAATGCGGGTCTTCGCGAACTTCCCGACACTCCTGATGCGGCAAGGGCCATTGAGTTGCTTTCAGAGGCCTCGGGAGCCGCAGACGCCGCCGTTGAGACAATCCAGGATCTTGTTGGAAAGATCAACGAGACCGGCTACGAGGAGACGATGACTCAGGGTGGCCAGACGCTGATTGATCAGGCTATAGAGTCGAAGGCTGCGTTCGAGAAATCCGGTATTGATCTCGCTCTCCTGTTTAGCCGGACGGAAGACGAATCCGTCCGAAATCTTGCCCCGGCGCTGAATTCAATGTCCGATGACCTTTTCCTTCTCATCGATGCCGTGGAACGCCAGATTCGTGTGAAGGACCCGGAATTCAGCCTTGAAAGCCGATAGAATGGGCCCGTTCGCGGTTGACAGATTGTCCCCGGACATCGAACTGTCGCAATGTACAAGACGAGGAGGCCAACCGGCATGTTTGTATCCGCTCAAGCGAAATTCACCAGGACCCTGACAGCCACAATTCTGGCTGGTGCCGCCCTCACATGCGAGCCCGCTTTGGTCGCTGCTCAAGGCGGATTTGCCGGCATTGCTGACCCCGCCGCTCTGGATACACTGAGCGGAGGAAGCGTTGGCGGCGGAGCCGGTTTCGTGGATCGGGCACGCGGCGCTGCTGATCCTTTCGCAGCTCCCGGTGGAGATCCCTTTGCAGCTCCCGGGGCGGACCCCTTCGGCGGCGGCGGTGACCCCTTCGGCGGCGGTGGTGATCCCTTTGGTGGCGGAGGAGATCCTTTTGGCGGTGGTGGCGCGAATCCCTTCGGCGGTGGCGCTGACCCCTTCGGTGGCGGTGCGTTTGCCCAGCCTGGTCAGCAACAGGGTTTTCAAGCCCCTCAAATTCCAAAAGTGGAAGCTGTTTACGGTACCCGCGTTATTTGTCGTGTCACGGGCCAAATGCTCGAAGACGCCTCAAAGGTTCGCGTACTCGATACGTTTCGTGATTCCTATTACGACGACGGCAAGACAGGCATGGACTACAAGGCAAACGACTTCGTTTATACGAACGTCACGCTTCGAGATGATGTCATGAGCCCTGAGTCTCACCTTGTGATGTCCCGCATTCTTCAAGGCCTGCGCAGTCTTGAGTCTGTTCAGCCCAATGAGTTTTTCAATGTGCTTGTTGCATCCACTGACCCGCTCGCCAGTGTTCCGCAAATGGTTGATCTTGAGCGTGAACGTGACGAGAAGCTGGGCCGTTGGGCCGAGAAATTCCTTCAGGACTTCCGCGTTGATCCGTCTGAGTCAGAGGTTCAGGGCTGGGACTTTTATTCCGTGCATATTCCGGAGCCGCCTCTTCCTCCAACCTCCAGTATTCCAGCCGCATTCTTCCCTCCCAACGATCCCGGTGCCGGCGGAGCAGAGGGTGAAGAGGGTGAGGGGGGAGGCGCACAGAACGCCGTGCGCGACGCCTTTGGCGCCAATAACATCCCCGGTAATGAGGCGGCCAGCAGTTCGTACTTTGGAGGTGCCGGCGCTGGCAGCGGCAAGTAACTCACAAATGTTCCAGAGGTTTGACTTGTGCCCTCGAAATCCGGGGGCACATTTCCTTTTCAATCGCACCGGAACGGATGTTGGCTGCCCGACATGAAACAGCAGGCGCTCGAAGAAAATCTGACTCTTGTACAAAACACTCTCGAACTCTGGCTGAGCTTCCGGCGTTTCATGCTGAAGGGCTATTCGGAAGCGGAAGTCACTGCAGCGGATGAAACGGACTTTCTCGAGGTCAAGAGTTCGCTCTCAAAGAACCTCCGGGCGCTCAGTGAACGGATTCGGGCCGTTGGCAATATTGACTACGGTGAAAAGAGTATTCGTGAACTCCTGACCAAGTGCGTCTCTGTATCGCACCTGAGACAAGTGCCAAAGGCGGATCAGAAATCCATCCGCAAGGACTGGCATTCGGTTTTTGTTCGCCTCAGCCGGTGTGTTGGCGCGCTCAAATTCCTTTCCGAAGGCTATATTCCCCAATCGCCCTCCGGCAAAGGAAAGAAGAAGAAAGGCCCTTCGACCGTCATGATTGTGGTCGGAGTTCTGGTGCTTGTTGGCATTGCTGTTGGTGCCGCTCTTTTCCTGGGGTTGATTGGATGAAGTTCGAGGTTCAGGAGGGGGCAAATCGTGAGGAATCAACGGATTTTCAGATCATTTCTTCGTTGCGTCCAAGGCTCTCGTCACGGGACAAGGGCGTGATCGAAGGAGATATTCCTGCAGACCATCGGCGCTCTGCCGGTCGCGCAAATGCGTATTGGAGGCTTTGATGCGTTCTCACGCTTCGGTAGCACGATTCTCCCTGCTGATTCTCGTCCTCGCGGTCGGGTTGACCGCGTGCAAGGGACAGCGGGCAAAAGTGGCCCTCAACAAGAGCCAGGAGATCGTGGCCCAGCTGGAGGACTTGAATGCCCAGCTACACGCTCCCGAGAAACTGGAGCAAATTCGCTCTCTGATCGACCAAACCAGTGGCTATCTGGCCTCTGGCGCCGATGCCCAGGCATTTGATACCGCCCGTCAGGCCAAGGAAATGGCCGAACAGGCTCTGATCGAAGTTGAAACTGAAGAAGCGCGTCGTCTTTGGAATAAAGCCGAAGAGGATATTCGCGTAGCCGACGTGAATGCCGTGCCACGTGTCGATCCTGATCGATATTCCCGAATTCGTTCACTCCGAGAGGAAGCCAATACCGCTCGCAGTGAGAACAAGTTTCGTCAGGTGATTCGTCTCTGCACCGAGATTTCTCAGGAAGTCGAGACGGCCATCTCACCAATGAAAAACGACGCCGATCGCGAACGTATCACCGCCGAGCAGAAGCTCCAGGAGCTCAAGGCGGCCGGTGGTCAGGTTTATGACCCGGAGTCCGTTATCAACGTTCAGGATATTATCACGCGCGCGGAGGAAATCACCAACGAGCAGCGTGACTACGTCCTGGCAGCCAATCAATACCGCGAGGCGATCAGCACGGCTGACAACGGCCTCGTCAATGTGCAGCGTCTCAAAGGCAAGGAAGCCATCGAGCGAATTGAAGAACTTCTCGCTGTGGCTCTCGATGAGGGTGCCAAGCAATTCCGCCCTGATGAATATGATCGCGTTATTCAGCTTCTGACAAGCCTCGTTCAGGACTTTGACGAGGGCCGTTATACCCGCGTGGAACTCTCCAGCAAAGAGCTGCTGCCTCGAGCCGAGCTTCTCGTTGTAAATACCAAACGGGATGCCGCGGATGATCGAATCCAGAAACTTCGCTCTCAGATCAGTGACTTTGTTGATGCAGGGGCACGTGAGTATCTGCCAGGGCGCGTTGAGGTGCTGGACGGTATTCTTGCCAACATGCTTCAAATTCGACAGGCGGACACGGAAGCGGCCTTCGACGAAATCAAGGTTCTGCATGGCCAGGCTCAGGAAGAGTCCGGAAAGATCACTGCTGCCTTCCGCACACTTGCCGATGAAGCGATTCGCCTCGCCACCAACGAACTCGACACAACGGATGCCGTTTTCGGGGAAATGCAGGGGATCTACGAGCCCCGCGAGGTTGTCCCGGCCGATATGCAGCCCTTTGAATCCTCCAAGGATGCCCGGCGGATTGCCATCCAACAGGATATCCGTCAGGCTCGTGCCTCACTTGAAGAGTCCCGTGCCCGTCGCGATGAAGGACGTTTCCGCAGCTCAATTCTTCTGGCGCAGGAACAGGGACGCCAGGCGGGCGAAATTCTCAGCGAGATTTACGATGTTGTTTCCGGCAATGCCGTGATTGAGCTGTCAAATCTGATAAGCCGATATGAGCGCGATGGCGCCCGCGTTTACGCTCCCGAGGAGCTGGCTCGGAGCAATGACGATCTTGAGCAGGTCAAATCGCAACGCACTGCCGGCGACTTCTACGAAGCGACCCAAACAGCGGCATCCGGACGAGCCAATATCGAGCTCATGGCGCGCCGCATTTCGGGCCGGGCTGTCGAAGATTTGCGAGAGGCTCGTGACCTCTACAGTGAGATATCCCAGGGACGCACAGCCGAGCTCAGTGCCGAGATGCTCTCCAGTGTGAAAGAGCTCCTCGATAGTGCTGAAGTGGATCTGCAGCAGAACCGTCTCAAGCTTGCCCTTGAGTCTGCCAACGAAGCCGCCCGCATCGCAGGTGATGCAAAGACGCAGGCGGACCGCAAAGCCGCTGAGTCCGCCATCGAGCTGACGGACCAGACTTTGGCGAAAGCCAACGCTGCGAACGCTTCGTTGTACGCCGGCCGCGAGCTGGAAAGCGCCCGCAATCTGATTGCTTCAGCTCGTTCTCTCTTTGATGGCGAAGACTACCTGAAGGCGGAGGAGCTTGCTCTCCGTGCCTCACAGCAGGCTGAGGCGGCACTCTACAAAAAGATCAGCGGAGCTGAGGCTGCCATTGCTGACGCAAAAGCGGTCGGTGGCTGGGAGTACGACAGCCGAGGACTCGGAAAGGCGAGTGCAGAGACGCGCCAGGCCATCTCTCAGCTCGAGGCCGGCCAGTACGACAAGTCCGCCACAATGGCCGACTCCGCCCGGCGTTCCGCCGCCGGAATTGCCCGCTCGAGCAAGACCAACAACTATCGAGAAGCGATCCGTCGTATTCAGTCCAATCTCGAAGATGGCACGCGGCAGGGCATCAATTACTTCCAGGTTGGTGAATCCATCGATGTTCGTCGTGAACTCGCCGGCATTCAGAACCGCTGGGATATCGATGATTACGATTATATTATGGCGGAATTGAACATTCTTGAGGGCTTCCTGCGAGGTGTTCTTGATACGACCGATGATATTGTCGTGACAGTTGCCGAGCAGCAGGGAGGACGCCTCGATTTCTTTGTGGAGCAGGGCGCCTCTGATTACGCTGGCGAGTTGATCACAACCGCCCGTGACAACCTCAAATTCTCCCTGATCGATTACCGGAAGGGACTGTATAAATCGTCGCACAGCTCACTGACACGTGCGATCCATTCCGTGAACGAGATTGAGCGACGCTACAACCAGGAAAATTACGTGGATCAGATAGAGGGCCTGTTTGATGACTATGAACTGGCTCAGTATCGCTTCCGCAATGTCCTGGCACTCGATCCGGCCGAGCTGAAGGCTCTTGCTTTTGGAAGCAACTCCCGAGGCAACCTGGTCGCTATTGCCAGCAATTCCACACCAAATGATTTCCGGGCTGATGTTGATTTGATCTATTCCAGGGCACTCAACATCGAACCGCCCGCTAACATGGTGCGGGTGCATGAAAGCGTCATTGAGGCAATCAACGAGGGCCGTATTGCGGCAGTGCATTTCGAAAAATTCATTATTCTGAATGAAGCATCGAATACCGAAGCCGAGCGGCTTATCGATGCGGCTTACACCCGCATCAACAAAAGCAACCAGATCGTTCAGGGACTGCAGCGCCAGTTTTTCGGTGATGAAGTTCGGTTCCGTCTCGTGAGCGCGAATGAAATCATTCCATCGACCCTGAACTGAACGAGCAGCGCATGCCTGGTTTGAACTTTCTCGACAGTCTTAATCACGTTCACAAGTTTGAGCTGTGGATCATTCTCGGTATCGTCGCACTTGTAGCCTACTGTTTCTACGAGTTGCGTGTGTTTACTCCCAAGAAACGATAGGTCGGGTTCAACGCAGGTATGGCAAATCCTCACCTCGAACTGACGAACCGCATTGCGGTCGTTCGTGACTATGCAGCCCTTTGGCAGCAGTTCTTCACGTTTTTTGCGGATGACAATCTGGAAGAGAGGGTTTTCACGGAGCAGGAAGAGGAGGAATTCGCGAGCATCGTCAGCCTCCTCTCTCTCAATCACTACAAGTTTCAAGAGCTCTCCAGGGATTACTTCAAGGACCCCGAAGGCATCCTGGATGTGCTTGGAGAGTCTGTTTCCCTCGCTCATATTCGTGAGCTTCCGGCAGCGACTCTGGGCAAGCTCCAGGTTGAATGGCATACTCTTTTCATCGGCATGAACAAGGCTCTGGGCCGACTCATTGGCGAGATCCCTCCCAAAAAACTTGCCGAACTCCAGGCCGCGGGACAGGTTCCCGGCGGGGCACAATAAGCCCTCTCCCGCGAATTTTCCTTTTCCACGCGGCCCGCACCCGGCTACACGCACCGCGCCAGCGGCCAGCACTCAGACCGCTGCTCAACTGACTTCACGGAATCACTCGAATGGCATCACGGTCCAGGCGCAAACTCGTGGCCATCATTCTTGCCGCGGGCATGGGAACACGCATGAATTCCCAGATCCCGAAGGTTCTTCATTCCATCTGCGGCACCCCCATGATCGATCACGTTCTGGCTTCCCTCAAGCCCCTTGACGTGTCGCAAATCTATGTCGTGACCGGTCATCTTCACAACATGGTCCAGAAGCATGTCGGTCATCGGGCGCGTTGCATTCTGCAGAAGGAGCGACTTGGGACGGCCCATGCGGTTATGATGGTGAGAAAGCATCTGCAGGGTTTTGATGGAGATGTTCTCGTCATGTGCGGAGATGCTCCTCTGATTGAGGCCGAGAGTCTCCGCAGCCTGGTTCAACGCCGCCGCAGTCACCATACGGCTTGTGCGGTCATGACCACGAATCTCGGCGAGCCGACCGGCTACGGACGTGTTGTGCGCAATCGCGACAACACAGTCCGCAAGATTGTGGAGGAGAAAGACACCAACACTTACGAAGAGAAAATCAACGAGATCAACACCGGTACATACTGCTTTGATGCAAAAGCGCTGCTACGCGCACTCAAGGATGTCAGTAACGATAACGCTCAGAAGGAATACTATCTTACCGATGTTGTGGAAATCCTCAATGAGTACGGCGAAGAAGTCGAAGCCCAGGTTGCGGAAGATCCCACGGAAGTCATCGGTGTAAACAGTCGTCGTGACATGGCGATGGCGGAGCGTTACCTTCGTCGTCGGATTCTTAATCGCATCATGGATGCGGGGGTTACGATCGTTGATCCGGCGACAACATACATCGATCATGACGTAAGTATCGGAATCGATACCATGATTCATCCCTTCACAATCATTCAGGGAAACACTGTGATTGGCGAGAGCTGCGAGATCGGCCCCGCCGTTACCATGAGGGATTCCCGCATTGGAAACAATGTTCGTGTGAGAAACGCTGTTGTTGAAGAGGCTGCCGCGGACAACGATGTCACCATCGGTCCCTATGCTCACGTGCGTCCAGGCACGCTCCTGCGCAGGGAGTCCCGTCTCGGAACGTTCGTGGAAGTGGCACGTACCGATCTTGGCGAGAAAGCTCAGATTCCGCACCTGTCCTATCTCGGCGACGCACACATTGGCCCCGAGTGTTACATCGCGGCCGGCACAATGACGTGTAACTACGACGGGAGCAGCACTCACCGTACCGAGGTGGGGGAGAATGCGTTTATCGGAGCCAACAGTCTGCTTGTTGCTCCGGTTCGCGTTGCCGACGGAGCTCAGGCTCCCCACAACTCACTGGTCGATGAATCCAAAGCGGAAAAACTCTCTACAAACGCTCTCCGGCCGTCCCGAAAGCGGTCGCGGAAAACCGCCGCAGGAAAAAAATCATCTCGCACCCGCAAGTCCTCCACAAAGAAGAAGTCTTCGCGCTAAGACCGCATCCTCAGGAGCTTTTGCATGCCTCGCTATTTCGATCCTCCGTTGATCATACCGGGTACGGCCTCTTTCGACCTCGCGAGTCGCGTTTGCAAGTACCTCGACGTGGAACCCGGCGGTCTCGATGTACGTAACTTTGCAGACGGCGAGACCTTTGTCAAAGTCGAGGACAACGTTCGTGGACGCGATATCTTTGTCATTCAGGCAACGCAGAGCCCTACAAATCAAAACCTGATGCAGCTCCTGCTGACACTCGATGCTCTTCGCCGCGCCAGTGCTGACCGTGTCACTGCGGTCATTCCCTATTTCGGCTACGCTCGGGCTGATCGCAAGGATCAGGGCCGGGTGGCTCTCTCCGCCAAGCTTGTGGCGAATATCATCACAAAAGCAGGTGCGGATCGTGTCCTTGCCGTCGATCTCCATGCCGGTCAGCTTCAGGGTTTTTTCGATATTCCCGTGGACCATCTGGTGGCGGGACCAATTCTCATCAAGAATATCAAGGACAAGCAACTACCGGACTGCTGCGTCGTTTCTCCCGACGTCGGAAACGTCAAGCTCGGCCGGGACTATGCCGGGAAGCTTGGTGTGCCGCTGGCCATTATTGATAAGCACCGGCCCGAGGCCAACGTCTCGGAGGTGAAGTCCATTATTGGGGTTACGAACATCTCGGGCCGCAACGTCCTGATCTTCGACGATATGATTGACACGGCCGGGACCATATGCAACGCAGCCACCGCCCTCCAGGCGGAGGGCGCGGCAGATGTTTACGCCCTCTCGACACACGGCGTCTTTAGCGGCCCGGCCCTTGAGCGCCTCGAGAATTCCCCCATCAAGGAAGTCATCGTAACCAATACGATCAGCCACAGGCCGGAAACCCTGCCCGACAAAGTGACCGTTCTGGACGTCGCCCCGCTCCTTGCCAAAGCGATCAATCGCATCCACGAGCACACCTCCGTCAGTGCGATGTTTCATGCATAGAGTGAAGGCGTCGGGTTTTTCTTGAATTCAAGGAGATTATTGAAATGACAGCAGTTGAAAGCCTTAGTATCAAAGCTGAGAAGCGCACGGAACGAGGTAAGGAGTGGGCTGGAAGAGCTCGCAGGAACGGTATTGTTCCGGGCGTTATCTACGGTGCTCATGGTGAGAGTATTCCCGTTGCCTTTGATAATCATGATTTCCTGATGCTTCGGCAGACCCTGGCTGGCGAGCAGAAGCTGATCACCGTCGAAGTCGAGGGTGGGGAGTCCGAATCCGCCTTTATCAAGGACATTCAGCGCGATCCTGTTTCTTACGATGTCCTCCATGTCGACTTCCTGCGGGTGAAAGCCGGCGAGGAGCTCACCATGTCCGTTCACGTCCACGCCACCGGTTCGACACCGGAAGGTGTCCGCGAAGGCGGTCTTCTTGAGCAACTGGCTCATGAAATTGAAGTCACCGCCTGGCCCCGGTACATTCCCGGTCACGTCGAGGCCGACCTGTCCAATCTCAACGTCGGAGAGTCCTTCCACGTCTCCGATCTTCCCGAGATCCCCAACGTCAAGTACGCCAGCGACCCGGATCTCGCTCTCTTCACAATCATCTCCAAGGCCAAAATGGCTGCTGCCGCCGAGGCCGCTGAAGCCGCCGAGGGCTCCACGCCTGCAGAAGGCGCCGGAGGCGAAGCGCCTGCCGAAGAGAAGAAGGAAGAGTAACCTCCTTCTTCCAGAACAACTGATCATCGAGCGTACCGATCCCGGTACGCTCGTTTTCGTTTTGGCTCCCTCTTGCCACCATCCATCCCGGGAGGCACCGTCTGCCGTATGACCACCGCCGAGATCATTTTCTTTTCCGTCCTGATTCTTCTTCTGCTGATCGTGGTGGCGTTTCAGATTTCTCTCCGGGCGGGTTCAAAATCCATCGGCGATTTTGAACGGCGAGTGACTGATGATCTGCGTGGGGCTCGCGATAGTTTCGAACAGTCTCTCAGAGGTGTTTCGGACTCTCTTGGGTCGAAATTCGACGCTCTGCAGGAGCGACAGACGGATGCCATATCCAGAAGTTCATCCGTCCAGGAGGAACGTCTCGACAAAGTGGAGGCGGCCCTGCGTGATCTCTCTGAAAAGCAGGCTCGCCATGCAATCGAGCAGGCGGAGAAAGCTGCTGTTTCCTTTACCACTCTTCAGGACCGGGTCACGAAATCGCTCACTGAGTTTGGTGAAGGACAGTCAGAGTCTCAGGCGATCGCTCGACGCGAGCTTGCCGAGGCGCTTCTGGCTCTTCGTAAAACGCAGGATGAATCCCGTGAAGCGCAGAACAAGCAGTTCGAGGCTCTTCGTGAGGACGTGCGGAAGAGTCTTGAGACCATTCGTTCCGATAACGAGCAGCGCCTCGAAAAAATTCGTCTGACTGTCGACGAACGCCTGCAGGCGACGCTTGAAAAGCGACTTGGCGAGTCCTTCCGTCAGGTTAGCGAACGTCTTGAGCAGGTCCATAAAGGTCTGGGTGAAATGCAGGCGCTGGCGCAGGGTGTTGGCGATCTGAAGCGTGTTCTGACCAACGTGCGCACCCGCGGGACATTCGGAGAAGTTCAACTTCACGCGCTGCTTGAGCAGATACTGGTTCCCAGTCAGTATGAGCGGAATTGCGCGACGGTACCCGGAAGCAACGATCGCGTGGAGTTCGCTCTGCGCCTGCCGGGGCGCGATAACAGTGAATCTCCCGTTTGGCTGCCCATCGACGCCAAGTTTCCACAGGAGGACTACATTCGTCTGCAGCAGGCATCTGAGGCCAATGATACCGCGGCTTTGGATTCAGCCCGGAAAGCGCTCGGCGCACGGATGATCGAAGAAGCAAAACGCATTCGATCAAAGTACGTTGCACCGCCCGACACGACGGATTTTGCCATTCTTTTTGTGCCGACTGAAGGTCTGTTCGCGGAAGTGCTTCGCATGGAAGGCATCGCGGAACGTATGCAGAGCGACTTCCAAGTGGTGCTTGCCGGACCCACAACCCTGTTCGCTCTGCTAAGCAGCCTTCAGATGGGTTTTCGCACTCTCGCCATAGAGAAACGCAGCAGCGAGGTCTGGAAGATTCTCGGGGCCGTCAAAACGGAGTTTGGCAAATTCGGCATGGCCATTGATGCCGTTGGCAAAAAGCTTCAGGAAGCTCAGAACAAGATCGAGGACACTTCGCGTCGTTCACGGGTTATGACGCGAAAGCTCCGTGATGTGGAAGAACTTCCCGAACAGGAATCCGCAGGCCTGTTGCCGGATCTGTTCGATGGTGGTGACGACGAATCCTCCTGATCCACTCTATTGAATAGGTCCGTCGATCCAGGGACGGCGTCCCGGCTGTGCCTCTTCCAGCTCCTCCAGAATTTCCTCTGCTCTTGCAAGAACGCCTTCAGGCGTCAGGTTGGGCGCATCCATCTGCAAGTCAACGCTGTGTCGGGAGAGCTCAATTTGCAAACGTGACAGGCGGGTGGGGGCGAGATCGTATTCCTCCAGCCATCGAAGGATCGCCTCAGGCCCCACTTTGTACCATTTCGCAACGTGATGTGCGTTGGGAAATCTGTAGGTTCCGTCCGGCTGAAAGCCGAGGTAGTAGTACGCGAACAGCTCAATGCGCCCAGGCCTGGTTTTCTCGCTCAAAAGATTCTCCAGTCATCAACACTGGAATCGCAGCCGAGGCTGTCGACGCCGAAGAAGACGAGGACACGCCTCATGACTTCATCACGTGTTACATCATCCATGATCGTCTCGAACCCAAAGCCCAGGTTGACAAGATGTCCCTGTGTCGAGCCGCCGGAAAAGGTGCCTGAGAACTGGATACCCGCATTGTCGCTTCCATTGTAGACAAGGCAGGCGGTTGAACCGCCGGACGTGTTCAGAACGTCCGGAAATTCGGCCCGATACGTCGGACCGCTGCCATCGTCGATATCAAAGGCAAGACCTTCGAAGATTGAGCCGGCAGAGCCTGTCACGGTGTAGTCGTTGGAATCGTCAGCCGCGTAGTCGGCTTTCAGGAAGTCATTGTAAAAAGCACGATCGGACGTGGTTGGCCCACTGGGCCGGTCAAGGTCCCAGCCGATTTCCGCGCCGCTGACGAAAAGAGTTCCTCCACCCTGGAGATACGTGGTCACCAAAGCCTGCTCGGTACTGGAAAACGACTCATCGACTGTGGATTCCTCGGAGGCGATCCATACCACCGCCGCGTAATCCGCCAGGTTGAATGTGACCCCCAGCTCTTCGTTCGCACAGGTATCGACTGCTGCGCCGTACACTCCGGCGCTTCGACCCGCGAGAGCTGCCCAGCGATGTGGCTGAGGATTGGTTGCGGGATCGCGATCATAACCATCAACGATGAGAACGCGGCTGAAAGGGAAGGAGATGGAGCCTTTTCCGGGAATGGGGAAGTTGATGTCGCGAAACTGATAGATGTCCGACCAGTCGCTTGGAGCTTCCGTTCCGGACAGGGCGCGAACGCGGAATGAAACGTTGTTTGTGCAGAAATCCGTTATAATTCCGGGGCTAAGCATGTCCCACACGAACTCGGTTGTTCCCGTCGTGAGAACTGAATCGTCTGCGATCGTAGTCCACGTTTGCAGACCATCAGCGGATGCCTGGATTTCGAAACCGTTCGTGGAACCGCCCCCGCTGGACCATGCAATGCGTGTCCCCAACGTGCCGCTGTTTGGGTCATCCTCTCTGACATATCGAATCGTGGGTGCCGGAGCCGCAGCCGGAGTTGTTTGAGTAGCGGTTTTGTAAATCCAGTTTTGCGGATCGAAGCTCACATCCACCACGGTGCCGGTCGAGGGCACGAGAACAAACGACTGTGGGTTGGTGTCGTTGTGAACGGTGGCAACCTCCGTTCCTCCGCCTTCAAGTTCCAGGTGAATGTTGATGGGCATTTCGAAGAATGTACCACTTTGCGAAACATCCACGCGTATCGATGTGCCGGTATGGGGCACCCACGACCAGGTATAGTCAGGCCTTCCCGTGCCGAAGACCCACTCGTCGAAGAACCAGTCCAGCTGAGCCCCGTGGGCGCCCTCCATGGCATCCTCGAAGTCCTGTGTCACTGCCGTTCCATATGCATTGTCCGTGAGGTAGTTCCGCGTGCCCTGAAAGAACGCCGTGTCACCCATCACGCCTCGAAGCATGTGCAGGACGAGCGCTCCCTTGCGATAGACAAGGCTTGTCTGGAAAGCATCTGCATTGGAGTTCACCATCGGCGTGGTGTTATTGATAGAGGAGCCCATCCAGGAATTGATTTGAGCAAAGTATGCCGAAGATCCCTCATCGTATTCCTGGTAGAGCGCCTCACAGAGAGTCGCCCATCCCTCCTGCAGCCAGAGGTGATCGAATGTTTCGTTCGTGACCTGATTTCCGAACCACGAATGGGCCAGTTCGTGGATGTTGCGACGGGATTTTCCCGGTTCCGCGACACTCAGGAGATTGCCGTTGTTGATGCTCGTGGCCGTCTGATGCTCCATTCCAAACCCTCCGCCCCATGTGGCGGTGACATACTTCTCGTCGAGAAACGCATATTCTCCGAACGTCTGGGCAAAAAAGGTTAGAATGTCCGTTGTGTTTGCCAGCAAAGTCGACTCGGTGCCGTTGGGAATTTCACCAGGCCACGTATAGTGCGCGACCTCCATGGTGGTGACGCTATCCAACGCCGTGTACGTTGTCGAATCGTAGTCGAAGTTCGTGCAGACGATCGAAATCAGGTAGGTGGGCAGTGGATGTGCTTCCGACCAGTTATACCTGTGAAGGCCACCTCCAAGGCTGTCGATTCCCGTCAGTGTTCCGTTGGAGACAGGAATAAATGCCGTTGGGCACGTGATACTGATATCGGCGGTTGCCTTGTCATCCGGAAGATCTTTGCAGGGAAACCAGTAGCGTGCGTTGTAGGGTTCGTTGAACGTGTAAATGACCGGATTGCCGCTGCCGTTGTTCGCCGTACGGTTGAAGACGTTGAGGCCGAATGCGCCGGCACTCGAATCCGGCGTGCCTGAGTACACGATCCGGATCGTTCGCTGGTCGCCGACATTAATGGCGGCCGGCAG
>JANQSL010000193.1 GCA_028284075.1 Candidatus Sumerlaeia bacterium | reverse complement strand
GCGATCCGCGGGTTCTTCGCCATGATGGTTGCGATCCGCACGATGCCGTCCGGCGGAAGGATACAGTCGGGGTTGAGCAGCAGAATCACGTCGCCGCCGGTTTGTTCCGCCGCCCGATTGTTGCCTCCGCCGAAGCCATGGTTTTCCGCGGAGGCAATGACACGAAGACCGCTCCTTTCGTACTCTCGAGCGATTGCCAGAGAATCGTCCGCTGAAGCGTTGTCCCACAGAACGACTTCGAAGGCGGAGACACGTTGCGAGAACAGTGCCTCCAATGTCTCGCGCAGGTGCGGAGCGCTGTTGTAGGTAACGATGATGACGCTGACGCGGGGACGCTTCATGGACCCAGACTCCGAGCCTCACCCCTGCCGGTCAACGGAGGAGGATTGCGCACGCCACTCCCGATGAGGAGCATGGCTCATGGCCGATGTCCTGACACCAGAGCAACGCAGCCGCTGTATGGCGGCGATCAAGGGCCGCAATACAAAGCCGGAGCTGGCCGTTCGCCGGATGGTTCACGCCATGGGCTATCGGTTCAGGCTGCACCGCAAGGATCTGCCGGGCAAACCGGACCTGGTCTTCCCCCGACTCGGCAAGGTGATCTTCGTTCATGGCTGTTTCTGGCACATGCACACCTGCCGCTACGGCAAGGTGAAGCCCAAAACGAATGCCGCGTTCTGGCAGGCCAAGCGCGAGGGCAATCGTGCGCGAGACCGACGGCATGTCCGTGACCTGCGGCGGGAAGGATGGGAGGTTCTAACGGTTTGGGAGTGCCAGCTGCGCGACCCGGAAAAGCTGGAGCGGAAGCTCAGGACATTCCTGCGGAAGTAATGCGCAGCTCCTCTGACCAGGCACGCGGTTCGGAGTAAAAACCGGAACCGCGGCTTCAGGACAGTGTGTCGATCCGGACCGATAGGTTTCTTTACCCGCTACTGATTAGTTTCCTGGACAGAGATTCAAGAAACAGCCCAACGTCCGTTACCACAGGGGTGGAGTCGAGGGAACCGCGGTCCGCCAGTTTCGTCGCCACGGATGGATTGATGTCGACGCAAACCATCCGCACGCCGGCCGGAATCATGTTTCCGGCACCGATGCTGTGCAGCATCGACGACAGCATGACGACCATCTCCGCGCCTTGCAAAAGCTCGGCGTAGCAGCGCTGTGCCTTGATCAGATCCATCTCGGTTTCCGGAAGAGGGCCATCGTCCCGAATCGATCCGGCGAGACAGAACGGTGTGCCGGTCTTAATGAGAGCGTGAAACACTCCACCTGTAATGATCCCGTTTTTCACGGCCGCGGCAATTCCGCCACATTCCCGGATCACGTTAATGGCGTTGATATGGTGACGATGTCCTTCAACGACGGGCTTTCCACGACGAAGGTTGACACCAAGGGATGTTCCGTAGAGCCGGCTCTCGATATCATGCACGGCTATTGCGTTTCCGCCGAGAAGCGCATCGACGTATCCGCCGCGAATGAGCGTTTCGAGATGCGGACCTCCTCCGGTATGAATCACGACAGGTCCGGCAACGAAGACAATGCGCCCGCCGTTTCGCCGTATGGAGAGCATTGTTTGCGCAACGTCCTCGATAATGGATTCACCACTGCGCTCACTACTCACGGGCGAACTCATGAATTTGAATTCTCCGGCAACGGTTTCCTGTTCCTGATAAACACGGATACCTTCAAAACCCACAACGACTCGTTCACCGGGCTCCAGATCACGAATCAAACAACATTCGGCTCGCAAGCGCTCCTCTGAACTCTTGAGCACAATCACTCCGTCCATGCGCTGTTTCTCCACCTGGATCCAGCAGCCGTCAATGTATACGCTTGTGGGAAAAATGGTGGTGCTGTAGAATTCAGGAGGAGCGACTCCCTGCTTTGTTACCGGTGCAGCCTGCACAGGACAAGTTTCCTGATCTCCGCAGATTCCTCCCAGCTTGCGCAACTCCCGCAGGATCTCTTCCTGCCTTGAGGAATCAGGCGAGGAGACTTTGAGCGAGAGCAGCGAGCGATCGCCCGGGCTCAAACCAGGTTCGAAGCGTTGAACGGAAAACGAGCCACCCGCCAGCACAATACCGTCCGCGATTGAAGCGAGATGTCCTTCATCAATGAGGTGTCCGCGGAAGTCGACCTGACACGTCTGAGCCGGAGGGGTGGCGCGCTCCCCTTCTCGCGGCACCTGCTCTTCATCAAGGCGAAGTGTCAGACACCTTGCAGACCCTCCAGCGGACATGAATCGAGAGAGTTCGACCCTGACGGTTTGGAAACCCCAGGCGGCCAGGTGCCGCGTCAAATCCGGTGTTGTTCTGTTGAGAATCACCGTGGTGCCGACATTGACTGCATTGCAGGCGAAGGCCATTGCGTCCTCTTCGCTGACAGCGAACCGGTTCTCTTTTGAGACAAGTGAGTCAACGATGCGTCGGGAACGTTCGTCGAAAGCCTCGGGATACCAAAGAAGCCTGCCTCCTTCGAGAGGGCAAAAGCACGTGTTCAGATGGTGGAAGCGCTCATCCGACAATCGAAGGGGAACGATGTCGACATCCAAGTGACGCGACAGGTGGTTAACGGACTCCAGTGTTGTATTAAAACCGTACCCCACAACAAGCGGTTTGAGATTCCCAAGAAAGAGTGCGTCATCAGCTCCCCCGAAGTAGGTGTCTCCAGGCATTTCAATCACATCATAACCGCGATCAAGAAACCATTTTCGAAAGAAACGCTGCCTGCGTCGCCGTTCGGGCTGACGAAAACGGGAAATCACTGCCCTGTTGCCATCGATCAGTCCTGCGCTTGCCGTGAAAACAAGGTCGGGTATGCTTTCTCTCTGAGGAATCAGTTCGACAGCTGCACAATCCGACAACAAACGATACAGACGATTCCACTGGTCGTGTGTGGTGGCGGGATCTCCCACCCCTGAGCTTTCTTCAACTCCGAAATTAACAATGTCTTCGGCCGGGAACCGGCCCGGTGCACACATCAGAAAACGACACGCCGGAGATTCAGCCTTCTCCGCATGAGCTTTCGGCTCGGGTGAATTGACAATCATGGAAGTGCCCTCGGCTTTCCGACAGGGAAAGGTTCGCACCCGCATCTCGCGCCCGGGCGGATTCAATACAGGCGATGTCGGAAAACCGATCAGAGATCGGGCGGGCGGCCACGCCGGAAGAACTGGCGACGCGTGGCATTGGTGCGACTTGGCCAAACGGGGGTGATCATGAAACGTTTGCCGTTCGATAGACAAAACGATTTTCTCCGCAGTCTCGTTGCGGATAATTCGGGATTCATTATGACCGTGAAGGCGAAGGGACTCAAGCGGAAGTGATATCAACCCGTCGTGTTCCAACCCTCCCGGCAAGACATTAAACAACGGCCTGCAGGTGACTGTTCGAAAACGGTTATCCCGTCCGCTCCAAACGCATTTCGCCTTGCATCGAACCCAGGGAGCTCCTACATCCGGCGACAGGATCGGCAAAACGATACGGTCGTCCATTAGAAGCGACAAACACCATGCGTGGCCGCTTTCTTTGCTTTACCGTCGCGGTTTGCTTTCTCTCCTCCTCCGTTTTTTCCACCACTCATCAGGTCACCCCCGCCAACGGCTCTCAACAAACCATAACCGGGGCGGCTCTTAATGCAATGCCTGGCGATGTCATCGAGGTTCAGGCGGGCAGCTATGCATCTCTCAGGTTTTCAGGGCTCAGAGGCTCACAGGATGCACCCATCACAATCATCAACTCCGGCGGTCTTGTCGAATGCACCAACACGACCCTCAATACCGCCATCACGCTTGCCGGCTGCCGCTTCGTGCGCCTGACAGGAACCGGTGACCCAGGCTATCAGTACGGATTCAACGCAGCCTGCACAACGAGCGGAAGACATTCAATCAATGTTGTTGGCGGCAGCACCTTTATTGAGATCGACCATGTGGAAGTGAGCGGCGCAGGCTTTGCCGGCTTCAACGTCAAGGACGAACCATCCGTTACCGGTGAGTATAATCGCGAGAATTTCCTGATGGAGGGGATTGAGCTTCATCACAACTACGTTCATGATACAGGCGGTGAAGGCTTCTATGTTGGTCATACTTTTTACAATGGCTATGACATCGGAGGCACGCTCTACTATCCTCACCTGATTTCAGGTCTGAGAATTTACAACAATCACGTCCGCAATACCGGGGCCGAGGGTATACAGGTCGGGAGCACTCTCGAGAGAATGGAGGTTTTTGGAAAC
Source organism: Candidatus Sumerlaeia bacterium (assembly GCA_028284075.1). GTDB lineage: Bacteria > Sumerlaeota > Sumerlaeia > SLMS01 > JAHLLQ01 > JAJFLJ01. The sequence continues at coordinate 548 of JANQSL010000193.1, read as the reverse complement.
CTCGTTGAATCGCCCGGTATTGATCCTTTCGCAAATTTCCAGAACAATGGCATTCAAATCGGCATGTCCTCCGGCCATGTCGTGGGAAACACCATTATCGGTGCCGCCGGAAACGGACTTATTGTTCTCACGCAGGGAGACAATGTCATTGCCTCGAACCTGATCGTGGAGGCCGGCGATAATGGAATGTTTGTCGATGATCGCGAAACCACTCCGGAGTCCATCGCCGCGGGCGGGACAGGGTGGGGCCCCGGCTATCGAATCTTCAACAATACCATGATCGACTGCGGACAGGACCTCACCAACCCGGCTCACAACAGATCCGGGGTTCGTTTGTACGCCCTCGATGTAACCGGCACCAACAGAGTCTATAACAACCTGACTGTTGGCGGGCCCGGACAGAGTTACGCGGTGAGTCTGCTCAACAACTCCGTGCCTCTGGACGAGCGGAATACGGTCTGGGCAGCGGATCTTGCAACGGCTGGCATGACTCAAAACAGCCCGGGAGACTACGGCCTGAACCCGGGGTCCTCGCTGATCGATGCGGG
>JANQSL010000189.1 GCA_028284075.1 Candidatus Sumerlaeia bacterium | reverse complement strand
CATCCCAACGTCTTTATCCCTGCTGAAACAGCTCACGAGCCGCTTAACTGCATCGAAGACATCAACAACTACCTGCTCGGGCACAAGGAAGTCCGCGATTACGTCAAGGCCCGCGGCAAGGGCGGCAAGGCCGTGTTCCTGATGTTCAATGAAGAGACGGAGGAGCTTTGCCGGGATACGGGGCTGGACCTTGTCTTTCCCTCAGCGGAAATGCGCGACCATATCGACGACAAGATCAATGCCACGCGTATCGCAAAACGTGGCGGTGTGGCTTGCGTCCCAAACTGGCTTGGCAAGGTCGACAATTACAACGATTTGCGAAAGAAGACCAGGTCGCTCGGCAAACACCTGGTCATCCAAACACCCTTCGGTGATTCCGGTCACACAACGTTCTTCGTTTCCAGCGAACGCGACTTCAGCAGACACGCGAAGGACATCATCGAGGAGTCCGAAGTAAAGGTCATGAAGCGCATACGATGCCATCAGTCGGCGGTGGAGGCATGCGTCACACGCCACGGCACGATTGTGGGGCCGCTGATGACGGAACTTGTCGGATTCGATGAGTTAACGCCCTACAAGGGCGGCTGGTGCGGCAACGAGGTTTTCGGCGATCCGGAAACAGGCAAAGTCCGCAACCAGGCGCGTCGCATGACATTCAAGTTCGGCGAGGAGTTGCGCAAACTGGGGTATCGCGGTTACTTCGAACTGGATTTCCTGACGGATCTGGATACAGGCAAAGTCTACCTGGGAGAGGTCAATCCGCGCATAACGGGAGCGAGTTCCATCACCAACCTGTCCTCCTTCGCACATGCGGACGCGCCGCTTTTTCTCTTCCATCTGCTGGAATGGTCTGACGTCGATTTCGAACTGGATGTGGAGGAAATCAATGATCGCTGGTCAAACCCGGAGAATATTGAGAGCTGGGGGCAGCTTGTGATGAAACACACCTACGACACCGTGGATATCATCACCCATGCTCCCCCTTCCGGTGTCTGGCGAATGCGCAGGGACGGCTCAGTGTTTTTCCATCGGGTACAATACCATCGACGCACGGTTGAGAACGAAAACGAAGCATTCTTCCTTCGAATTTCCGGTACGGGCGACTACAGGTATGAAGGATCTGATCTCGGAATTCTGATCACGCCGGGACGACTGATGGACAGACGCAATCAGCTGACAAAGCGCGCCAAGGAATGGATCAACGGAATCAGGAGTCATTATAAGGTGAAGAGGGTGGGACCTAAAATGCCGGAACCACCTCCGCCGGCTGAGGTCGGCGGATTCAAGCTACTCTGAAGATCAATTGAGTTAGCGGTTGTCAGGCCTCCGGGCGGCGCGCCAGTCTCCCGGCGACGCGCCGCTCTGGTCCAGTGCAACCCACCCGTTTATGGTCCCAGCTTCACCTCCCATTTGCAGAATTGTTTCATCCATCCGGGAAGACACACCTGGCCCGAAGTGGAAATCCCTCTTCCAGGAGCGCTGGCCCGCCTATCAACGATGGTTTCTCAAGGAAGGTGAGAAAGCGCGTCCGTCTTATGCCGTGTCAGTGCGCCGCCTGCGCGAGCACATGCCGGAACTCGTGCCGGTGCATGAAGAATTGACGGACCTTGCGGGAGGCGGCGACCACGCAGCGCGCATGCTTGCAATGTATCGGCCCACGCCCTACATGTCGGGCTGCAGCCAGATTGTGTGGACACGGGGCGAGCCCGTTCTGATTCGCAACTACGATTATCGCCCCGACCTTTGGGAAGCGGTCATACTATCCACCAAATGGTGCGGCAGGCGTGCAATCGTTATGAGTGATTGTCTATGGGGAGCACTCGATGGCATGAACGAGGACGGTCTCGTCGTGTCGTTGACGTTCGGTGGACGCAGGATCGTGGGCGATGGCTTTGGCATTCCGCTCATCCTGCGCTATATCCTCGAAACGTGCGGAACAGCACGGGAGGCGGCAGCAGTCCTGAACCGCGTTCCAGTTCATATGGCTTACAACGTTTCGGCCCTGGACAAAAACGGTGACTACGTAACTGCATACGTCAGCCCCGGCCACGTAACCATTTTTCGCCAGTGGCCGGTATCCACAAATCACCAGGAGGTTGTGGACTGGAAGGAATATGTGGAAGCGACTGCGAGTCTGACGCGGGAGGAGTTTCTGCTGCAGTGCGGCAACAATCCGAAAGAGACGCCGGACACCCTGGTTGGCAGGTTCTTTGAACCGCCGCTGTTTTCGCGCCGATACCGTCGCGGCCATGGAACCATCTATACGGCAGTCTATCGTCCCGAACGGGGAGACGTGCTCTTTATGTGGCCGTCAAAGGTTGTTCGCCAGGGACTCCACGAATTCACTGAATACGAGACCGAGATCCAGTTCATCGGCGAATCAACCTCGGAACATGTACGGAATCACGGAGAACCGATACAGCAATCGTTGTGGTAAACCGTTCCCGGGACATCCCGAAGATGAAAGTCTGCTACTCCGCAAACAACGCAACGCAGAGTCTGTCCTGAAGGCTCCGGGTCGGATAGCTGCTGCCGACATATCCATTGGTCAGAATAGAGAAGACCAACGTTTGCTCTTCGGAGATCATTGCGTATCCGGAAAGACAGGACACACCGGACATCGTCCCGGTTTTTGCCATGATTTTCCCCTCCGCGGGAGTGTTCTTCATGCGGCCGGACAATGTTCCGTCGATGCCCGCGACGGGAAGTGAGGCCAGGTAGACCTCCCGCTCGGAGTGATTCCACATGTGGGTGAGAAGTTGAACCGTTCCTCTCGGTGTAATCAGATTGTAACGCGACAAACCGCTGCCATCAACGAGACGAAACGAGTCTCCGGGAAGACCAACGGCTTCCTCGAGCCAGTTCCGCAACGCCTTCTGTCCCGCCGGCCAGGACCACTCGCCCTCAAGCTCTTCGCCGAGACCCAGCAGAAGCATTTCGCCAATGGCATTCTCACTGGGCTTGTTGAAGAGCGCTAGAATCTCGGAGAGTGGCGGAGAGGGATGGGATTTATTGGCCCCGAATGCGAGAGGTTCGCTATGCTTCTCTCGCGTGGTGGCGTGGCCATGCTCTTTCACCGCGGTTTCGACAAGGGATCGAATCCATGGAAGAGGCCTGGCCACGGCAAATTCTCCGCCAACAGTGCGAAGACTTTCGGAGGACGAGCCGCCATTGGCATCGGGAACGACAATATACTGGTCTTCGAAAGCGTGGCGCTCCATCTCCAGCCTGTCCCCCCCTCCCTCGTCGAGCCGGGGATCAAACCAGACCTTTGTTGCACTGTTGAGAGGCTCGATTGCAGTCGCATGATCCCGGGGAATTCCCTCCTGTACGCGAACTGTCTGAGTATTGTAGTCAACCATCAGACGCGTGACAGGCATACTGAAGGTGTAGGGAAAATCGTCCCACATCCACCCGGGCCCATAGTGAAACATGAACCTGCCAGGCGGGGGCGCCTCCGAACCGTCAGTAACCTCGATGCCGAAGACCGCATCGTCAGCCTCCACGGTTTCCATGACAACATCCACAAGGCTGCGCAAATCCGACGATGTGAGAACGGGATCTCCCCCGCCCCGGATGGTCAAACGATGGAAATCCTTTGCTGAATTTGTCTGGATCGATGCTGTGGTCTCAAAAGTTCTGTCTTGTCCCCACACGTCCAGAGCAAACGCACTGCTGTAAAGCTTCCCGTTGGAAGCCGGTGTAAAGAGCTTGTTGTCATTGCGTGCATAGAGAACATCTCCACTCTCCGCATCCACAATCAAGACACCGACATGCATGCGTTCGGCTGCAGGGTCGGCGGCAATGAGGGCGTCGAGACGCTCTGCAAGTGGAGCAATATCCTGTTGGGCGGCAGTGCTCCGAACGAAGATGAAGAAAAAGATGAGGACGAGGAGAGGGTATCGGTAACTCATAACGTTGTCGCTTCCAGTCAATTAAGCAAAAAGATCGAGGGTACCATGGGGAAACGCAAGGGTCGGCTTCAATACGCGGACTCAACCCAGTCACGGGCGCGCACAACCTTCCAGTTTCCGGCCACGTACTCAACAACGGCACGCAGACAGTCACGTTTCGTGACAAGGGGAAGGTTGAAGCCACCAGCGGCGGGACGGCGCGTATCGAAGACAACCGGCTCACTGCAATCGACAAGATCGATCCCGTGCAACAACAGGAGAACGGGCTGCCCTCGCAGGGTTTCGAGTTTCTCGATCACTGCGGCGGGGCCAAAGGCGAAAACGGCGGAAGCGGTCAGAGGAAAACGGAGAGGAGGAAGGGTTGTCACAGGAATCTCCACGAGGCCCGCTTCGTCCCCGGGAGTCCTGGCGGCTTCGCGGAGAGACCAGCGATTCGGCACATATGGATGCCGTGGAGCACCTCCGTAAGCAAACCGGCCGAACTGGCGCTTTTCAGGATCCCACCGTCGCGCGAGCCACGCATCGGCAATGCGAAGAACCGGAGCAAGGCGGGTTGGCACAACCGAGGCGTCATATCGATATCCGCTCTGTGTAAGAACACGAATCATCCGGGCATCGATATCATATCCGGGGGAACGAAACCCCACAGGCTCCGGCAGTCCTGAACGAACAAAGGCATCGTGAGTGCGGCCGATTTCATCCTGCAACCTGCCCAGGGGGAATCTTGTCAGGCCAATCCGATGAGACCAGGAATGATTGGCAACTTCATGTCCTGATTCCACAAGACGGCGGGCCTCGAGCCGCTTGGCAGGATGGAACAAGTCGCGGCCCACAAGAAAGAATGAAGCCCCGATCCCGACTGTGGAGAACAGCTGCCGAAACTCGGGGATGCCGTCGGTCCAAACGGGATCGTCTTGAAAAGACCCGCCAACAGGCCGTCCATAGCACCGCCGTACGGCCCACAGTCCGTCGACATCGACCTGGATAAAGGCGGGGGCGGCAGTCATGGAGATGCGGTCGCCTCAGCACCGCCGCGGCGCAAGCCATCTTCCGTCATCAACACAGACTTCTGTTGACTGAAAACACCAAATCCGCATTCTCAATTCTCATTCAGTTTTTGGACACGACCTCATGAACAAGCCGCGAGCGACTTTTCAGGCGGTTATCCTCACAATCAGCAATGTATTGTGCTTCGGGATTTCACCGGCCGCGCGTTTCCACGTTGATGCCAACACCCCCTGTACAGGCCCCTGTATTCAAACGGGCCTTTCATGGAGCACGGCCTTTTCCACAATCAATCAGGCCGTCAGCGCCGCCTCTGCGCCCGGGGCGGATGAAATCTGGATCGCGGATGGTATCTACAGTCAGTCATCTTCTCTTTCGCCCGGAAGCAATATCGCTCTTTACGGCGGATTCGAAGGTGCGGGTGGCGCTGAAGAGACGGTCCTCTCTCAGCAGGACTGGCAGGCAAACAGAACGATTATCCGCAGGACAAGCGGTTCGGGTGCGGTCATTTTTGGAAACTCCGTTTCAAACGTAACGCTCGACGGGCTTTTTATCACCCGCGATGCCTCAACGACAGGGCGTGGAATCCAGTTTGGTTCATCGTCCGGCACCATACTCATTGAGCAGTGTGCCGTTTATCAAAACAACCTGACATCGGCGGCTGTCGGTGCGGGAATATACTTTCCCAGCGGTACGGGAAACTTCACAATTCGCGAATGTGTTGTGATGAACAACAACGCCGTGACCGGTGCGGCAAGCGATGGTACCGGTATTTGCTTTCAAGGTGGAAGCGGCAGCCGGACCGTTGATCGGACATTCATCATTGGAAACTTCGCGGGGGACGACGGAGCCGGTCTCTCCATCGGCCCGACCGGAGGAAGCGGCACCTACACGAGTCTGATTCAAAATACCGTGTTTGCCCTGAATCAGGCCTTCGACGATGGTGGTGCGGTTCAAATCCAGAACGTCGGAACGGCACCACAGTTCCGATTCTGCACGTTTGCAGACAATCTGGACGACGGAGGGGATGGCGTAAGCGGCGCTGTTTTTATTCGTTCGAGCAGTGGCACTCCCTCCTTTATCAACACAGTGTTTGCGAGAAACACCGGCGTCGGTGTTTTCGACGGCCGTGGCGGATCGGCTTCGATTACAATTCAGAACGATCTTTTTTTCAACAACCCGGGTGGCCTTATTGATCCATCCGGCGGAGGCGCCGTTACCACGCTTGCCGCTCTGAATGCCATACCGGGCAACTCGGACAATCGCGTGGGTGATCCGCAATTTCGCATGGATACAACCGCGTTCATTACGGGTACATGGACAGCCCCTCCCTCCTATGACGCGGCAACCGGTTTGACGACACTAACGGATGCGACGGCCAAAAAGATCGCCAAAGCAGGACCTTTCCCGCCAGGCAAGCTTGCACTCAAGGGCTTCATTAATGCGGATATTTCCGGTCCGGCCAGTGTTTCTCAGATTATTTCGAACGATGATGACGAAATAATCGTGTTGGGTGACCTGACGGGAACCGTTGCTTCCGGCGACAGCTATCGCATTGTCAGCTATGACGTCGGCAGCATCATCTCGCCCGCAGTCGATGCGGCACAGTTTCTCGCACCCGTGACCGTTGACATAGCCAACAACCCTCGCACGGTTTCAGTATCACCATTTTCCGGGCCCTTCGTCGATGACATTGGTGCCTATGAAGTGCAGTCTGATCCGCTACTCGTTACCCTTTCCTTCTTCCGGGCCTCCGTCGAAAAGCCGGAACAAACCGTACTGCTTGAATGGGGAACCGCCTCGGAGGAATCCAACGCGGGTTTCCACATCTACCGTTCCATCAACGCGGGTCCGAGTATTCGATTAACGGAGACACTCATTCCCGGGCTGGGAGACAGTCTTGTTGGCGCGGAATACAGCTTTATTGACCAGGAACCCATCAAATCCGGCGAGGTCCGTGAATACTGGCTCGAGGACACGGAATTCGATGGGGACACCAACCGGAACGGTCCGGTCTTTGTGAGCCTTCCCGAAGGACTTGACGCTTCTGTTCCGGACTGGCGTGCCTTCGATTGAAGTCATGCTCCCTGTCGCTTGATGCAGGAAGTTCTCACTCCGCCTTATTCAACCTTAATGCGCTCTCCCCGGCCAAAAGCTTCGAACTCCTGACGGACATCGTCGCAGAAAAAACTCAGCCCCTCTTCCGTCTCGAGCCGATAAACTTTCAGAATATCGCCCTTTCCGACAGTACCCTGGACGCGGTCGTAGATATGGTCCCTGAGTTCACCCTTGGGGTTACGTGAATTTCCGTCGACAGGCTTGCGAGGATTGATCTGCCACTCACCATCGGGTCCGATGGAGTAAACGAGAACAAAGAATTCGGTCACGTACACACCAAACGTCGCGCGGGAGTCGTCCGCAAACGGATCAGGAGGAGTGTTACCCGGTGCATAGACAAGCATGTCAGGCGTTATGGAAGCACTCTCCCTGTCAATTCTGCGAAGAGTCGAAATGCGAAAGTAGCTCGAGCCGTTGCGCACTTCTCTGTTCATGCCGTCGCGACCAACGGCAGTGATCTCGTCTTGAAGGTGGAGATGACCACACATGGCGGCCTTCGCCATCAACGGCATGTAGGCTTCCACGTACTCCATCTTTTCCTCGAACGTGAGAGCCCGCGCGGTGCTTCCATGGGACTGAACAAACCAGGAATTGTAGGGTGCAGCGTCGGGACTGAAGGCATCGATCAATATCAGCAGAAGCCCCGCAATCGAACCCGACAGACAATGACGCTGCCCCGTGACTGCAACATCGGCCCGCCGCAGAAACCAGAAACCGCCAACTCCGGCAAAGACGGCGACAAGGCCCCAGAGCGGCATCAAAGGATAAGCGGGTCCGGTGGAAAACACGCCGAGCGCAATGACCACCCAAATCACGATGACAACGGGATGAAGCGTGGGGTGAAACTCCTTTAAGATGACTTCGTCCGGACGAGAGCGTCTTGACTTCCGTCGTTTTCGCACGGGCCGCGGCTGAACCGGAACCGGTGTTTCAGGTAACGTAACAAGCAAATCCCAGGCGTCGCCCATGGACCCGGGAGGCGGCACTCGCCAGGGCGATGGCTCCAGCGGCGGATGGAGAGATTCAGTCGGTTCGGGAGAAGTCTTTCGATGACGGACCATAATTGAAAGACACCGCTTCACAGCCAGTGCCGTCAAGGAAACGCCAACAAAACGGGAGCTGTGTAGAGGCACGGGTGAGATTCAAACCAATTGACCGGATTCGGCAATGCTTGCCGCATGGGATTTCAGTATCAACAAGGGAGCCCCCATGCCCTCGCTGAAATTCGTTTCGTTAATTTACTTCTTTTGCATGACGGCCCTGCTCTGCTCCTGCGGAGGAACCGCTCCTCAATTCGATCAGAGCTATGATATCATCATCGCTGATGGAACCGTGTACGCGGATGGTGAAACGCCACCATCCACTCTGGATGTCGGAATTTCGGATGGCCGCATTGTGGCTATCGGCGAACTCAATAAAGCAACTGCGGAAAAGATCGTCAATGCGTCCGGACTACTCGTCGTCCCGGGATTTATCGATGCCCATTCGCATGCGGACAGAGGCGGATCTCTTGAGGAATACCTGCTTCAGGGAGTAACAACCGTCATTGTGGGAAACTGTGGCCGGTCGGCTTCCGTTCCGGAAATGGCGGAGCACTACGACAGCCTTGAGGGAGAAATGGGACCGAACTACGCAGGACTGATTGGCCACGGGACGTTACGTGCTTCAGTCGAGTTGTTTGGAACCGAGCCAACCACAGGACAAATGCAGCGAATGAAAGAAATGGTCGCGGAAGGAATGAGAGCGGGTGCGTTCGGATTGTCGACGGGGCTGATTTACAATCCCGGTTTCAACGCAACGACGGACGAGGTCATTGAGCTCGCCAGCGTGGCCGCAGAGTACGATGGTCTTTACGCTACGCATATGCGTTCCGAAAATTCCGAGGTACTGGATGCTGTTCGCGAGGCTCTTCAAATCGGCCGCGAAAGCGGCGCGCGAGTGCAAATTTCCCATGTCAAGTGTGCGGGGCCTCTGGCGTGGGATCTCTCTACAGAGTACCTTGGACTTGTTGAACAGGCCGCAAGAGAGGGCCTGGACGTTTGGATGGATCAGTATCCCTACACCGCCTCTCAAACAACCATCAACGCGGTCATTCCCGACTGGGCGGAAGCCGACTGGAAAGAAGCGGCGGGATCGCGGCGGCAGGAGCTTGAAGAGGGCATTCGCAAACTGTTGGCAGGGCGTGGCGGTGCGGAGCGAGTGTATATGGTTTCCGGTCCGTTTCCGAAGCGGTATCTGAACGATGTGGCCGAAGAGCTCGGAAAAACCCCGGTGGACACAATCATTGAAGATATCGGCCTGGATGGAGCCCGTGCCATTTACCACATGATGCAGGATGTGGATGTGAATACATTCATGACACATCCCCGTGTCATGACAGGATCTGACGGCCCCAGCAGCACTCATCCCCGTGGCCACGGTTCGTTTCCACGAGTTTGGGGAGTCTATGGACGTGAGCGAGGCTTGTTGAGTCAGCAACAGTGTGTGATGAAAACGTCCACGCTGGCTGCACGGCAATTTCGCCTGATCGAACAACTCCGCGGCCGTATTGCGGAAGGCTACCACGCGGACATCGTCCTGATCGACCCTCATGAAATCATCGATCACGCATCGTTCGATGAACCCGTCGCAGCACCGTCCGGCATCGAATATGTTTTGGTGAACGGGCGGATCGCAGTATCGGAAGGCAACTACACGGGCGCTCTGCCGGGCAAGGTTCTCCGCAGCTACGATTCCGAATCAACAGTGGTATTTACCGGTCAAGGCGACTAACGATGCCACCACGCCGTGTGCGATATCGCTGCCGGGCTGATCGATAGCCGGCGCGTTTGGATGAACTGGAGATGATGGAACTCACCACGACCAGCACTGCAGACACCATTATCAGGATTGGTCCCATGGCAAAGCCCGAGGGTGCACCGGACATGCTTGCGCCTCTTGCAATCGTGCTCCCAATCGCCAGGAAGAAACCAAGGAAGACGATGAGAGCGAGGATCTTCGCGGCATGTGCCGCACCGCTCTGCTCACCCGGAATATAACTTCTCCCGTCTCTCGTCCGTACTCGGAAACGTTCGCGTTCCATCCCCCACTCGCGGTCGAGCCGTTCGAGCTCATTCTGGACCCGCAGGTGTCTGACTTCCTTCTTCAGCGAATCCGTTTCCCGCGCAATGTTGTCCAGGACTTCTGTGTAGCTGGCCGAACTCGTCCGCTTGAGGAGCAATCTTGATCCACAGTGATTGCACGTGAGATACTTTGTCGATCCGGGAACATCGAGTGGCGCACCACAGTGATTACAGGTAACGGACTCAGTCATGGTTCCCATCTTCTCCTGAGTCTAAAAGAGCTTTCCAAGACCGAGGAATCCACCGCCCCCGGGACTTTTGACGGTTACGTTCAATCTTGTGGCTTTACCCGCCTCAACATTCACTCTGTGGACCTTTTCGTCGATCTCAATGACGTGCTCGCCCGGAAGCAGACGGAAAAAAGCGTAGAAACCTGTTCCATCAGCCAGCGTGGTCTCGGTGCCGTCCAACGTAACGAGCATTCCGTCGGCCCATTCGCCTTTTTTCCCGACCGTCACCTGACCGATCACCGCTCCATACGTGGGATTCGACTTCCAGGGCCTCTCGGGCACATCGACTCTTGTTGGAAACAACTCCGTTGAAAACCGATGAATGTATTCGTCCATATCCATATCGTCGCGGGAAAACGCACCCCAGGACCAGATGTTGATGCCGTCCGCACCCTTTGCCATCGCCTCTCGAATCTGGTCGAAGCCTTCTTCGACGGAGTTACGGCCCAGTGCGACGCCGATCACGGCGTGCCGATCACCATGAAGCGTTTCATTGCGGCTTCGATCGCGGTGGCGTTGGCCTTCACCTTGTCCGCCTCCGACCTGTCCGCCCAAGCCTGGGCATTCATCGGAGCGGCTGCCACGGTGCCGGTCGGCGACTATGCCGACTTCGGTGACGGCGACGGCGCCAGTACGGGCTTCATGCTCAACGGCGGCATCATGGCCCCGGTGAGCGGCGGCGCTTTGTCCGTCGGTGGCGGTGGCTTCTTCGGCGTGAACAACCACGACACCGACGGAGACAAAACCAACTTGTACGGGGTCAACGCCCTCGTGGGCGCGCCGCTCGGTGACCCGCAAGCCTCCACGAGACCGTTCGTCTACGGCGGCCTCGGATACCTCGTCCACTCGTACAAATCGGACGGCTTCGGCGACGCTTCCGAGAGCGGGTTGTCCGCGACAGGTGGTGGTGGCGTCGCGTTCGCCGCTGGCGAAAGCCTGTCCATCATGGTGAGCGGCAGCTACACGCTCGGCTTCGGGGACGTGGATGGCACCACGTTCGCATCGTTCGGCGCCGCCGCTCAAATCCCGGTGGGCTGAGCACGCGGACCGGTGAACGGCGTCCGGCGCGGGCTCGCGCTCGGGCGACCACCCACCGAACAACGAAAGCCCGGCGGGCCGATGGGCCTGCCGGGCTTTCTGCGTTTCGAGAGCGGGAAACCGGACTCGAACCGGCGACCCCAACCTTGGCAAGGTTGTGCTCTACCAACTGAGCTATTCCCGCATGAGACGCGGCTCCCAAGCTAGAAACATCGATTGTGACGGTCAATGGTTTTTCGGCCTCGGAACCGAGTTCCTCGGATTCCCGTAACCTCTTATGTTGTGCGGCCGAACGCCCTGCCGGGGGTCGGCTCCCAAGCCCTGGAACCACGCGGATTTCCACCCCCATCTCCATGCGCCCGAGCCTCTCGAACGCGCTCCTCGCGACACTGCTGGCCGCGGGGGTCGCCGCCCCGCCGCTGCGGGCGCAGGCGATGGATGAAACGATGGTCCCCCGAGGCCAGCTGCGACTCCAGGCGCACCCCATTTTCACGTCGTGGGACCGGCGATTCGGGCGGGCCCTGGATGGTACGGCGCGCACCGAGGAGCTCGGCGAGGACCTGACCGCGGAGAACGGCGCGAGCCTCTTCCCTGGCCTACCCGATCTGCGCGATGCGGT
>JANQSL010000048.1 GCA_028284075.1 Candidatus Sumerlaeia bacterium | reverse complement strand
TTCGGTGAGACCGGAAGCGAGGCTTTGTATGGCGACGAGAATGTCCGGAATCCCGTATTCGATGCATCAACTCTGGATGGACCTTCCATGTTGCCACTCGTGCTGGCGGTATCAGACGGGACTACCACCGTCACCGATGAGACAATGATCACGATTAACAACGTCGAACCGACCGTGGATGCGGGCGGTCCTTACACTGTGGATGAAGGTTCCACAGTTGAACTGACAGGGATCGGCTCGGATGCATTCGATGACGTGACGTTTGCCTGGGATCTGGACGATGATGCCATTTTTGGAGAAAGTGGAAGTAATGCATTATACGGTGATGAGAACCTCCAGAACCCCGTCTTTAATGCCAATATCGATGGACCGGACTCATTCAATATCCATCTCTCGGTTTCTGACGAGGCAACCTCCGCGGTCAGTACAACTTCCATTACCATAAACAATGTTCTTCCCAGCGTTGATCCCGGCGGGCCTTATGAGGTTGCCGCAGGTCTCACAGTTACCTTGAGCGGTTCGTTCAACGATCCGTTCGACACACCGACTTTTGCCTGGGATCTGGACGATGACGGTATTTTCGGTGAAACAGGTAGTGCTGCGGAATTTGGCGATGAGGATATTCTAAATGCCGTTTTCGATGCGTCCGGTATTGTGACCACTACCGTTCGCACCATCGTATTACAGGTAAATGACGGCACTGAAACTGTTGAAGCGGAAACCGATGTTACCATTTCAGCGGAAATGCCTGATTCTTCGCTCTTTTTGTTGTATTAAATTCAAGTAGGGACTGCGGGGACTGGTGTATCCCAAAATGTACGCATTGATTGATGGTTACGATAACGGTCATGATGCTCGAGGATTTCGCATCCTGTGTCGAGTTGTATTCTGGCTAAGAGCGTGCTTTTGGTTTTCAATTCGTGACAGGTATCGAGCGCTGAACGTGGAGGTGGCCTGCCCCCATGAGTGACTCCGGTGTTTATGTAAGGGCCTGGGCCTTTGATGCCGCCCCTAAAAAGTGCTCCACCCCGTGAGTGAATTTTCCGAACCCTTCGACGGTTGAGACAAGGAGCCCGGACACGATAAAGAAGAAGTGTTTCACCGAGGAGCAGATCGCTTTTGCGCTGCGGCAGGCCGAGAGCGGCACGCCTGTGAAGGATGTCGTGCGCAAGATGGGCGTCAGCGAGCAGGCGGTTGTCTTTGGCGGTGACACCGACCGTGTCATCGCGGCCCGGCAGAAGGTCGCGAATAACCTCTCACTGATCGTCTCTCAAAGCATAGCGGCGCTGGCTCATAAACAAACAAGGCTCCATCAATGGCAGATGGAGCCAGTGTCTCTCCACATACCCGCAACAACTACAACCCTATTTGACGACACGCCCTAGACCCGATACTTCCTCCACCGGTGCCCGCAGTACATCAGCACACGCTTCCGACGTCTCTCTCGCAAGACGCGCTCACCCGGAGCAATGAGACATCTAATGGCTAGAATTCACGGCCTCTTGGGAAACGTACCCGAGCTGGTCGGTGTTGGGCGGTTGGTTGTTGCCATTTTTCGCTTTTGAAGGTGGTTTGAGGGTGGTGTCAACGTGGTGCGAGTATCTGTTTGTAGAGTTGAAGGTTGTTGGTTTAGACTGAATTCACTGGGTTTAAGCACTGCTCACTGAGCGGTTCGACTCCTCTCGACGGCACCATTTCAATAACCAACAATAGCACTGAAATCACTATGGATGGCCTGCCCCGTGCAGGGCCGTTCCTTTGTCCGCCTTTGCATCCGTCTGGTTTGTTGTGTCTGGAAGTGGTGCGTTTTATCCACGAATCATGGCACAATGAGGACTTCCTGACGGAGCTAAAGGGGAGTGGGAGGGTTCGCTCTCTGAAAACCGGTTTTCCCATGGGGGTGGCTCGCATATATTTAGTACCGATACACCTGTCTCCAGAGAAACCACCCATCAGAATTTCCAGGACGAAAGGACGCTCTTTCCATGTCCAGATTTCAGATCGTATCTGTTGCCGGTGCGGCTGTCATCTGCGTCCTGGGCATTGCGGGCTTCGTTAGTGGGTCGCGAGTGTCGGGGAATTCTGTCAAACGTCATGCAGCAGGCCGTGAATGGCCGTTTCAAACGGCAGCGCGTGCGGTTCAGTTCCGCCTCGCCGACTCTGGTCAACAGCTTCCTGTTGTACGAGCCTGTCCGCATGTCTCTGCGGTCCCGGGAGCGGTCGTAACATCCCGCACCACACAATAGAACCAGCTTTAGCATCCGGCATAGTATCTCAATGTCTCATCCACCGCTCCGTGAACCAATTCCTCTCTGTTGCGCAACATCAGAACCGGTTTGCTTTTTTCCCCTTGCTGAGGCAGCCAACTTGACCCGTTTCTTTTTGAGAAACATCGACACCTTACGGAGGCTAAACATGTCACGGATTCTCCGCGATCACCTCTTTATCTCTTTTGCATTGCCTGGCTTGATGATTCCCTGCGGAGCAGCGTTCGCACAGACCAGCGCCATCAATATCACCGGCAGATTGACCGATTCCGAAAACAAGCCTCTGTCAGGCGATCGGGCGTGGCAGGTCACTTTTTTCGATTCGGATGAAAGCGAGACTCCCGTTGGTGATCCTATTCACGGAACGGCAACTGTTTCAGAGAACGGCGCTTTCATCATCCCCGTCCCCGTCGATCCCACTCTCTCGAGCGTGCAACCGCTCTTCTACGAGATTGGGATCGATAGTGCCGTGCCTCCGGATGCCACGGTCGATCCCGAAGACATCTTTCCTGAACGCACGGAAATCAGGTCTGTCATGTTCGCCCAGACCGTTCTCAATCAGGGGGCGGGCAGCGGACTCGACGCCGACACTTTGGATGGCATCGAGTCGACGGATTTTCTCACGGCGGCCGACAATACGGATGCTGATTCAGCCAATGAACTGAATGTGGATCTGCAACTCAACAGCCTGCACCTCGATCTGACGGATGCAGGCGGTACTCTAAGTGTTGATCTGACGCCTTTGCGGGACGATGCGGATGCGGATCCCGGGAATGAGAACCAGAGTCTGAGTCTCGAGAGCTCGGGTACGGAGCGAACGATAAATATCGAGGAGGGAGCAGGGGTCACTTTTTCAGTCGCTGATGACGACAACGACCCGGCAAACGAGATTCAAACGCTCTTTTTCACATTTCCCGATCTGGCGATCAGTGGCATGGATGGAAACAGCGTGGACCTTTCCAGCCTGAAAGACAATCTTGGCAATCACGTGGCATCGCGTTCTCTGAACATGGCTGGCTTCGATATACAGAACGGTTCCCGGATTACGATCGGCACGCCCGAGGTACTCAAGACTTTGGCAGGGCAGGAAGGCCCACTTTCACCGGGTTTTTCCGTGCAGGCCAGCCAGGGCGATGCGTGGCAGGGCAAGGACAACATTCTCGCGAGTGACGACCTGCGGACGACAGTTTCGACTACGAGTCAGACCTCTCTCTTGAGCCTGTCGAATTTTGGTTTTGCCATTCCGGTGGATGCCAAGGTTGTCGGGCTGGAAGTGCGGGTTGAAGGCACAGCGGACAGTGAGCTGAACCTCAACGTGAAGCCGTCTCTTCCGAACTCCGTTGAGCGGGGCCTTCCTCTTTTGAGTTCAGCCGAGATGGTCGTTACGATGGGATCGCCCGTTGATTTGTGGGGAGTCTCTCCTTCACCTTCGGACGTTAACGCCATGTCCTTCGGTGTCGCCCTTGAGGGCTCCACCACGAGTCACGTTGCCGTCGAGGCTGCCATCGATCATGTCGAAATAACAGTCTATTTTGTGGAAGCTCTGTCTGCAGCGGATGCATTCACTCTGGGAACGAATGGTGGAGCAGATCTCCTTCAGGTCGCCCCCGGCCTTGATCTCAGTGGTCCTGTGGTGAGTGTCTCCCGCATGGGAACCGTCATCGCCCAAGCCTTCGAAGGTGATGGCTCCGGCCTGACCGGGATCAATGTGAACGACGAAGATTCGGATTCGACGAATGAGATTCAGACTCTGTCGTTTACTTCGCCCGACCTGAGCATAAGCGGAACGACGGAGGACAGTGTCGACCTGTCGCCGCTCCTTGCAAATGTCGCAGACGGCCACTCGCTCAACTCGTCGGATGGTACGGTCATCGATGCGGTGTTTGTCGACACGGATGGCGAAGTGGGAATTGGTGTTACGAATGCGGCGACGCTCCTTGAGGTGAACGGATCTCTGACACTGGGGGGCGACGAAGCAATTGATCAGGAACAGACAACCAGTTCTTCGTCAGCGACGGATGATCGCGTGGGACAGAGTTTCACGGCAGGAGTGGACGGCTTCCTGACAGCTATCGAAGTCGAAATGGAGTCCGCAACGACCGCTTTCTCCGGATCTCTGCAGATCTGCTGCCTTCCTGGCAATGCCGCCTATTTTCAGCCAATCAATACACCCGTCAATGCTGACAAACGGCTGCGAATCGATATCGATGAGCCCTTTCCCGTTGAGATGGGATCGAGTTACTCTTTCGAACTGCAAACCGCGGGCAACGTCTTCTCTCTCGAGACGGCAGGTTCGGATGTCTATGGTGGTGGAGCACTTAGTCTGGGAGGAATTTCCAATTCGGGAGACGATTTGGTTTTCACGACGTTTGTGGCGACACGACCAGGAAGATTGTATTTTCCGGACGGCAGCTATTTCTCAACTGCAGGCGACGGCCTTGGAGACCATGAAGCGGAGACCGGCCTGTCCATGAACGGAAACGACATCGACAACGCAGGGACAGTGTTGGCATCGCGTCTCTCCATCAATGCGACGCAGGCCGATACGACCGCGAACATCCGCCAGTCGGACAATGGCGAGAACACACTGCTTCGCCTCGAAGACAGTTCGGGAACGACAAAGTTGCGAGTCGATAGCGATGGAGCGATAGTCACAGGCGTGCTTCCCTTCGGCAGCGGGATCCCCCTCGCGCTCAACGTGAGCAATGAACTTGTTCGCGATACCTCAAGCGCCATCTACAAGGAGAATATCCAGCCCGTGAATCTGGATATCGAGAAGATCCTTCGACTTGAAGCCGTTGAGTTTGACTATCGGGGAGGAGGGCCACATTCTTTCGGGTACATTGCGGAGGAATTACACCATTTGGGTTTGACGGAACTGGTGATCTATGACGCTGAGGACAAACCGGTTTCTATCGCCTACAATCGAATTCCTGTCTTCCAGAACGAGCTGCTCAAGCGTCATCAGGCGGAGCTCGAAAGGAAGGACCACCAGATCCGTAAACTGAAGAAACAGGTGGAGGAACAAAGCGCGCGACTCGAGAGGATTGAACAGGCCATTGGAGTATCGGCAGTTTACCGTGAGTGACTCCATTGGTTATTGATGCCGCCTCGTCCTGTCTCGGGTTTGGACCAGTTGGGTGAGAGAACGGATGGAGGTTCTCTCATCCGTGCAGGAATCCCGACTCCATGTGAGGAGCTTCAGTCCCGCAGAATTTTCTCCATCGCTTTTCCCTTTGCCAGTTCGTCGATGAGTTTGTCCAGATAACGCATTTTCCGCATCAGGGGATCCTCTACTTCTTCCACACGAACACCGCACACAACGCCTCTGATCAACACGCTGTTCGGGTGAAAATCGGGCGCCTGATCAAAAAACGTTTTGAAGTCGTTTTCCGAAGCGATCTGGTCTTCGAGACCTTTCCGGTCATAGCCTGTCAGCCAGCAGATGATCTGATCCACTTCCGCTTTTGTGCGATTTTTGCCTTCCGCTTTTTGAACATAAAGCGGATAAATCTTCGAGAACTTCATCAAGAAGACTTTGTGTACAGCCATGATCATGATCCTCCGGGCCAGTGATTGTACTCTTTCACAAACTCGTCGCTGATTGGAAACACATCTGTAAATGAAAATTGGCTCAGCATGATCAGATCATTGGGTTGATGGGGAGGACATATGCCAACAAGGATCAGGGATTGGTGGAAACAAGCAGGAGAAACTCGTCGCAAGAATTTAGACGAAGCATATCGAGGTGTGGTGCCTCTTGTTCGAAGGCTCAGGACAGAAGAGTGCTCTTATCGAGGTATCGCGGAGTATCCAAACCAGGAGAAAATTCCTGCAAGATGGGGTAGGAGGCGGATGGGTGAGACGGTACAGAATGTTCTGCGCCACCTTTTTTCGCACAAAGTATAGCTTATAATAACCTGCCGTGCCCTTTTTTCTGCAAGGGTGCTCTGAGGGTCGTGTCAACGGGGCTCGAGCATCCGCCTGTCATGTCGAGGATTCCCTGGTTGTTTTGATTCCATTGGATTTACAGTTTTCTCTGATGGTGCTTCGACTCCTCTCAACGGCACCATTTGCATCCTTATCCCTATTCGGGTCACGACTTTGCCTATTCGTACCGAGAAATATGGCCCACATGGCCATGGTCCTCGTCACGCCAGGGCAGACGGACTCTCCTGCCGTGGCACACCCAGTGAAGGCTCTGTCTCAAGCATCCAATGCTGATGGGCCTGAGCAGCATTGACACCAGGGGTTTCGATAATGAGAATCATTCTCATAATTCTGCCGGGATAGAGCCATGCCTTTCTACGAATACTTCTGCGAAGAAAACGGAGTCACCGTCGCTGTACAGCTATGTGCGGCGAATGGCCGGGCCTTGGAGGCGGAACACGGCTGCTCACCATGAAGATGGTTACCTCGCTCTATCGTTACAAGGGTGTTTTGGTGGCAGAAGGATGAGTCGTATATGGAGTTTAGGAAGAAAAACCAACCTTACGATGCGATCGTCGTCGGTGGGGGAGCTGCGGGTGTGGGAGTTGCCGTGGCCCTGAGGTATGCGGGGATTGAGAACTTGCTCGTGCTTGAACGGCACACGGTCGGGGCTTCGTTCGCTTTGTGGCCAGCCGAGACACAGTTTATCACTCCCTCATTTCCGAGCAACTCAATCGGCATGCTCGACTTAAACTCAATTGCCATCGGTTTTTCACCAGCGTTTAGCCTGAGAGTGGAGCATCCGACGGGTCGTGAATATGCATCCCATTTGCGTTCGGTTGCAGAGTTTTTTGAGATACCAATAGTTGAAAAGATCACCGTGGTCCGAGTAACGAATGTTGGCAACGATTTCCGCATCGATACCGTTGAAGAGACATTGAGAGCCAGGCATGTCATTTGGGCGGCTGGCGAGTTCCAGTACCCGCGTCTGAACGGGTTTGTTGGCAGTGAGCTCTGTCGACACACGGCGACAATTACGAGGTTTGAAGATCTTGATGCAGATGACTTCATAGTCGTCGGTGGTTACGAGAGTGGTATCGACGCAGCCTATCATTTGGCCAGGCATCAAAAACACGTGCGATTGTTCGACAAAGGCTGTCCCTGGAGAAGCGATCACTCTGATCCCAGTGTTGGACTGTCCACCTTTTCATTCGAACGAATGCGAGAAGACTGTTTTCAGGAGTACGTCGAGTTGTTTCCAAGAACGCCCATCACATCCGTTGCACGTCTCCCCGACGAATATGAAGTCGAAACGGAGAACGGATGGAATTTCCAAACCCCAGAGCCGCCGCTCCTGGCAGGCGGGTTTGAAGGAAGCCACAGGCTGGTCGCGGACCTCTTCGAGAAACGAGAAGATGGTTACCCACTCCTCAGCGAGAACGATGAGTCTACCATTGTACCCGGAATGTTCCTTTGCGGTCCTGCTGTTCGTCATGACAACCACATCTTTTGTTTTATTTACAAGTATCGCCAGCGATTCGCGGTCGTTGCGAAAGCAATCGCAACCTCGTTGGGTTTACCGGCGGAACGGTTGGAAGAGTATCGGCAATGGGGCATGTACCTGGATGATCTCTCTTGCTGTGGAGAGGAGTGTGAATGCTAGGAAGAGAGATTTGACAGCCTTGGAGGCACCACTTCTGAGGAGAGATTCAGTATGACCGATTATCTGAATAATTTTGCAACAACCGCCCAAGAACCGGGCTGCGAGAGTGACAATCAACCAGTCAGGAATGAGGATTGAGAACGTTGTTGCCGAGTACTGCGTCAGCAGCGGATACGTCCTGATTCAGGGACACGGCAAATGACAGGGCCGTCGTCACGCATATCAGCAATGTCGTGATAGAACTGCCGTTGAACGACTATTTTCTCCGTTAGGGCAGGAGTGCATCGAATGTTATCTGAAACCAACGAAAGAGCCCTCAGGCATGCAATCGATGCCCCTTCACATGAGCTAAGCGTATCCAGTGGGGACGTGAACATGAGGATCGCATCCGACCCGCTTCACGTTCGGCTTAAAAAGATACTACGTATCGAGTGGCTCGGGCAGACAGTTGCAAGCATCTGTTGGATTACAAGCATGCTCTTCTATGGGCTCAGTTCCATTGGAGACTGGTTACAGTTGCTTGCTGCATCGGCCTGGTTGTTGGCGAACATCGCATCAGTTGCGAATACCAATACAAGCCTCAACGTTGGCAAAACTCATGCGGATGATCGCCAGACTGATTGAGCATGACACGCAGCTCAAGAATGGGTTTGTGGCGTGTTTTGCCATGTCCATGATTCCCTGCACTCTTCAGCGGACATACCCAACCGTGCCCCATTGATGTCTGATGAATGTATGCTGAGAATGCCTGAGCGTGTCGCGAGCGGTGTGTCGATCATTGGGATCTATGAATCTAAATGAGTTATGCCGAAGAACGAGGAGTGATTGCGACTCCTCTCGATGGCACCATTCTCATCTTCACCCAACCTGCTGCTCTCGTGTTTTCGACGACTTGAAACCGAGGGGGGGTGCGCGCTCGCCTCATGACCAGGGCCAAAGTCATCTCAGCTCGTTGAAACGATCTCAGGGTTCCATCGTTGTCGGCACACAAAGTTGTCTTGCATCGTGGCGTTCAAAGCAAAGATCAATCAGGAGGCAGAATTGGGTTATACCGGCTGAACCGTTCAGCCGGCCTGCGTATCGAAACGATCAATGAAGAGCCCAGACATTCATTATGATTGTCATCGGGGTGTTTGTGCTTCCAGGAGTCGGAATCTCCAGAGTGCCTCGATTATCCTCTTCACCGTCGGGCAAAAGACCCTCAGAGACGTCCGTCTCCTGAGCGCCATACGTGAAAACATGAATGGGCTGATTGAGATTTTCGTCGTTGTCGAAAATACCGAGGGATTCGCCGTTTCTGCTCAGATTGAAGTCGGCATGCAGAACTCCGTCGATGTTCTGAGCTTCATCGTTGTCCGCCCAGATCAGCAGAAACCCCTTCGCATCTATTGTCGTTCCCTCGGGAATCTCCCATTTCCCGGGCTGCGCCAGATCGTCGGTGACATGCAGCCCGCCGAGATCCACCGCTGTCAGCTCCGCGTTGTAGATCTCGAACCAGTCGTCGAATTCACCGAAGTTGTCTGCAATGACGCTGTCATTGTCTGCCATGAACTCGTTGATCAAGAGGCGCGGCGGCACGCGCGGTTCAATGGGATTGCAGTCCGTCGAATCGCTGTTCATTGCCTCCGGGGTTGGACAGGGAAGAATTGTCACGTTGTCCGAACCGTCCGGCAGGCGTCCCAGCGAGCGATTGGTCGTCAGCAGTGTGGCCGGAAGGAAATCCACCAGAACCGCTCCCTCGACCGCAGGAGTGAACAGTGCCACTGTTTCGCCGCTCGAAGCCAGCCGAAACGGGGCGTGAAGCGCTGTACTTGTCTGCTGTTCAGTTTGTCCGTCCGCGTAGACGACGAGATAGCCACCGGAAGGGATTGTCGTTCCCGCCGGAAACTCGTAGCGATCCGGATCGGAAGGATTGTCTGTCAGGAGCCAGCCGGACAGGTCCACGGTGATCGGCTCCGCGTTGTACAACTCGATCCAGTCCTCGAATTCTCCGAAGTTGTCCGCCCCGACCGATGCGTTCGCCGCCACCACCTCATTGACGAATACCCGAGCCAGCGGCGGCGTGGTGAAACCCGCCAGTTGCGCATTCAGACTGGCCACACGGTCTTCCATGTAAGGCACGATTCCGTGCCGGTGTGCGTTGAGGAAACCCGCGTAGTCCGCCGGCTCGTTGAATGTCGTGAAATAGGGAGTGTGCTGATCTGATGATGTGATGGTTCCGACGATTCCCCCCGACTCGATCGTCCCGTCAAACCAGGGAAGAATCAGATTGTGATAGTCAGAAGCAAGTCCCTGAAAGCCGGGATCGTCGAGGATATCCATGCCCTCCATCAAATAGCGCCGGAACTGGCGGCGCCAGTTGCTGTGGTCAAACACTCTGTCCACAAGCGGAGCCGGGGTTGAACCAAAACCACCGTCTCCCCACGTGTTGAAGAATCGATTCGACCAGTCCGTTCCGAAGAAATCAACACCGAGGGAATTGTCATAGTCGAACGGAATCCACTCGAACGAGTCGGTCTCCTGGTTTCGGTACATGTAGAAGTTGTTGCTTCCATACCAGTAGTCATCCCAGTTGCCCAGAACAACATTGGCCGCCAGGTAACGCAGGAACCCGTCCACGTTCAGATGCTCATGAAGATTCTCGAACACCGTCTGGTCCGGTGAATTGTTGAAGAAGTCGATGAAACCCGAAATGTCCGCATAATCAGAGTTCGGGTCGTTGTTCGTCTCCCGATACGTTTCTCCGCCACCGAGTGTCTGGTAGTCGTTCTGTGGTCGAAACGACAGGTCCGCGCGCTCGCCCTTGAAGAGACACTTGTAGAGATTGCCCTGTTTGTTTCCAAACCAGTGTTCGGCATAATCCTCGTCGATCGCTTCCACATGAATGTTCAGACTCCGGAAGTCTCCGTTCACATAGATCGCAACATAGTGGGTTCGCGAAACAGGAAGCTGGAGACGCTGAAGAAATTCATGCACAAGCATGCGTCTCAGGAGAGTCGGATCGTTGTTGTCTCCGTTCAGATCGATTTCTTCCAGGCCGAAGAGCGAACGGCCGGGAACAAACTCGTTGAAATCGAGCTTCCAGGATTTTCTCGGAGCGGAGCGTGAGAGGTTCCCACGTGGCCGTATTCCGACATTCTCAAGTGTCTGGTCCACCATCGAGTTCTGCCACCGCACCGTGGCGCGGCGTTTTTCGTTCGAATCCGGGTCATCCAGCATTGCCTGGAAATCCACGGGATCGAGTGTGATTCGGCAAACCGTCACCTCGTCCTTCCGAAAGATCATTTCATCCTGGATCTGATAGTCACCATCGATCGGTCTTGTATTGAGGGCGAAGGCGGATGTGCAAAGAAGCCCGAAGCCGACAAAGGCCGTCACGACGGAAAGCATGTTTTTCACGTTTCGGTGATTTCTCCCATGCGCGATTGAGCGCACAATCGTTGGCCGCGTTCAAGGCATCGTCAAGTGTCGACCGCGCCTGTGAAATCGATCACGACATCAAGAAAGAGATGTTTTTTATCAATTACCCGGGCAGTCAACGGCTAGCGGATCGACCAGGTGGATCCCGTCCCGGGCGGAATGAGTGGCGTGATGATCTGCCCCGTGTTTGGATAACCCGGCGTCAACAGGTTCGGACTGCCCGCATCTTCGTCCCCGGTGAACGTTGCGCCGGGATCCACAATCCAGCCTCCCGGACCGGGGACAAAGTCCCCGCGCACGGGATCCTGGCCGTCGTCATTGTTCCACATGCCATCCCCGTCGTTCAGGAAAACAGCTCCGTCATTCGTGCCGATCCCCCCGAAGGGATTCGGAAAGAACACACCCGAAGGCGCGTTGAAGAAGGTCTCCGGAGTGACCCGAAGTCCTTCCGCAATGAAATCGATGCCAATGTCATCCAGAAACGAGGGCAGTGCCCCCGGAGCAACCAGGGCAATTGATCCGTCATCCGTTCCGAGTCCAAATCCCGGATCTGTTGTCTCGTCCAGACTGCCGTTTGCGCGGTAGAAAACCAGTCGACCGTCCGCGGCATCCAGATCGTCCGCCGGAAACGACGCATCATTCGTTTCGTTTGTGCTGCTCAGAACAAGGATGATCGTGCCCGAACGCACTGCCGCGAGAGCGGGAATCTCCGGCAGAATCAGCGAGCCGTCACCATCCTCAATGGATTCCAGGTCGCCCACGTTTTCGTTGTCCGTCAGTCTCATTCCCCGCATGTCCACCATGTCTCGCACAACAAGAAGCTCAATCCAGTCACCTTCGATCATTCCGATGAGGTAATCCGTGGGATCGTCGTTTACCCAGTATTCGTTGAAGATCACATCGCCGGGCAGAGGGCCTTCGCCGGTGCTCTGATTGAAGACAAGGGTTACGGAAAGATCGCCGCCCGCGCTCACACTGTAATCAAGTCCCGGCTCCGACGAAGTGATCGCTCCGGTCCATCCGTCAAACTGTGAATTGATCGCCGGAATGGCAATGAGTTCCGTGATTGAACCGTCGAAGAACGTGCCGGTCCACGGAAGTGAAACAACATGGCCGTTGATTGCCGCCGTTCCTTCGCCGGATCCACTCCGGTTGAAAGTGATTCGCCGTGTGCCCGGCAGACCAAACTCACTCGTGATCAGATTTCGTACGATAGCCGGTCTGTTGGCGATGAAATTCCGAAGGTTTTGAACCGCAACGGGCCAGCGGCTGTTCAATTGAGATTCCGAGAAGATTGACGATGCGTGCCAGCGTGCCGCTTCGCGTGGAATCTCTGTTTCCAGCAGAGAAACGTAAGCGTCGAACTCTTCCGTGGCTTTCTCCGTCGCGAATTCAAAATTCAGAAAATCCTCCACAGCTGAAACGAAGTCCCGTACACCCTGAGGATGATCCAGAATACCGTTCACCGGAGGGTTCACACCAAGGCGATTCAGGTCGTTTCCATTGAACAAATTACTCAGCGGCGCGATAAATCCATTATGCGATGCTGAGTTGTGGAAGTTGTCCCCCTGAGTCCACAGCAACGTGTCGCTCTGCCAGCCCTGCGGTCGAAGACCGAGTCCCCACTCTGCATCCCATTCGTGAAACGAGAATCGCGCCGCCGGGTTTCCCCGCTCGCGACTTGAAATCCAGTTGTTGTGCGGCCAGTCCTCGTTTTGAGCCACGATGTTCAATGCCATCCAGTCCAGGAAGTTCCGGTAATCGATGCGCTCCTTCAGCTCCTCGAAATCCTGATCCGTCGACAAATCGCTGCTTGTGTGCCATGCAAGGAAGTCGTTCCACGCGGCGGGATCACCGTCCGTCGCTTCCGTGAAAAACTTCGTCTCAAACGTCCACGAACCCTTTATAATGTCCCATTCATCCGCGCCCGAAACACGTTCCATGGTATCGTTCGAAATGCGTTCCGTGGCATTGTAGATTCCACGATACTCGCCGTTGATATACAGGGCTCCGAAGAAGCCGTCCGCGGCGAAGTGTCCCTGGTCCGCAAACCAGTCCCGCAGAACCTGATCCCGAATCAATGTCACTTCGTTCAACTGGCTTGTTGACGGGACCAGAAAACCGTCGTTTCCACCCGCGCGGAGCACCAACTGCTCGAACGAATCGTTCGGCGACCGCTCAAGCCACGGAAGTGACCATTCGCGATTGCCATAGGCGTTGCGGAAATAAAGACGGAATGATCTCTTGTCGGCGGAGCGGGAAAAACCGCCATGCAGGCGAAGCCCCGCTCCCGACTCCTGAACAACGGAACCGTCCGGCGACATGACCGCCACGAACGCACCCCGCTCCCAGGCTCGGCCCCGTTCATCGAAGTTCGTGTGAATCTCATCGAACTCCTCCGGATCCAGAACGAGCGAGATCACCGGAATCTCGCGGTCCGCGGGAAGTCCGAACAAGTACGACGCCGAAGTTGTCAAGCTTGGCTCCTGCGTTGTATACCACGCACGAGCGCGAAGTCCCGTCGTCGAGGACACCACCACCGGGCCCGAATACAGAGTGGAACCTGAGACCGGCTCCCTTCCGTCCGTTGTGAAACGGATCTCAGTCGAACCCGGTGCCGTGATTTCCACTGAAATGGCGGTGTCGAACGCACCGGAAGCGTGTGAGAACACCGGAGCGTCACCACGGGAACCGGCAAGATTTTCCGCTTCCGGAGTTGGAATGATCGTCTGTGCGAAGTCCCCGGTCAGGTTGGGAATGCGTGCCCATGACTGATCCGTTTCCAGTGGTGGAAACTCTGTTGAGTCCACAACCGTTTGGGTAATCG
>JANQSL010000174.1 GCA_028284075.1 Candidatus Sumerlaeia bacterium | reverse complement strand
GAGCAGGGGGGTCTTCTGTCGATTGGCTACAGGCCAAACAAGCTCCTGAACCGGCTCCGGCGTCGTGGTTGACTCCGCTTCAATGCGGACCGGTTTGTTCAGGATTGTGCGCGCCAGGTTTTGCATTTCCCCGGGCAGTGTTGCTGAAAACAGAAGAGTCGTGCGCTGTTCATTGGCAAAACTTGCTATCCGGCGAACGTTGTCCACAAAACCCAGCTCAAGAAGACGATCCGCCTCATCGAGCACGAGGAACCGGAGGGTCAGGAGATCCAGCGCGCCGCGCATTGCCATGTCCAGAAGGCGCCCGGGCGTTCCGACGACCCAGTCAACACCCGCTCGGAGTGTGTTTTCCTGCGTGATATGATCTTCCTCGCCGCCGGTGACGACGAGCCCTGTCAGCGTTGTTTGGCGCGCAAGATCGCGAAGATGATCATGGGCCTGAAATGCCAGCTCGCGCGTCGGCTCGATGACCAGGGCGCGAACGCGATTCTCGCTTTTTGTTTGAAGGAGAGCATGAAGAATCGGAAGACCAAAGGCGGCCGTTTTGCCAGTGCCCGTCATGGCCTGACCGAGAACGTCGGTGCCATTCATGATTTGAGGGATGGCGAGGGCCTGAATGTGCGTTGGCTCAGAGAAATTCAGATCGCTCACGGCGTTCAGGAGGCGTGCATCCAGACCGAACTGCTTAAAGTTCACGAGTTCAACTCTCCTTCGTCCGTAAACGAGTAGTATTCATTTGTACCGATGATGACATGGTCGAGGACCTGAATACCAAGATGGTCACCTGCTCTGGCCAGCCGCTTCGTGACAACCTTGTCGTCGCGGCTTGGAGCAGGATCGCCGCTGGGATGATTGTGAACGAAGATAACGCCGTGTGCAACGTCGCGAACCGCCTCGGAAAACGCCTCGCGCGGGTGTACAAGACTCTGGTTCAATGTTCCGGTGGTGACAACGACGCGCCGCATCAGTTCGAGCTTTGTGTTAAGAAGAAGAGCCACAAACTGTTCCTGTCTTGCACCGGCGTAGAAAGGTCGCATGTATTCAAACACGCGTCGCGCGCCATTCAGCTTTCGTCCCACCAGGCCGGAGCCCTCTTCCTGTGTTCTTCGTCCAAGTTCCAGGGCCGCTTTGACTGTAACCGCCTTGACCATCCCCATTCCGTGAAACTTCGAAAGCTCCTCCACAGACATCGCTGAGAGGCGCTCCACACTCTCTGCCTGTTTCAGAATCTGATTTGCAAGGTCGACGGCGTTGTGTCGTGAATTTCCCGTTCGCAGCAAAATGGCGAGAAGCTCTTCGTCGCTCAGGCTTTGCGGACCGCGCGCGACGAGTTTCTCGCGCGGACGCTGTTCACGGCGCATGGATGTCGCAAGGCTTCGATTTTCACGATGAACCAGTCCGCGATTGTGCCTGTAATAGGTGCACTGTTCGGCGAGAGGGCAGTCAGGGCACCGCGGTGTCGGAAGGCAGCGCGCCGCATCTCGCGTTGATTCCGGCCCGCTTCCGGCAAACGCCCCGATAATTACACTGAACTGCCGAACATCAGAACTTGTGTCTCTTGCAAGCTCCTCCAGACGGCGAGCCGCTTCGTTACGTCCGGCAACGGTCTGTTTTGCCTCTTCCAGCCACCCGAACCGCTGAAGGAATCTCTGGCGTGCGGCATCAGGGACAGGGGAGGGATATCCGATGGCGGCCAGCCAGCGCCATGCACGCACGTTACGAAGGGCCGGGCAGTGCCTGGAAACGAGTTTGGCGGCGGCGATCGGACCCGCGACTCTCGACAGCGACACAGCAGGCGGAGACTGTGCAATCCACCTGATCGTTGCGGCCAGACTGTCGCGTTGTTTCTCCGTGACTCTGCCGTCGAAATCCCGGCATCCCTCCCGCACTTTGATTCCGGTCCCGGAGGAATCTCCCTCGTGGCTGATTTCCCTGAGAAAGGCACGTGCTTTCCGACGCATGGCGGGACTGTCGATATCAAGATCCAGCCCCACCATAATCGCAAGAACCTGTGCTTCAGGAATCGTGATTTCGCGCCATGCCTCGAGACTCTCCACAGTGATTTTTGCCGCAAGCGCGGGAGCAAGGTCGGTGACGTGAGCCTTCATCGTTTCCCAGGCATCGAGAAGAGTATATGCCTCCGCGGATCTGTCAGCTTGAAGCACCATTTCAATACGTTACTGCCAGACTCCGTCCGTGGCAAGGCGTGAGGATGGGGTTGCGGCCCGCTGGTTTGGAAGAGAGACTGCCAAAATCGCTGAATGAAGGAGAGTCCCGCAATGCATCAGATGAGATCAGCCATCACGGGTTTTACAACCACCTGTGTGCTCGCATCCTGTGCGTCGACCACGGCACAGACGCAGGTCGCGGTGGCGCAGGGGTCTTCCCGCACGGATCTCGTCGAGCAGGTCGAGAAGATCTTCAATGACTCGAGGTTTGAGAACGCGTTTTGGGGGGCCGCGATCCAATCCCTCGATTCGGGCGAGGTTTGGTATGAACGCAATGCCGACAAACTCTTCATGCCTGCGTCCAATGAGAAAATTCCGACGGCCGCAGCGGGTCTTCTGTATTTTGGACCTGACTGGACTTTTACGACCCATCTGTGCGCAGAGGGTGAAATTTCCGGCGATACGCTCGATGGCAATCTGGTTGTATTCGGCAACGGCGATCCTACCATGTACACACGTTTCCAGGAGGATTCCCGTTCGGTGTTTTTCGAGTGGGCGGACAAGTTGAAGGAAAACGGGATTACTCGTGTTACGGGCGATCTCATTGGGGATGATAATGCCTGGGACGAAAACGGATTCGGTTACGGATGGACGGTTGGCGGGCTTGATGCATGGTACTCGGCGGAGACAAGCGCATTGTCCTTCAACGAAAACTATGTGGACCTGACTTTCAAACCACCCGCGACCGTCGATGGAAAGTTGACGGTCACTCCGAATATTCCGAGTGCTTACTTTGAGATCGTCGACAAAACAAAGGTTGTGGCTGAGGGGAGAACCCGCGTTTCCGTGGATCGTGAATACGGAACAAACCAGATCGTTTTGTCGGGAACGGTTGTTGCCGGAGACAAGTCGTTTGAACGCTCTCCTTCCATTTGGAACCCTACGGGATTTTACGTGACGGTTCTAAAGGAAACGCTGGAATCTCGGGGTATTGAGATCGATGGCGATGCGATCGACTGTGACGAGATTGATGGATGGAATCATGAACCGGGGGATTTCACTGTTCTCGACAAGCATGCCTCGCCGCCCCTTCGCGAAATTCTTGCGGGCTTGATGAAGCGCAGCCAGAACATGTATGCGGAGAACATGGTGCGTGTCATGGGGCATGCCGCCCATGGCGAAGGGTCTTTCTCCAATGGCCGCAGGGTTGTTAAGGATGAGTTGTCTTCTTTTGGAGTTCCATCCGGTGGCTGGTCTTTTATGGACGGTTCGGGACTTTCCAGATACAATTATGTCAGTCCGCGAATCCTCCTCAATATCCTGAAAGGCATGAGGCAGCATGAGTATTGGGAAGTATGGAAAAACGCGCAGCCCATCGCGGGGGTGGATGGAACGTTGCGCAGGCGAATGAAGGGGACGGCCGCTGAAGGAAATGTGCGCGCCAAGACAGGCACAATTTCCAACACGCGAGGTCTTTCAGGCTATGTGACAACGGCGGCGGGAGAAGAGATCGTTTTCTCTTTCCTTGTGAACGCCCATCAGGTCAGCAGTCGGGACACGGAGGATGTCACGGACGGCGTTCTTGCTCTGATCGCCGCATACCAGGGCAAATAATCAACCCGGCGCAGCGGGCAGTTCGATCCTGAATGCCGCGCCTTTCAATTCCGTTTCCCTCTGTATATTGATGCTCCCGCCCAGTTCACCGACGACGCTCGCACAGATATAAAGCCCAAGCCCTGTTCCACCGCGGTCGGCTCGCGTTGTGGAGAACGGTTCAAACAATCGCTCACGCATTTCCCATGGAACACCCGGTCCGCTATCCCGGACGGTGATGACGACGCGATCGCCATGAGCAATCGCGGAAACGCGAATTTCTCCTTCGCCATCCATTGCCTGACAGGCATTGATAATCAGGTTGGAGAAGACAAGAATGAGCCGGTGCGGCCGTGCCATGATAAGAGGAATGGTGCCGTCAGCAGGGACAGTGTTTTTCAGTTCCACGTTTCTGCTTTCATATCTGACCAGCCCGAAGGATCGATTCACAATCTCCGCGACATCGCAGTATTCCTCTTCCTCATCTTCAGCACGGACAAACTGTTCAATACCCAGATCCCGCAGCATGGCGAGAAACAGTTCGGTTTGCTCATCGATCAGACGTAACAGCTCATCCTGAGGTATTTCATCAGGGTGAGCTGCAGCATCTTCCGCTTCGTGCCGGATGTTCAGGACGGGTTTTTTGAGGTCGTGAAGAATATTGGCGGAAAGTTGTCCCGCGAGGGCCAGGCGTTCGAGACGGATCACCTCGACATTGCGCTCTTCCAATTCGCTTCGCACACGTCCAAGTTCCGCATCCTTGCCTCGCTGGCGTGTAACGAGAATTCCCAGGCAAACAATCAGCAGCAGGCTGAAAGTTCCCGCAGCCGTGTCAATGGCGGTCCGATTGGATGAATCCACGTCAATATACAAGCGTCCTGAAACCGTTGTTCCACCATGCACGTCAAGTACACGCCAGGACACCTGATTTTTCCAGTCATCGGTCTTCGCGCCAAGGAAGTATGGATAAACGGTGTGCTCATCTCCCGTCCGGCGCGAGACTTTGGTTACGACGAGTTGGCGGACCAGCTCACGTTCTTCCAGACTTCGTGCGACGGATTCAATTTCGGTGAAGCGTACGGTATCATTCTCCGGACGTTGCAACGAGCCGGAGAGTTCGTACAGACGGCGGGCGTAGTTGAGAAACTGTTCTTCCTCGCTGACGATCCGCTGCCGGAGCCAAAGCAATGTGGCGATGGCAATGACGGACAGAATAACCGCCATGACGAGTGGCCATCGGGCGGGTCCGCCACGCATCTCAATTGGCCTCGCTTGCCAGTGCACGCCATCTGGTCAGCAGTGCACGCACTACCACGAAGCCAGTGTCCTGAGCGGTCTCAAGTGTAAGGCCCTGTGGCCGGTTGTCCCGGAACCATTCCCGCATTGCCCGACGAAGTTCACGGCCCGTTTCAGAACGCCGCGGTGAAAACCGTGGATGGACGACGACAGGATCTGTCGGCACGGGGACCGAACGATACATGAGTCGCAACTGAACGGCGTCTTCCAGTTCCGCACGTATTCGCTCGAAGGCGGATTCTTCACAAATGCCTATAGTGGCGAATCCCGCCACGACCGCCTGAACAACTTCAGTGCTGGAATCGAACCAGATGATCTCATCGGTTGGCCGGGGAAGCTGCAGCTCGTCCGAGAGCTTCAGCATGGGTGCGACGTAGCCGGCCATGCTCTGAGTGCCCACGGCCGCCACACGGTTGTTTTGCAACCAGGTTGAAACATCCGCCGCAAGAATCGCCGTATCGGGATCCGCCCACGGCGAACGCGGGCCTGCAAACACAACGCCATGGTGCATGATCCCCTGTCCGCGTGTTCGCGTGAGGCTGCCTTTGCCCCGTAGCTGGAGAATGACTTCGTAGTCTGCATCCTGCTGCGCCCAGAGTCGTGCGGGTATGAACGCGAGGTCCAGTTCACCCGCGTTGAGGCGTAACAGCATGTCTCGACCGCTCTCAGCCTTGATGAATCCGGTTTCCTCGATACCATCCGCATTCATCAGGCGAACGAGCTGTTCACGCTCCTGAATTGCCGCGGCGAGCGATTCAAGATCACTCTGTTGGAGACTTGCCGTATCTCCGCCCTCCATGTAACCGATGCGAAGAATGGAGCTGCGAGACGACTGAGCGCTGACGGAGCAGAGACACCCAATGAAGATCACAATGAAGGTGAATCGAATAATGCGGGAACGTTCAGGCGGGAAGGCCGCAACTTCGTGCGAAAGCGAGGACCCGGTCAGCACGTGAGTCGTAGGACAGTTCCGCCGCTTTTTTGAGTCCCTCGCTTGCAAGCCGCGCAGCGAGCTTTGGAGACTCAAGGACGGCTTTGATTCCGTCAGCAAGGGCTTTGGGGTCGTCGGGTTGAACAAGGTATGCGTTCCGGTCATGGTCCAGCAAACCCTCCACAGACTTCAGTCGCGTTGCAACGACAGGAGTGCCTGCCGCCATCAGTTCCAGCGCCTTCAGTGGGTTGCAGAAGAGCCGGGCTTCCGGAAAGCCCGCTCGCGGTAACGGCACGACCCCCAGCCGTGCCCGCTGCATAATGCCGTGTATTTCTCCGTGAGGGCGCTGACCCCGGAAGTCCACGCGCGACTCGACTCCAAGTCTTTCCGCGAGGCTTGTGAGGCGATCCATATCAGGGCCGGGGCCGCCGCCGACTACCGTAAGTCTTCGGTTCGGAAGGAAGGTCATTGCCTCAATCAGTTCGTCCACGTTCTTCCAACGAAGCAACTGGCCGACATACAGGATATCAATGTCTCTCTCTCCGTGAGGAGAGGCATCAGTGAGGGGCAGCCTGGCACCATTGGGAATCCATGTCGTTGGCTTTTCGAAACCAAGGCTCATCAGACGTGAGCGGATGCTGGGAGTTGTGCAGACGACGCCACCAAAACGTCCAAGGCGTCTGACCTCTTCACTCCGCTCCGCTCGCGCCCATTCCTTGAAATCGCCCAGCGTTCGTCGTCCGGGCCGCTTCTTCTGAAGTTTTCCCTCAAGGCGTTTTACATACTCGAACTTGTGGTGTTCATTGATAATTGTTGCCTTGGCCTGTTTCAAGGCATCTCCCGCAATCAACGGGACCTCCTGATCGCGTGTACAGACCAGCAACGGGCCGGGTGAGAGGCCGCTCAGGACGCCCTTGAGCTTCTTCAGAGCGAAATGGCGGGCGATTCGCCCCTGGCGCAGGGAAAACGGGTCACCTCTGAACTTCATCCTTTGCACCATTGCAGGCGCCCAGACCGGTACGAACCGCAGGTTTTCCCGTGACTGGAAACCCATGCCTTCCAACACCTCATTTTCGACGTTTGCAGCGAATGCGCGTGGCATGACAGTCACATGAACATCCGCCCTGTTCGCGAATGCCCATGCAGTGTTGAGAATCTGAATCCAGTGTGCCCGCTCAATGGAGAGCGAGGAACTCTGGATAAACACAATGTTCATTGAAACGTGGTTTCAGTCGTGTCGGCGTCAAACGTTGGGAGTTCCGTTTTTCCGTTTTCCGTATCCGCATCATTACTGAGAGGCTCTTCGCTATTCGTTGATTCAGGACTGTCTGCGTCGTGGAATCGCACCGTTACCACTCGTGGCAGCAACGTCGACTTGATTTCCGACTGATAACGCGGATCATCCGTCAGGAAGGTCACGTCGATCGCGGTATCAACACTTTCGCCCGGCTGCTCCGAGTCAAGGGACCGATTGGACTGGGGAGTCAGCCGGATCATGTCCGGTTCGAGAGAGCGTATGAGGCTCTGTGGACCCATGACTCTTACGTCAATGCGTGCGGGATCCAGTTCCGCGCGGACCCCTCGTTTCAATGGTGCGTACTGAACGGGCAGTCGTGTATACGTCAAAGAGTCCATTTGCTCTGTGATGGGAATAACGACTTCAAGAGTCGGCTGTTCAAGGCCCGGCAGTTCGTAAATGCCCGTGTCTTCGCCATAGTCGAGCTTGGCATATCGAACCACTGTCGATCTTGCATCGGCAAGATTGATGGGCTCTGTACTGATCGTGACTTCCTCACCGTCCTCGACGGGCTGAGCAACCGCGACCTTGATGGTTCGAGGGCGCACCTCGACACGTTCGTGATCGATATTGAATCCCGGCGGCAAACGCGCGGTTCCCAGGTTGGGAACGATACGGGCTTCCGCCTGTTTCAGCATCGCACGCACCGTGATTGTAATGCGGGCGTCGCCACTGGCCGGTGCCAGTTCCGAAGGGTGCCTCATGCGTGAACGCTCAGGATCCAGAACGATCGGAACATCCTTGAATTCGTTCAGTCCCGCGCGGGCCTCGATACCGGTGGCGTCGGCCGTGATGCTGAACTGATCCAGCGCGTTTGTCAGGCCTTCGTCGACTTTCTTCATCGTGAAGGAAACAGGGATCGAACGTGGCTGATAGTCAACAACCTCGACAATGGACGGGATGCCCTGAAGTTGTACGGTTACCGGAACCGGCTTGGTCACAGTATCTCCCTGCCGGACAATCACCCATACGACAAATCCAAGGAAGATCGAGAACACCGCGAGGAAGAGGTCACTGACGGGACCCGGACTAGCTTTCTTCGCCATCGCCGTCCTCCTCGTCGATTTCAAACAGATCCAGCAGTTTTTCCCTGAGACTGTCCGGCGTTTCAGGGCGATGCAGTGTGCCGTCTACAGCCAGTGAGATGGTTCCCGTTTCCTCTGATACGACGACAACAACAGCATCTGTTTCTTCCGCCATTCCCACCGCGGCCCGGTGTCTTGTTCCAAGGTCCTTGCTGAGTTCCTGTTCCGTCAGGGGCAGAAGACAGCCCGCAGCCGCCATGCGGTTACCTCGGACGATTACCGCCCCGTCATGCAAGGGGGTGTACATCGCGAATACCGTACGCAGCAATTCCGCGGTCACAAGCGAGTCCAGAACCGTTCCTGTTTCAATATAGGGCCTCAGCGTGTTTTCACGCTCCAGGCAGATCAAGGCCCCGATTTTTTTCTCCGCGAGACGGGCTGCAGCCTTCACCACTTCCTCAATGGGCGCGGACTCCTGCCTGAAGAGACGGCGAAAGATGGGCATGCGTCCATAATCGGTCAGAGCTTTCTTGAACTCGCTCTGAAAGACGATCAGGAAGATCAGAACAATGACCACCCACAGTCGCGTAATCAGCGCCTTTGTCGCATTCAGTTCCGCCAGCAGCGTGACGAGGTAAAAAACAAGGGTGGTGCTCAGGACGATCAGCAAACCCCTCAGTGCCGTCTGGCTGCGGGAGCGGCGCAGCATGTTGAACAGCAGAAAAAACACCAGCGATACCATCAGGATATCGATGACATCCCGAAAGTTCATACCCGCTGTGAGCGAGATAAGATTGGAGAAAATGGATGGCTGGTCCATAGGGCCGCGTCCGGGCTCCCATCCCTGAGACGCATCACCCTGCCATGGCGGGGGGGCGCAGTGTCAACGCCGCCGGGAACCACAGGAAACCTGTGGCAAACGAAAGAGGCGGCGCTACCCGGCGCCGCCCCATGAAAACGTGGTCTGAGGTCGGGATCAGCTGGCCAGCATGGGTGCCAGAACCAGGGAAATCACCGCCATCAGCTTGATCAGAATGTTGATGGAGGGACCCACGGTGTCCTTGAGAGGATCGCCGACGGTATCTCCGATAACCGCCGCCTTGTGAGCTTCCGAGCCCTTGCCCTGTACCTGACCGTCCTTGTCGGAAACCTTGCCTTCCTCGATGTATTTCTTGGCGTTGTCCATGGCGCCACCGCTGTTGGCGCACATCAGACCCAGCATGACACCCGTAACAAGCGCTCCGATGAGAAAACCCGCCAGTGCCTCGCCACCGAAGACAAGGCCGATGACCGGGGGCGTTACAATTGCCAGGCCTCCTGGCAACAGCATGCCCTTGATGGCGCCGTCCGTGGAGATGTCCACACACTTGGCATAGTCGGGCTTTGCTTTGCCTTCCATGATCCCGGGGATATCCCGGAGCTGGCGGCGCACCTCATCGATCATCTTGAAAGCGGCATCGCTCACGGCGTCGAACAGCAGCGCCGAGAAGAAGAACGGCATCATACCGCCCAGCAGAAGACCGAACATGACGTTGGGGCTGCTGAGATCGGCGGTGGAGATTCCCGCCGATGCCATGTAGGCCACCAGCAGCGCCAGAGCCGCGAAGGCCGCGGAACCGATGGCGAATCCTTTGCCAATGGCCGCTGTTGTGTTTCCGACCGCGTCGAGGTTGTCGGTGATTTCACGAACGCCCTTGTCCAGGTGAGCCATTTCAGCGCAACCACCGGCATTGTCGGCGATTGGCCCGTAGGAATCCACCGCCACGATCATACCCGTTGTGACCAGCATGCCGAGAGCGGCCAGTGCGATGCCGTAGAAGTTGGCGAAATTGTAGGCCACCAGCATTGCAATCGCGAGCGATATCGTTGGCCAGAGGCAGCTCTTCATGCCCACCGCGAGGCCGTCCGTCACTGTGATTGCAGGACCCATCTGGCAGTTTTTGGCCATACGCTTGACAGGATTGAATTTCGTTGAAGTGTAATACTCGGAAAAGAAACCCACCAGGGCCCCCGCAATAATGCCGACGACCGCTGAGCCGGCGATGCCCATCCATCCGTATTCCTGGACCCCGTTGTCCACTGAGCCGATGGAGAACCCTTCCGGCAGCACGATCTTCGTCGTCACAAACGCGCCGACGATGGCCAAAGCCGCCGAAACGTAAGTTCCGTTCATCAGCGACCCCTGAACCTTCTTTCCAGGCATGAACTTCACAGTCGCGACACCAATAATGGAGGCCACGATACCGACAGCTGCCAGCAACAACGGAAGAATCTGCATCTGTGTCACAACGCCGCTGCCGCCATCCAGAGAGGGGCCCGCAATGACATTCAGGCCCACCGCCAGCGCCATGGCGGCAATCATGGAT
The DNA here is from genome assembly GCA_028284075.1 of Candidatus Sumerlaeia bacterium. GTDB lineage: Bacteria > Sumerlaeota > Sumerlaeia > SLMS01 > JAHLLQ01 > JAJFLJ01. Next base: position 5,046 of record JANQSL010000174.1, on the reverse strand, counting down.
TCGATATAGGATTCCATGAGGTCGGCCCCAAGGCCCGCCACGTCACCGACGTTGTCGCCGACATTATCGGCAATTGTGGCTGCGTTGCGGGGGTCATCCTCGGGAATGCCGGCTTCCACTTTGCCGACCAGGTCAGCGCCCATATCGGCGCCCTTGGTGAAGATGCCGCCGCCGGAGCGGGCGAACAATGCCACCAGCGAAGCTCCCATGGCGTATCCGTTAATCCAGCCGGGGTGCGAGCCCCAGCCCGCATCGCCGGAGAGAACGTCGACGACCAGAATGACCAGCACGAGTCCCAGCAGACCGATGCCGACCACGCTCATGCCCATGACGGCTCCGCCGGAGATGGCAACGGAGAGAGCGCTTTTGAGACCGCCCTCGGGATTCTTGTCGTCCTCGACGCCTTTGCGTGCCGCTTCCGTTGTGCGGCTGTTTGCTCGCGTGGCGATGTTCATTCCGATGAAGCCGGCGAGGCTGGAAGCCACCGCACCGATGATGAAACTGAGGCCGGTCTGCCATCCGAGGCTTTCGGCGATGCCCTCGCCTCTGGCCACGAAAGGGGTGGCCGCAATAATGGCGAAGATAACGACAACGAAGATTGAAATATAGATGTACTCACGACGGAGGAACGCCTTGGCACCTTCCTGCACGGCGTCGCTGATCTCGATCATGAGATCGTTGCCCCGCGGCTTTGAAAGCACGTCTTTTACAAGATAGCCGACGGCAAGCATGGCCAGTATTCCCGCCGCCGCTGGAATCAAAAGGGATGAGTCCATAAGCTGTCCTTTGGTCTCGGGTGAGAGTTGGGGGTGCGGAGCGGACCGTTTGGCGGAGGGAAGACGCGAGAAGCCCTAAACCCGCTCCTCATGGAAACCCCAACGACCGCGCCGGTGTCGCGAAAGGGTTTTAGTGGACCGAGAGGGGCAAGACCAAATCCCTGAAAACCAACCCGGTGGACAAGGCAGGGAATTTCGCTGGGAATGCCTTGCGACTCGCACGTATGCTTCCGCCGATTTCCATTCCCATCAAGTCCACTGTTCTCGGGATGATTTCGTCAGTCGGCTCAGGAGAAAAGAATGGCAACCCGATCGCGGAGGAGCTGCGTCCCTCACCCTCCCCTCAGTGTTTTCCGAGCATTGTTCATGTTACTTCTTTCAATCCCCTTGTTTGCCCAGGGGCAGAAAACGGCGAAGACCGTGGAGCTCGTCGAGAAGCTTTGCGAGAGCGAGCTGGCCAACGGCGTGGCCTCCGTTTCCGTGGTTTTGGTCCACAAAGACAATATCTTGTGGTCCGATGCGTTTGGCCACGCAAATGTGTGGGCAGAAACGGAAGCAACTCCCGACACCGTTTATGCCACCTGCTCGACCTTCAAGCCGGCTCTGGCGGCAGCGGTGCTGCGGCTGATGGAGCAGGGCAAAGTCAAGTTGGATGAACCGGTTAATCGTTACCTGGGAGGCATCGAGCTTCCGAGACACCCCGATTCCGAAGAAGACATCACTCTCCGGCATCTTCTGACTCACATGTCCGGTCTGCCTGGTGGTGGCGAAACGGTGGAGCTTTGGGATCGTTCAGCACCTCCGGCCCTGCGAGAGGTGGTGGCTGGCCTCGAGCCGACGGAGTCGCCTGGTAAAATCTATCGCTACTCAAATCCCGGATATGCAGTTGTCGGGCTGGCTGTGGAAGAGGTTTCCGGCCAGAAACTCGAGTCGTTCGTCCTTGCAGAGGTCTTTGGGGCGACAGGCGCCACCCATGGACGGCTCTTTGGCCTGACTTCCGGAATGGCGGAGAGAGTCGCTCTTCCCTATCTGCCCTTCGAGCTGGCAGACAGCCTGGGTCTTGAGCCGGATGGCGCTCCCGGCCGGCCGGTTGCCATTCCACAATCCCGCTTCGGAGTCTATCCGGCTGGAGACGTCTATATGGTTCCAACAGATATGGCACGTTTTCTGGGAATGCATCTCAACAAGGGAGTCTGGCGCGGTTCGCAGGTTCTCGAACGCGAATCCGTGGAGATCTCCCATTCGCCGCAGTCTCAGGCGGGATCAACCGACGGGCTTGGCTGGTATCTCAAGAAGCGCGGCGACCAAACGTTCATTGAGCATCCCGGAGGATATACAGGATACTCGGCTTACAGCATCGGTCATCCGGCCAGTGGCTATGGTGTCTACACGGTGGCGACCTCGATGGGTGATATGTCGGACCTCGCCTCCTCAATTCTGATCAGTTTGATCGAGGAAAATGGCGAAGCACCTCTCCTGAAGGACCTGCCCCCGACGACACCACGGCAATGAGTCAGAGTCTTCATATTCGAGGCCGCCATGGTAAAACCCTCCGAAATCTCTTCCCAGTCTCCTTTTTCACTGGAGTCCGCCGCCTGTTCTCCTCACGCTGCTTCGTCAGGCCAACTCTCCCAGAGGACCTTATCGTGACTCACGCGCTTAGAATTCTGACTCTTCTTTCCGGCCTTGCCGTCGTCTTTTTGCCCGGTTCTGTGCGGGCTGATGAGGTTGTTACACCCATCAATGATCGCGATTACTATCCCGCCGTGTTGAAGCTTATCAATGAGGCCGAGCATTCAATCCGTGCCTGTCTTTATCAGGTTACCTGGTATGAGGAGTATCCGGGAAGCTCATCCAACAACCTGGTCGATGCTCTGGCGAACGCGGCCAGACGCGGCGTCGAGGTCGTTGCTGTCATTGACCGGTCATCGTTTCGCGGCGATCACGACGAGAAAAACCAGTTCGTTGCCGAAAAGCTGGCGGAAGCCGGCGTTTCCGTTTACCTGGACCCGGACGAGGTGCAGAGTCATCAGAAGCTACTGATCGTGGATCGTGACGTGGTTGTCGTGGCATCCATCAACTGGAGCTATTACAGTCTGGACAAGAACAGGGAAGTCGCCACGATCCTTTGGTCTCCGGAGGCGGGTCGTCGTTACGAGCACTACTTTGCACGCCGGCTTGCGGATGCGGAGCCTTTTGCGACCGACCGTGTTGTTTACAACGAACTCGCGGAATCCATTCTCGATGACCGGAATGAACTGGGATTTACCGGTTGGGCATCGGAGGACGTTGAGTACCTTGAAAACCGCTGGTTTTATCACAGGCTCGTGCCATCGTTGCGCGCCGCGGAAACTTCCATCGATGTTGTGCAAAGCTATGCCAACAGCTACGGTGACTCTCACCCGCGGGCCGGAAACATCCCGGGCCGCCCTGCCGCAAAGCCTCCCGAGACGGATTTGCTTGCAGATGAACTTATCGCGGCGGCAGCGCGCGGAGTGAAGGTGCGTGTGCTGATGGACTATACGGCGGACGGTGATTTTGTCAGAGAATGGAAAGGGGGAACACTCAGGATGGCGGAGAAACTCGAAGAGGGTGGTGTTGAGGTTTACAAGGACGACCCGTCGGAACAAATTCATGCAAAGATGCTGATGATCGACAGTGAAGAGGTCGTGATCGGTTCCACAAACTGGAGTTTCGAGGCCCTTGAGATGAACAATGAGGTGAGTGTGCTGATCGATGCACCCGTCATGGTTGAAGAGGTCTACGTTCCGTGGGTCACGGATTTGTTTGAACGCGCGGCAAAGTGGGATGAGGATGTCAACGGCGCGAACTAGGAATCCCATCGTACCGACGAGTGGAGCGGACTGAAGTTGCCTGCCGAGATTCACACGTTTGTTCTCAAGGCCGCGGCGGGGCCGGAAGAGGTCTTTCGCGCACTCAAGAAAGTGTGCGAGCACGAGAATCAGAAGAAATTCGAACCGGACTTCGAGTTCGACTGGATCGGGCGGCGGATCGCCCTTTCCGCGAACTCGGCTGAGGGTGTCGAAGAGTGCCATGCGCGGTTTCTCGCCCAGGTAAGACGGGAGGAGCTCGAAGAGGATCTTTTTCTCGCCGGGAAGGTCGAAGAAGCGGAGGGACGGTTTCAGCGTGCCATCGGCGTTACCCTGATGGATGCCGCGACGTTCGGCGAACTGCTGGGCCGAAGCCTGGTGGATGTGGGTCTGCGCCAGGTGCGCGTTGTGGACTCGGCAGGGGAGTGTCGCATTGAAGTCACGCGCAATTTTATCGCTCAGCGCATCGACTACGAGGATCTGATCCGATCCTTTCCCCTTCCCTCTTACATCGCCCTCGAAAACAAGGGGGTTGTTGAGGCTCCAAAGGCGGAGAGGCCGGCCAAAAAGAAAAAACGCGGCAAGCGCCGATGAGCTCCGACCACAGGCCCATCTCCCGACTTGTCCGCTCTCTTCTTCATATTCCCGAAGGCGTCGGCGTGAAGTTCTGTGTTTTGTACCGTCTCGGCAGATTGTTGGGCGTGAACTCCCATGTTCCCTGGCCGGTACACTTCACGACGACAGTGCGCCACCCGCGTCGCGTTCGCCTTGGGCGGGGCACGTTTCCGGGCGATTCGCCTCACTGTTACATCAACGCGCTGAATGGCATTGTTGTCGGTGATCGCGTCAATCTCGGTCCCGGTGTCGGGCTTGTCAGTGCAAATCACAGTCCGGAGGATAATGCCCGATACGAGAAGTCCCCTCCGATCCGGCTTGAGGAGGACTGCTGGATTGGCATGAATGCCGTGATTCTTCCGGGTGTGCACCTGGGGCCGCACACCATCGTGGGTGCAGGGACTGTTGTGACGAAGAGCTTTTCCAGAGGGCGTTGTGTCATCGCGGGAAACCCCGCCCGCATAATCCGTCGGCTTGACGCGGCCACGGATTGACCCGCCTCCGCTCTGCCCCCCAGCCTCTCGCGGCATTTTGCCTGGAAGGCCCCCATGGACGAGCAGCCGCCCCAAGACCCTGAACAACCCGAGACTGAGGATCCCATCGCCGAGGAAGAACCCAGGAGGCGCAAACCGGGCTTTTTCAGCCGCCTTTTTGCAGCCACCGACACGGAAGCGCCTCCTGAGGCCGCCGCCGAGGAAGATTTCGAGGCTGAAGCTGTCTCTGAAGTGGAGGAGCGGAAGCCCGGTGTCTTTGGCCGCATTTTCGGCAAGAAGAAGAAAGACGATGCGGAGTCAGAGCCGGTTGAGGAGCCGGCAGCAGCGGCG
>JANQSL010000158.1 GCA_028284075.1 Candidatus Sumerlaeia bacterium | reverse complement strand
GGTCCGCCGGGAGGCTCGTGTAACCGGTCTGGTGGATACATTCCTCAACGGCATTCGCACCATTCACGAATCGAACGTGCCCGCGGTGTAAGAACCGTTCTCCTTCCAAAGAACACGGGCGCATTGCCGCCGGTCCGCTCTCCGGACCGGCGGTTTTTGCAGAAGTCTGGTCTTTCGCGTTGTCGCTGAGGCCTGTTCCCCACGTTCATGACGTTATGATACACGTCGTGATTGGAACGAAAGCGCAGCTCGTGAAAATGGGTCCCGTGATGGCGGAGCTCGAATCGCGCGGCCTCCAATGGAACTTCGTTTTCACGGGCCAGCATCACGAAACGGTTCGCGATCTGCGGGAAAACTTCAATGTACGCGATCCTGACATCGTTCTTCATGAAGGCCGTGACATCAAGTCCGTGCCCGCCATGGCCGTCTGGATGGCTGGCATTCTCACGAAGGCCCTGTTGCGCCGCCCCGATCCCTTCCGTGGCGACCACAACGGTATCGTACTGGTCCATGGGGACACGTTTTCCTGCCTGCTTGGGGCAGTCCTGGCGCGCACTCGCGGCTTGCGCGTTGGACATGTGGAGTCAGGGCTTCGATCCTTCAACCTCTTCCATCCGTTTCCGGAGGAACTGACACGCGTTCTCACCTTCCGGCTGACAAACGTCTACTTCTGCCCCGGGGCGTGGGCTATGGAGAACCTGCGCAATCACCGCGGTCTAAAAGTCGATACGGTTCATAACACGCTGCTGGACTCCCTGCGGCTGGCGGTCGAGCGGATGGACTCCGCCGAAGTCCCCGTCCCTTCCCGCAAGTACTGCGTTGTATCTCTGCATCGCTTTGAAAATATCTTCGACCGGCATTCGCTGGAACGCGTTGTGTCACAAGTCGAACGAATTGCCGAATCCATACCCGTCCTGTTCATTCTGCATCCGCCGACAAAGTCGAGGCTGAGGCGGTTTGACATGATGCAGCGGCTGAAATCGAACCCGCGTATTCAGCTGCGTCCGCGATACGATTACTTCGGGTTCATCAAGCTGGTTTGGAACAGTGAATTCCTTGTCACTGACGGCGGCAGCAATCAGGAAGAATGTTTCTACATGGGGAAACCCTGCCTGCTGTTGCGCAAGGCCACCGAACGGCAGGAGGGCCTGGACCGGAACGTGGTTCTCTCGCGGTACGAGACGGCGGTAATCGACCGGTTTCTTAATGAATACCGCAACCTGGCTTTCGATTTCTCCGACTTCAATGTATCACCGGCAAAGATGATCGTGGATTCTCTCTCGGAGAACGTTTAGCCGCCGCCCGCACCAGCCATCATGGTGCCTTCATGCTTCACTTCGTGTTCCATGAGGACCGGCCGCACGGTCTCTGTCCAGATGTCGTAGCCCTTGCGGTTCATGTGGAGATTGTCCTTAAGGAAGATATCCGGCAGCGGCTCGCCGTCCTCCCCCAGCATCGGTGTCGCGATATCGATGTAGTGCAGACGATCATCCGTCGCGCACTCGGCTTTCAAAAGCTCGTTTGTCTCAACCATCTGTGGCCACATGCTCCAGCGAGAGATGCTTGGCTTCACGGAGAGGACATAAATCCGCGTCTGTGGAAGCGCCTGATGAATCTTCGCGGCAAACGCCCGAAAAGCCGCCAGAACCGCCTCCGGCGGCAGGCCGGCGGCGATATCGTTATCGCCTTCGTAAAGCATAACGGCTCGCGGCTCATAGGGGATGACGATGCGATCGACAAAGGCGAGCACATCGTACATGTCGCTGCCGCCAAAACCGCGTGGGATAACGGTCAGCGGCGCCAAATCTTCGTGGATCGACTTGTGCCAGCCGCGCATGCTGGAGCTGCCAATACCGACAATTGCATTCTTCGGCGGAGGGCTGGCGGCATCCTCCGTCTCGAAAGCGGCAACAGCCTTCTCGTAGCGCGCCGGGTCCGGCCAGTTGTAGGAATCGGCTTCGGCAACAAGAGCGACAACGTCGGGTTTGACTGAGCTTCTACAAGAGGACAGCAAAACAGCCGCAAGAGTGAGCAGAACATACACAGGGCGCATCATGACAGATTCTCTCCGATAGACTCTGAGAAAAACACGTATGGTGAGAGAGAGAAGGGAAAGAGGAATTGGCTATTCGCTACCGGGCTCCGGCACAAGACCCAGCTCCCGCCGAAGCTCTTTCTCCACGGCCCGCACATTATTTCCCCAGGTGGAGTCTCCACGAGCCTCATCAGATACAAGTTTCAGAAGCCTCTCCGCCTCTGCTCTGCCGCCGTTTCGTGCGAGCAAAAGCCCGATCTTCAGCTGCTCAGTGATGTGATGAGGATGACTTGCATCGTCCAGATCCCAGGAAATTTCAAGCAGTTCGACTGCTTTTTCCACCTGGCCCTCGCCGGCCAGAGATGATGCGGAAAGCAGGAGATAATCGATTGAAAGCAATGGGTTCCGTTCCCCGCTGTAGGGGTTGGCCGCCAGCACATAACACAGCAGCAGGGCATAGCTCGCGGTGTTTGCAACAAGCAGTGATCGCCAGGGAACGACACACTTTCCTGTTCTCGCAATCACAACCCCCTCAATCACGACGGAAAGAATGAATCCAGGTACAAGAGCACCGAGAGCCGCCCACTGCTCCAATGCACGTCCGCCCGGGAACGTCAGAATTCCCCAGAAAAGGATGGCCGCGATTGGCGCAAGCCCGACAAGCCATGAAGCCAAAGCGCTGCTTCTGAACGTTTCCCGCAGCGAGACAACGAGAAGACCCGTCACGACCACCAGAAGAAGCAGGAAACAACTTCCCGCTCCGATAAAAATACCGACCATGCTGCTGACGAGATTCGCAAGCAGGCTGGTTGCCAGGGCAACTTTCCATGATACCCGACCAGCCAGTCTGAAGACGGCGGCTTCAATACAAACAATCGCAAGAAAGAGCAGGCCCAGCGTTTCGACCGACAGCCAAAAAGGCGCTCCGACTCCTATATACGATGGCACGGGAATATTGCCTGCCACCGTTGCCGGTACAGCAACAAGGAGCAATGCAAGCCCGGAGGACTCGAACCCGGCTCGAAAACGCATGGTTTCCTTGCTACCTCCCCAATCTGATGAAAAAGAACAGGTCATGTGGAATGTGCCGCTGACAATCCTGGCAATGGTTCTTACATTACAAACGGCGGATGCCGCGTTTTTGCGGATCATCGAGGCGGAAAACTGTCAAATCATCGGAGGCGAGGTC
>JANQSL010000154.1 GCA_028284075.1 Candidatus Sumerlaeia bacterium | reverse complement strand
TTCGATATCCGGATACTGCGCGTGACGCATCCAGCCTGGCAGTTCCACAATCCCATGGACACGACCGGAAAGGCACATGGCCAGAATGGCAAACCCCCGGAGAGCGTCCAAAGCGAGTGCCCGGGACGGTGGTGGAGCGTCGGGTTTGAGAGTCTCAGCCAAGTGATGGGTCTTAGGCGAACAATCAAAACACCCTGGCGCAATCAGTTGCGCCGGGCAAAGGGAATCCCCGTCCACCCTCTTGACCCTCGGCTCTCCCGGTCGTCCCATGGGGCATTCCTGCCGGGGAGCCCCTCGATGAAACGAACGATGCCGATAGTCTTTGCCGTGGTAGCCTGCTTGTGTGGCTGTGCCGCGAACAAGGGATACATCAAGCCACCAGCCCTGAGGCCAGGCGACACAATAGCCTTCGTTGCTCCCGCAAAGTGGCGTGACGCGGGAGCGGTGGAGTTTACACGGCAGAAGCTGGAAGAACGTGGCTATCGCGTGAAGATCGACGACAGCGTCAGCGACAAGCACGGGTATCTGTCGGCTCCGGACGAGGAGCGGGCGCGATTGTTCATGCAGGCCTTCGAGGATCCGGAGGTCGACGCGGTCTTTCCCGTGACGGGAGGCTATGGGACGACGCGCATGATCGACCTTCTGAACTATGAAACAATCCGCAAAAACCCAAAGGTTCTGATCGGGTACAGTGATATCACCGGGCTTCATCTGGCGATTCAGAAAAAGGCCCGTGTCATGACGTTCCACTCACCCTTTGCAACGTACATGTATCGTACCGAAGACGATGGAAAGGATCGCTCCTACATGTTCGATCACATGTGGGGGGCGATCGAATCAGATGCCTATTCGGAGCGAACGGAACCCGGCTGGGTCATTTCCGCTGACGGCCTTTCGACTCCGACCACAACACTGGTTCCGGGCGTCGCGCGTGGCCGCCTGACCGGAGGCAACCTGTCGCTGATTCACGCAATGCACGGGACACCCTTCGAAATGGAAACCGACGGAATGATCCTGTTCTTCGAGGATGTCGGTGAAGATCCTTATCGTATCGATCGCTTTTTCAGTCAGCTTGAGCTTTCCGGCAGTCTGGACAATCCGGCGGGAGTCATTATCGGCCGTTTTCGTGGCTGCGAAACGGATGATCCTGAGAACAGTTTCAAGCTTGCTGATGTGTTCGATCAGTATTTCAAGAACAGGCCATACCCGGTCGTAAAAGACTTTCCCGTCGGCCATGTCATTGATAATGCCTCCTACCCGATGGGCGCGATGGCGGAACTGAATGCCACCGCCGGAACGCTGAGAATCCTTGAGAACCCTGTCAGCGTGGAAAACTGAAGCCGTTCAATCGCCATCAGGTTTCCTTTGTGAATGGCAAACTCCACGGCGATCGAATCGATCTCCGGATTCGTTTCCCTGTCGGAGTGTGGAGTCCTGAGGATGAGAACGACGCCTTTTATGCTCATGTCGGACGTGACCGCTTCCAGGGCCATGGAACTCGTATCGACTTCCACTTAATCAATTATGAAAACATCCAAATCGATCGGAAGAGCGGCTGTTGTCCGATAGTGGATATCGAAATCCCCCACGGTTTCGGATATTGGGTCCCATCCTGAGTTCCAACCAATTATCCAATTGCCTTGAACAAAGGTGAGCGTGGCTGCCGCCCCGTCGGTGGCTGTCAAATCATTGCCCGCATCGTTCAAGGTCTGTAACTGAGACCATGAACTTCCGGAATCCTGTGAACAGGCAAAAAGCATGTCGTTGTCCGCGCCAATCGTTCCACCAAGAGTGTCCTTTGTTCTCCAGACGGCGAACCACCCTCCACCTGTTCCCGCCTTGACAAACGGAAACGCATCCTCTCCCGAATCAGTTGTGGCATTGCTATTAACTACGGCAGGATCGGACCATGTAACACCTGCGTCAGTGGATCGTGCGAGAAAGATGTCGAAATCGCTCCCCGTCGAAAGGCGGGGATTGTCTGAATACCACAAAGCGCCCACAGGACCTGAGGAACCCACAGTCAATTTCACTCCATAATCATTTCCACTCATGCTGTAATCGGTATTAATCGGGGCCGGCGCGGACCAGGATGAGCCACCATCAGTGGTGCGAGCAAGATACAGGTCCGCATCTCCACCGCTTCTGGATGCGGAATCCCATGCAACTGCAAACGTTGAATTCCCCAGAGGCACAATGGAAACTCTGCGGTCGATTGCCGAATCACTTGCCGCGTCAGTGTTTACGACCTGAGTGTCCGACCAACTCAAGCCATTGTCTGTCGAAACCGAACAAAGGATGTCATCATCAGATCCGATCTGCATGCCATCGACACTGGTCTGCAACGAATGCCAAACCACAATCCATGTGCCATTCCCGTCAGTGGCAATATCGGCCTCGGCATCATACGCCGAATCCGCTGTCATATTTGAGGTAAGAATCGCCGGAGCGGACCACGAGGCACCGTAATCAACTGACCTGCTGAAAAGAATATCAGAATCCAACGGACTTGTCGGTGTCGTGACAAGCTCGCTTTGCCATATCGTGACCCAGACTCCGCCGTCGTCCGTTGCCACACGGGGAGAATCATCGTTTCTTGTATCGGTGGCTGCATCAGTGTTCAGAAACGATGAGGAATTCCAGGTTACGCCCGAGTCGTCAGACAAGGTGAAGACAATTTCGCTATCCGCCCCGGAGGTTCCGGAAATATCATAAAACGTACGCCACACTGCAAGGGCGCGCCCGCCATTGCTGGAAGCAAGTGCGGGGCGATCGTCGAACGCATCGCCATCGTCTTGCGAATATTCGTTCAAAACCCTGAGTGGAGAAAACTCCGGGCACTGCGCTGACGTCATGGAACCAGACGCAAGCACTGCCACAAGACTCGTGAGAACCCTGACGCCTTTCATGCGACATCCTCCTCTCTCGTTTTTGGGGGGCAGCCTCAAAAGTGCAGCCGGTGAGAAAAAGGAGCAATCGGGATTGTGCTCAACCCGTTGTTCTCAGCCCCGCGGCGATGGCGTTAACGGAGAGTTGAACGACCGGCAGAACCTCATCCTGACGGAGGTCTGCCGCATCGCGGAGACTGCGCCATTCGCGCAGCAGGCCGACCTGAAGTTCATGCAGACGGCTAAGGCCCGCGTCTCGCATATCCAGCGTTTTCATCATGCGAGGACGGCGGGCGTCACGCGGCGCATGAAACACCTCATCGATCATCGACTGCGTGAGTTTGTGCTCAGCCTCGATCGTGGCGAAGTGTTGCCGGCGAACCGGTTCATCCTTAACCAGCGAAGCATACAACTCCATGATCTCAAGCTTTGCTGAAGCCAGGCTTGTCTCCGCATTTGTCAGGACATACCGCAGAAACGGGTTCCGAGCGCCACGATCGCATAGCATGCCGAATGCTGCGGAATCGTTCTCTCTGAGCCGGGCCAGCGCCGTCCCTATTCCATACCAGCCCGGCAGATAATATCGAGCCTGATTCCAGGAAAAGACCCAGGGAATGGCGCGCAAGTCATCGATGCTGCGCTTTCCGGTGCGGCGCGACGGGCGACTCCCAATCATGCTGTTTTCGAGCGCGTCGATTGGTGTCGCCTGAGACCAGAACTCGATAAACCTGTCGCTGGCAATAAGCGACGCGTAGGCATCACGGCTGAATTCCGCAAGCTGGTCAAAGATGGCGGTGAGTTCCTCGCCCGCTTCTCTGGATCGGGAATGCTTGAGTGTCGTGGCCGTGCATCCCGCCATCAGCAACTCCATGTTGTAGGTGGCGGTAATCAGGTTGGCGTACTTCTGAGCGATGGTTTCTCCCTGCTCGGTCAGGCGGAAGCCACCGGTCAGTGAACCGTGAGGCAGGGCCTCGAGGAAACGGTGGGTCGGCCCGGCACCGCGGCTTGTCGTCCCGCCGCGGCCATGGAAGAAACGCAGGTTAACTCCATGCCGGTGCGCAACCGCGGTCATGCGTTGCTGTGAACGGTGAAGGTGCCACTGAGCGGAGAGTATCCCCCCGTCCTTGTTACTGTCACTATAACCAACCATCACCTGAAGAGTCGGCTTTGTGCCTTCTCGTCGAAGCGAATTGAGCGACTGGCGCGTTACGGGGTGCGTGAGAAACCCGTCAATAATGTCCGGAGCGCGATCAAGGTCTTCAACCGTCTCGAAAAGCGGAACGACCGGAACCACACACACCAGTCCCCCGCCTTCGGCGCGCAACATGCCCACTTCGCGAGCCAGCAGGTAAACAACCAGCAAATCGGAAAGACTGCGGGTCATGCTGATGATCAGTGACCCAATGCCTTCTCCGCCGGCCAGTTCGACACGATCAAGCACAACTCTGTAGCACTCCATGACACTTTTTGCCTCGTGCCCGAGGGCGGCGCCCGGCGGAGCAAAGGGACGGGGTGATGCAAGTTCCCGGTTCAGAAGCTGAAGGCGTTTCTCTTCCGTCCATTCGCTGAAACCGGTCTCTGGAAAACCGGCAACCGCAAGAAGCTGCTCCACGGCACGGTCGTGAAACGCACTGTTCTGACGAATGTCAAGTGAGGCGAGGTGTAGTCCGAAGACACGAACAATACGTTCCACCGGAAAGACGGCATCGCGGGCAATGCGATCCGCCTGAACGTCGGAAAGCGAGCGTCGAAGAACCGCCAGGTCCGCGGCAAGTTCATCACCGTTCCGATAGCCTGCGGGAGAGCCGTCCGGTTCAAGAGCGAGCTTCCCTCGAACCAGCCCCACGTACTGCCTCCACGGCTCGTCCATGTTCCTGTCGATGATCTTGCGGGCAACATTGCCGAGCTGATCGACGAGACGAATTGTCGCTCCCCGCAGATTCAACGGTGGCTCCTGCAATCTGCTTGAAAGACTGAGAGCATCGCCCACACGCCGGAGGTGTTCGTCGATAACACTGATGCCTGCCGCACGCATCCGATCGAGGGAGTCATGGGTTACTTCCGCGGTGACGAAAGGGTGACCGTCGCGATCACCGCCAACCCAACTGCCAAAAGTCAGCCGGGGATAATTGCGCGGATCGCCAAGGTGCTTTGGATCAAAACCGCACTCCGTCCACGCATGCTCGAACCGCCTGTCGAGCCGTTCCAGGACAGCGGGAAAAACCGTTACCAGATAGTGAAACAGATTGTCGCGCTCGGAGGTCACCTCCGGCTTGCGCAGGAAAATCTGACCGGTGCGCCAGAGCCGTTCGAGAACCGCCCGCATGTGATCATGAATGTCTTCGCGTTCCGCCGGCGTCCACATCTGGTTTTCAAGCTGAACAATCAGCAGGTAAATGGCCCGATGTATTCCCAGCACCGTCGGACGCTTCGACTCAGTCGGATGAGCGGTTAGAACGGGTTCAACATGGACACGGGAAAAAACGGAAAGCACATCCTTCTCAGTGAAACCGCTATCGCGCAGCTGGCGCAGATTCTGACCCCAGAGCCCTGGTTCTTTCAGAAAACCTTCAGCCGCTTCGCGCTGACGGCGAGTTTGTGCGGCCGCGTTTTCCTCAACGAGGTTGAGCAATTGAAACACGATGGAAAGAACGTGCATTTCCTCGGCGGGAGTGACCTCATTCTGCACTGAAGCTCCGGCGCCGCTTCGGGGAGAGACACGGAGCACCACCTCGGCGACTTCCGGCTGACCCATCTCCCGTAATACGTCAGAGAGACAGTCCAGGAGAAAAGAATAGTCTTCGTCGATCTTGTCAAAGATCCGGGGTAGAAGAACATCCGGACTCATTTCGGCTGCGGTCGGCATGAGACGGGCTCCAAAGGTGTTCCGAGCGACTTCAACCCGAGGCCAATGACAAGGCAACGGCGAATCAGAACCGATCAGTCCATCAGAACGTCCAGCGTGCGACGGGCTGTTTCACGCCATGTAAACTCATCCGCGCGATCCAGTCCCTTTTCCCGAAGCTCCGTCCGCGTTTCCGCATTGGTCCAGACCTGAGCGATCGCATTGGCGATGGAGTCTGCGTCCTCAGGTTCCATGAGCATTGCGGCATCGCCGGCCACCTCCGTCATTGCTCCCCTGCCAGCCGTAATGACAGGCGTTCCGGCAGCCATGGCCTCAACAATCGGCAACCCGAACCCTTCCGTGAGACTCGGCAGAATATGGGCACGGGCACCCTCGTAGAGAGCGGGAAGCAATCGGTCGGGAACGTATCCAAGTTCGTGGACACTCTCATTGAGACCGTGTCGATCGATTGCCTCGGCAACAAGCTCATAGCCATCGCCTCGTTTTCCCGCAAGCACGAGATGCAAATTGTCACATCCCGCTCGACGCGCTCGTGCAACCGCCTCCACAAGACGTGGAACGTTCTTGTGCACCGTGAGAGTACCGATAAAGGATAGATATTTCTCCGGTAAATGAGGAAATGCTTCCTGAAGTTCCCTTTCTCGGCAGGCCCTGCCTTCGGCGTCCCGTCCGACAAAATACTCCCGTGCAGCCCCAAGTGGGATCACATCGATTCGGGCGGGATCGGCACGACTGTGCTGAACAATCGCGTTCTTTGACGTCTCCGTGTCCGTGATGATCCGGTCAGCAACCGCTACCGTTCGGTGTGTCCAGGCGTACCAGTAACGACGCCGTAACGGCGGCAATGCCTCAGGATGCTCGAAGAACGTCATGTCATGAATTGTCACGACGTACCGGCAAACCTTGATCGGAGGCAGGAAGTTGGACGGCCCCCAAAAAACATCCGGTTGTTTGTCACGAACATAGCTGTGCAGCCATGCCCATTCCTCGACACGACGAGCCATCACCGAATTCCAGGGACGTCCCCAGACAATCCGCCGATAGTGAGGCGCGTCGGGGAGAGCAAAAGCTTCGCGGTTGAACGGGGAGCAAATGCCCGTAACCTCAGGAGCATCAGCCAAATCACCCAATGCGCTGATGACGTGTCTCGCGTAGTACCCGGTCCCTGTCAACGTGGCCTGGGCATGAAGCAGATTCGCAAGAATGTGAAAGCCACTGGTCATTCGTGAAGTTCGCCTGTTGACGGTTCGAGGATCGTTGAGGCCTGATCCCGGCAGTGCAACCAGGAGATCGACTTATGGCAACCGATGCAACGACCGAGCTGATTCCAAAGATCATTGATACCAATGCCTTCCCCTCCAAGCCGGTGGAAATGGACGGCGTGAAGGGGGCAACGATCCGCGAGGTCATTACCGGTCGCGACGGAGCACCCAACTTCGCAATGCGCGTTTTTGAAGTCGAATCCGGCGGCCATACTCCTCTGCATACGCACAACTACGAACATGAAGTCTATATTCTCACGGGCAGTGGTGAGATTGAAACCGCGGAGGGTGCCAAAACCCTCAAACCCGGAGACGCAATCTTCGTCCCGGCCAACGCACTGCATCAGTTCCGCAACACCGGCAACCAGGCGATGAAATTCATCTGCCTGATTCCGTCGATGGAAAACTGCACGAAGTAGCGGACCGGTAAGCGAAGAGGACCGACAGATAGGCTGTCGGTGCTCTTCGTACACGTACACCCAATTACCGATGCGCTCCCCGCATCCAGCACTCCACGTCACTGGATAGTTCACGGGCAAAAACAATGGATGATGCTGAAGTCTGCCACGGCCGCCTCAATCGCCGCCATCACGCCAACTTGTCCTTGCTTCCCACTCATGCTCGCCCCGTCCTCGTTCACATCCCAGCTGAACTCCAATTATGCCTTATCTCATCGACCTCCACTGCCACACACAAGAGCTTAGCTTCGACGGAAAGATACCGGCGGCGGAGATTATCGATCGCCTGAAAATCGCGGGCTTCAGTGGTGTCGTTTTCACCGACCACAACCATGTCTGGCCTCGCCGGGAACTCGACCGGCTTAGGCGGGAAACGGAGGTCGGAGACGAGTTCCTGCTTGAATCCGGACAGGAAGTCCGATCGGCGGTCGATGGAGTCACCGCGGGCGACCTGCTGGTCTACGGCCCTCAGGTGGATTTGCCGGACGGAACCGAGATCGCCCGCATTTTCGAGCTCATCGACGAATGCGATGGCTTTTGCATCGCCGCACATCCCGCCGTTCCGCGAATCGGACTGGGAAAACAGACCGGGGATTTCCCGATTCTTGCGGCGGAGGTCTGGAACGGGCGCTATGGCAAACGCGCTGCGGACGCAGCCGCTGAGCTCCTGCAGGATCTGTCGATGACTCTCGTTGGTGGATCAGACACTCACTCGGAAAAGGATGTTGCCGGCGGAGGAACCGAATTCGAGGAACTGCCCGCCTCGCTTTCTCACGTCAAACGGCTCATCGAAGACGAACGTTGCATACCCTGGAAGCCACGAATCACCGAGCGGGTCATGAAATGGATCAAGCAACAGGGTGAGCCATAACACGAGGCCCTACTGCTTGAAGTCTCCCATATCCAGGCGCACGCGCTCAATTCTTCGGGCCAGCCCGCTGATAGGATCAACCTCAACAAAGGCGCCGCAAAGGCGGACGTCGTTCGGAGGAGCGACGTCAAAGCGATTGGGCCGAAGCGTGAGCATCGTGCTCATCACAGCATCCTTGTTCGCTCCGATAACTGAATCGTAGGGACCCGTCATGCCAGTGTCGCTCATGTGTGCGGTGCCTTTGGATAGCACACGCTCGTCGGCGGTCTGAACATGCGTGTGCGTCCCAAGAACCGCACTCACACGTCCATCCAGGTACCATCCCATTGCCACCTTTTCACTGGTCGTTTCGGCGTGAAAATCGACAACGATAATAGGAGTCGTTGATCGAACCTCCTCGATCATGTCGTCAGCACACCGAAACGGGTCGTCAAAATTCTGCATGAACGCTCGCCCGCAAATGTTGGCGACAGCGACGGGAAAACCCGCATCGCTGTTAAGAACGACCCACCCGCGGCCGGGAGTCCCCGGTGGAAAGTTGGCGGGACGGATTAATCGCTGTTCATTTTCGAAAAGATCGTCACATCCCCGCTGATGAAGACTGTGGTTCCCGCCGGTCAGCACGTCCACGCCGCAGGCCAGAAGGTCCTTTGCGATCGATGGTGTGACCCCTTTTCCTCCGGCCGAGTTTTCACAATTGGCGATGACAACATCCGGTGCATATCGGTCACGGAGTTCCGGCATGCCGCGCTCCACAGCCTCTCGACCCGGCCGGCCATAAATGTCGCCTATAAAAAGTATGTTCATGTGACGGACATCCATGAAGCTCGGATGTCGTATACCTTCCCAGGGCCGTGAAACCGGCCGATGACAATAGTGCAGCCACTGCGCTGTGCCCGAGAGACTGGCGCAACCGCAGAAGCTCAGAGTGTCGGACCGCCACAACTCGTCACGGAATGCCAGCGATTCCGCAAGATGCCGCTTGCCAGCCGACGGCGGACAATGCAACTAGTTCCACCACTCGGCTGTAAAGCTGAAACGTCTCTCTCCAGGAGTCCTTCAATGCCTCTCAAGCAAAGCATCATCCGGAGACCGGTTTCCACGGCATTCACGCTCATCGAGCTACTCATTGTGGTCGCGATCATTGCCATTCTTGCGGCGATTGCCGTACCCAACTTTCTTGAGGCACAAACTCGCTCCAAGGTCTCACGAACACTGGCGGATATGCGGTCACTCACCACCGCCCTTGAAACCTATCGAATCGACTATAACCGATACATGCCAACGCTCGATCCAGACTCCGGATTCGCTTTTACCCATACGCCACGCATCAAGAATTATCGGTACCTCACAACACCCGTTGCCTACATCACTTCGGCCTTCCCGGACGTCTTCAACACGAACGAATCGGCTCCCTCCGGTTTCTCCGAAGCGGAACAGCGCGTCCTCATTTACTGGGGTCCGGACTTTCTGATTGAACGTTCCTATCCTGGAGTGAGCTACGTCGATAATCGCCCGCGAACAGCAATCATCTTCCAGGAATTTCCTCAGGTTGTGGATGCCGGAAACAATACCGTCAAACAGGACGAACTGTGGGCCCTTCTGAGTTACAGCCCTGATCAGGACTTTGACGTTCTGGACGGACCTTTTCCCCAGTCTGTTCAGCAATACGATCCCACGAATGGAACTGTCTCCGACGGCGATGTCGTGCGCTTTCGGGAATAAAAGCAGCGCTGCCTGCTGAACAGTTGATAACGCCCCCCTGCCATGGGGGGCATTCTTTATTTCAGGACATCGTCCAGAAACTCCCTGACGAGTGCGTTTCGAATACTCTCATCAACAATGCACTCAATCGGAAAGGAGCAGAACAGGACTTTGCGATCTTTCGTTGAGGCCACTGCGGCATACCTTGCGACATCATCGGAGTCCAGCTCCGTTCCCGGCGTCAGCCAAAGCAGGAAACCTGTGGTTTGTGACGACCAGGGCGCGACGGCATCGGCCCCACGCACTTCGTAGGGCCCGGACCTGGAATCACTCAGTGCAATCGCTTTGCCGGGTACAGGTCCGGGCAGAATGATGTGAGGGGATTCCGCAAGAGGGAGACCGAGGTGATTGTCCTCTGTCGACGAACCGGGAACATATACCGCCCCCAAAACCTCACCCAGGAAAGCCCTTCCCTCCGCAGTCCGATGCAGGTCGCTTGCAACATGAGCACCACTGACAATGAGTGTTCCTCCGGCCTCCACATACCTGCGCAGAGCGTCCCGCTCCTTCCCATTGAACGTTTCGTCCTCAACGGATTCACGACCGAGCATCCAGACAACAGCGTCATAGTCCCCGAGCGAAACATGACCATCGTGGACGGCTTCATTGCCTGCCGAATCGTATGTGTACCCGCCGGACGAAAGCGCCGCGGCGTGCTGGATGCAGTAATCACGGCTGTTCATGCGAGAGAGTACGCCTCTTTCCGCTCCGTCCGGGCCGATGAAATTTAACCCGCGATCCAGACGATCGAACCCGTTGACGATGAGAACTCGCGAGGAATCCGGAGAGGCCGGCAATGAAACACAGAGGGTTTCGCTCGGCAGAGACTCCCCTCCATCGTTGACCGCGGCGACCCGAACGAAACGCGCAATGCCGGGCTCGAGGTCTCTGAGCTGAAAAGCGGCGGATTCAACCGGCGTTCCATTGTCGAACCCCTTTCCATTGCGTGATTGATAAACGCGGAAATGCGTGGCTGCATCCCCCAACAACCCCTCACCGGTGTCGTGGAGCGGAGCCTTCCATGACACTGTTGCCGAACCATCGTTGCCCGCACGAACCTGAAGATGTGTTGGCGCGTCCGGCGCCATGATCATCGAGTCGAAACCATCCACCTCGTTGTAGAAGTACTTCACGATCCCCTGATAAGCGGCCCGGGCGGAAAGACGTCGAAACTTCGGCTCCAGAATGTAAGCAGCGTCGTGCGGATTGTCATGAAAGCCGTTTTCCAGAAGAACCGAAGGCATCACGCTGTTGCTGACCGGATTTGTTTCGCCAAGCCATCGGCCGACAATTCCAACGTCATCCCAGCCCGGATCCCACCCCGTGCGAACATCGTTGAGAACCTCGAAGTGGGTATACTCAGCGAGTTTTCGTCCACCGGGGTAACCGTGAAAAAATTCGGGAGGACCCCAGGCCCACACACTGTAAATGTAGGATGAAATTCCTGATATCTTGTGATCATAGCTGCCGTTTGTATGCCAGGAGAGATAAATCGATCTCCCCGCTTCCCAGGTTTCCATTTCCCATTCAGCCCATCGCGGCATCGCATGAACCTGGTTCCAGCGACGGTTTGCACCGGTCACTTCGGGATCGAATCCGGCAAAACGAGAGTAGTAATATCCTGACTCCTCCCAGCGCGGTCTGCCGCTTGTCCTGCCTTCAACGGCAAAGTCTCCCAATCCTCCGCCAAAGCGCACCTTCATGACCGCCTCCGGATGGGCCGCCGTCACCGATCCATTCTCCGCACTCGTCCCTTCATCGAACCAGTATGTACCCGTGTACTTCCAGGTATCAAAGTCCTGATCGAGCCGCTGGTGCCAGTCGGTGGCGCCTCCGGTATGCCTCACCGTAAATTCCGTATCAGCCTTTATCCGGCTGTACCAGACATAAACAGAGTAGTATCCTGTTTCCGGAATGTTCGGAATGAATGCTCCTCCCTCATGATCGTCGATGATAACCATGTTCGTTTGCATATCTCTTTCGCGCGCCGTGTAAACCCGCGCACCCGCATTCTCAAGAAAAGGGATCAGATACTGAATGACTGTTTCCGCATTGCTGTGGTCTTCAATGATACCATTCGTCAGACCGCGTTGGGTCACCCAGCCGGTACCGTTATGCCACCAGCCATGACCCGGACTGAGAAAAATCGAAGCTCCGGAGAGTGAACCGACGGCATGTGCTGCGGGGCGATCCGGCCGTTTCCATCCGCTCCGAGTGCGTGCCTGAGATAATCCGTCGGCACTTGAACCCTTTGAAACCGATTGTTTATTCTCCACCTGGACGGATGTGACCGTGTTCCGTGTCGCGAGCAGTTCCTCACCGGGATACAACTGCACAACGGGACGGGAAACTGTTCCACCCTCCGGAAACACGGTAACCGTAACCCGCCACAGTGACGGACTGCTCCTGATCAGAGGCCGAATCGAATCGGCAAGGTTTCTCCTCTCCTCCGCGCCAAACTCCTTCCACATGGAAGAGGACATCGTGCCACGTACAAACACCTCTCCCCTGGCAGCTTCGATACGCAGAATTCTCGCACCATCCGGCCAGTTCCGACCCTGCCATTCATCGCCAAGCACCTTGTTCCAGTGCCCCGTCAGCACATCGTCATCAAAACTCCGCAGGTTGCCGCCAAAGAGAGGTTGAAGACGGGGCGTGCTCCACTCCTCTCCCATCTGAGCGCACCCCAGACAGGCATGAACGGTCCCGCCCACCCCACAAAACGTAAGCGCTGCAAGAAGAAGCGGTATTGATTTCACGGCGGGCATCCTCACTGTGACCGGGTGAAAAACAATCAAGGCTTCTTTCACACGGGGCGCAAGAAGGGCCTCGGTGACCGAACGATTTTCATCGCCAACTCACCGGGTCCGGGGTGAATACTCCGCGAAGGGTGGCGAAGTCCCGGACGACACACCGGAAATCGAGGCAAAATGAGTGAGCCATCACAGCGCCCCTGGATGGAGTCCCTTGTCGGATGCGTTCCCGACGGCTTGTTGCTTGTGAAGGAGGACTGGACGATCCTTTGGTGCAGTCCGCGGTTCGCCGAAATGGTCCAGACGACGGAACCGCCTCGCGGATCTCTTTCAAGCTGGATACAGGGTTTTGAAGAATTCCGTGACGCCGTTGTCTACGGCCTCGACCGGGACAAACGGGCTGCGGTTCCCGCGTTGCTGCAGACCGCTGACGAATCTCGCAAATTCGTCGTCATCCATGCCTCCCCGTGTCATGCTGATGTTCCGGCCCGGTGGGCACTGGCCGTTCAGGATCGTTCGGAAATAGAGGCTTTGCAGCGCAGACTTGACGACCGTGAGCGAAGCCACTCGTTTCTTCGAAGCGGCACCTCGGACCTGATTATTCGAATCGACGCCAATTGGCAAATCATCTGGTGCAATGAGGCGGCATCGGATCTTTTCATCGAGGGCCCGCATCTTCAGTCAGTTCTTTCGGCTTCCTCCTTTGAGTCGCTGCAAAAGGGGTTCCATGGCTCAACAGATGGCGAAGACCGGTTCGCTGTCCAGCTCGAATCCCCTGAGAATGCCCGCCCCGTTTTCTCGCTGAATGGAACCGCAAGAATCCTGCGCGACGATAACGGAGAATTCAACGGCCTCAGTATGATTCTGGCGGATGATTCAGAAGCGCATCGTCTGGGTCTTTTTGCGGCAAAGTACGAGCTTTCCCCACGTGAACAGGAGGTTGTTCAGTATCTCGTGCAGGGATACTCGAACCTCAATATCGCGGCAATTCTCGGGCTAAGTGAGAGTGGAGTGAAGTTCCACATCCGCAATGTATTCTCACGCGCAAAGGTGGCGTCGCGAACTGAACTGATGGCCCGTATGCTTGTCGACTAATCGATCCACGCCATCCGCACTTCCCTTCCGTTCGCCGGCCGGTTAAACGGCAGCCAGTCGCCGCTCCTGGTGTAAGCTCTGGGATCACCCCACGGAAGCACCAGGGCTGCTCGCAAGAAGCCGTCCTGCCCTGTGGTATAGAGCCACCGCCCCTGCTCGTCCAGCACCATATCGAGGATACCAAAACGGTGCTCATCAAGAACCAGCAGCTCTTTTTCCGTCTCGCGATCGAAAACACGAATGCGCGAATCGATCGACGATGTGAGAACACGCTCCCCATCCGGCGTCATTGCCACGCTGGTAACGGGTCCTGCATGCGTTCCACGATAAACAGCCAGCAATTCCAATTCCTCCGGGTCCCAGAGACACGCGGTTTCATCGTCGGATGCGGAGACAAGAAACTCTCCGTTCTTCGAAACGACCAGCCGGTTGATGTTACCTGAGTGTCCCTCGAGTAGCCCAAGAGGCTGGAGGTCGCCTTCATTCAGAACATGAATGAAACCCGTGGCCTCAGCGGCAATCAACTGTCCGGCGGCATCATCGAACTCCAGCGATGTGTAGACGACCCCTTTCGTATGAGCAAGGCTCTCTCCCCCGGTGAACATTCCCTTGTGAATACCACCCTCCTCGCCGGAAACCCAGAATCGCGACCCGTCCCGTGAGAGTGCCGCGGCAGTCAAAGGAGTATCAGTGCTCCATTTACGTTCGACAAACTCGCCACTGACTTTCATCTCAACAAGTCGAACCTCGCCGTTAGAGCAAATACCAAGTACTCGATCACCCTTCGCAGAGACACGAACTTGCGTTACGGGACAGTTCAGCCATGGCTCATTTAAGGGCAGCAGTTCGTTTTGACGAAAACCCCAGACAGCAGTCCGCGCACTTGGGTGGCCGGAAACAACAACAGACGGAGTATCGGGAACATCGAGTGTTATTGCCCGATCAGGATAGGTTTGAACGAGTCGTTCGTAGTCTGTGTTCATGCAACCCCAGAGTCCGACCCCTCCACCGGCCCCTGCAATCGCAAGCGAATCGCCCAAATGCACCGCATCGTTGATCCTCCGCGAATCCGCACGAAACGAGTACAGGGGGTAACCGTGTTCCTTGTTGCGAAAAAAAACCCGGTCACGAGTCATCGTTACCAGATCAGACCTCAGGGGAGACAGAAGAAGACGAAACGGAATGCCTTCACCATGAATAATCCTTTGGGCCGGCAGTGAAAGACTCTGGCGATCATATCGATAGTATGTTGTCTCGGATGTTCCGATGTAAACAGTCCCCCCGTCCGGCGTCCAGGCGGCACTCGTGACAGCCCATTCGTCCGGCTCAAGCACGGCGACCGGCTCGGCGTCTCCAATGGCCCACACAATTGCCCGCCTGTCCTGAAGTGCCTGCCGGAGAGACTGATCCGTTGCCCAGGCCACGAATTCGCTTCCATCAGGATTCCACACGATCTGAGTGACCGGGTGTGAAAACGAAACCGATCCTGTAACAACTTGAGAAGTCCGGCTGATCCAGTGAACCCTCCCTGCTGTCGTTCCCAGGGCAATTGCCGTTTCCCCCGCGGAAAGAACGGAAACCGATTCTTCCTCTTCCAGCTCCATACCTGGTGAGTCGCCGGGTAAAAACCAGACTGCATTGGCGGACGCTGCAACCGCTCCGTCCGCGGTACTCGCCACAAACCGGATCGGCTTTCCCGCTTCCGCCCAAAGCATTTCACCGTCCTGGGAGAAAACGCGTCCACTCCGTGTCCCCAAAATAACACGCCTGGACTCTGACGCACCCAACGCGGTCCATTCGTCCTGCTCCGGCGGACTCAGATCGATCACCTCACCCGATTCATGATTGTAAATCGCGATCGAAGATCCGTCGCCACGAAGAGCTGCAACCCCGTCCGGGTTCGACAGCTTCACCAGCCGCGTGTATTCATGTTCTCTTGGCGCGATGAGAAAATTTTCCGGATGAGCCTGAGACATCAGTGCACCCCATTCCCATGCACGAAGCTCGGCCGGTGAGTCGGCCAGGGATGCCCGTGCTTCCGCGTAGCGCCCCTCCAGAGCCTGAGCCTGGGCCGCCTGGATGCTTGCCTGATAATGCCGCTCTCGCTCCGCCCTGAGCGACTCCTCCGCACGACGCCGATTCGACTCCGCCCTCGTAAGAGAAGCAGATGAAACCGCCGCCGAAACCGCCAGCACAACCGCCAGCGCAACAAGCGAGAGTGCAGTCACAAGACGCGCGAAACGGCGCTGACGTTCTCGCGCTTCCCGCGTAGCCTCGGCGCGTTTGACGATCGTCAGAAGAGCATCGCGCTCCCGTTCCCCGGTGATCCGTTCGGCCGTAATACGGGCAAGTTCAAGATCTCCCGCATCCGTTGCCCGCTGAACGTGCAGAGAGAGAACACGGTCGCGCACCTCAAGAATATCCGTTTCCTGCGGGGCGAGAGCCGCGGCACGATCCAAACGCCGTTCCATGTCAGAAAGCTCCGCGTACTCAGCGCCTGAGAGCCCGTCCTCACGATTTTGAATCTCCTCAACAATTTGCCGAGCCTCCTCCCGTTGAGTGGAGACTGCCAGAAATCTCTCAATGTCCCGGCGAAACGCATCGGCGCTTTCATGCCGCAGTTGCGGATTCGTTTCCAGAGCCCTGGCAAGAATGCGACGAAGTCCCGCGCTGACGTTGTTCCCGATTTCGTTCAGGTCATTGCGCCGCGCCGCGGCCAGCTGCTCGTCCACCGAGACACCGGGATGAGGACATCGGCCCGTGACGATATGAAACGCCAGTCCGCCAAGAAGATAGACATCCGTGGCAATGCCAACGGATTCATTGTCACCGAGCGCCTGCTCCGGCGCCATGTATCCCGGCGTTCCCGATGGCGATGAAAAGACGATCGGTCCATCGTTGTCTGAAAGCCGCGCGGCCACGCCCCAGTCCATCAGATAAACCTCGCCATAGTCTCCGACCATCACCTGACCTGGCTTGAGATCAAGGTGCACAACTCCTCGGGAATGCGCGTAGCCCACGGCCCGGCAAACACTGACAAGGACGCGAAGATGCTGGTCGAACCTGTCCGGAGGCAGTGCACGGCCCCCGCCGAGATCGCTGGCGAGAAGATCATCCCATCGCTTGCCTGAAACCAGCTTCATCGCGATTGCCGGTGAAGGTTCGGACCCCGGAATTGCCGCCGTCGCGCCGGCATCGAAAACAGGAACAATGTTCGGGTGATCCAACTCCCCGGTCAGACGAGCCTCCCGAAGAAACGCGGCCGTTCCCTTCCCCCGATGAATTTTCAGAGCCACCGTTCGATTCAGAGACGTCTGCCAGGCTTCCCAGACGTCCGCCTGGCCCCCTCGCCCGATCAGCCGCTTCAGAATATATGCCTGTTCCGTCTGCTCTGCCCCTGGCGCAGGGCATGACTGATCTTCGTCAAGCGTGTCGTCGACAAACCCCAGTGAGAATCCGGGTGGCGAACCGTCTGTCATCGTTTTGGCCGCTCCACGAAACACCTCCCCTCATACTCCGCGGAATTGAGTTCTGCGACAGCTCGCGGCCCGACGCAATTCGATCAGGCCCCTAGCCCAGCCTGTCGCCGGGTTTTACACCGAGGTTCTCATCCGGCCGAATGAGAGCGACGGGGCCTTTGCCTCCATCGGAATGGACTGCGAGCGTCAGGACTTCACTTTTGAATCCGGCGACTCGCCGCGGCGGGAAATTGACCACTGCCAGGACAAGCCGCCCGACAAGCTCCTCAGGGCCATAGGCTTCCGTGATTTGGGCGCTGGACTGACGCGTCCCAATGTCCGGGCCAAAGTCGATCCGCATCCGAAGGGCAGGTTTGCGAGCCCCCTCAAGCGGGGCGGCCTCGGTTACCATTCCAACCCGGATGTCGAGCCTGAGAAAATCGTCGAACAATGCACTAGCAGTCACGGTGATCCAGCCTCCGATATGGTTCTTTTTGACCAAACAGTATCAAATCCACCATGCGAAAAAAGAGCCGACAACAAAGAGAGCATACTGTTTTTGAGACAAACAGATCATGTAAGTCTTTTATTTTCAAAATAACACACAATCGAATGACAACACTCAATGATGGCACACTAGACGCATCCCATTCCGGACCCGGCACGCTCCACTTTGAGACGAGGATGCCGGATCATCTTGCAAAAAGGGTCTCCTCTACTATGAAGCCACAAGAGGTACTGAAACTCATCAAAGACGATGAGGTGAAGTTCGTGGACTTTAAGTTCATGGATTTTCCTGGAACTCAGCAGCATTTTACCGTTCCTGCCAGCGAAGTTGGCGAAGACGTCTTCTCTGACGGCCTCGGATTTGACGGATCGTCAATCCGCGGATGGTCGGAAATCGACCAGTCGGACATGCTCGTCATGCCGGACCCGATAACCGCCATGGTCGATCCGTTTTGCGAACACAAAACACTGACCATGGTCTGCAACATCGTGGACCCCATCACACGCGAGAAATACAGCCGCGATCCCCGCAACACCGCTATCAAGGCCGAAGCCTACATGCAGTCCACGGGTGTCGGCGATACGGTTTTCTGCGGGCCGGAGCTGGAGTTCTTCCTCTTCAACGAGTTCCGGGTGGACTACTCCGCCAACTCCTCCATGCATCTTGTGGACAGCATCGAGGCAATCTGGAACAGTGCCGCGGATGAACGGGACGACTACGGCCGCCCCAACCTCGGCGCCAAGATTCCCCACAAGGGCGGTTACTTCCCCAACCCCCCGACGGACGCCATGCAGGATGTCCGCAGTGAAATCGTCTCAGTCATGCAGAGCGCGGGAATGACCATTGAGTGCCACCACCATGAAGTGGGTACCGCAGGCCAGTGCGAAATCGACATGAAGTTCGACACGCTTCTGAAGATGGGCGACATGTGCGCTCTCTACAAATACATTGTGAAGAACGTGGCGCGCCAGCACGGCCTCATGGCCTGTTTCATGCCAAAGCCCATTTTCGCCGACAACGGCTCCGGCATGCACACCCACATGTCGATCTGGAAGGGTGGCAAGAACCTCTTTGCCGGCAACGGATATGCGGGACTGAGTGAAACGGCTCTGCACTTTATCGGAGGTGTCCTGAAGCACGCTCCGGCCATCATTGCCTTCACCAACCCCACCACGAACAGCTTCAAGCGTCTTGTTCCCGGCTACGAAGCCCCTGTCAATCTGGCTTACAGTGCACGCAATCGCTCCGCCGCAGTTCGTATCCCGATGATGAGCGCCAGCGAAAAAGCCAAGCGCGTTGAGTTCCGATGCCCCGACTCATCTTCAAACCCCTATTACGCGTTCTCTGCAATGCTGATGGCAGGCCTTGACGGAATTCAAAACCGTATCCATCCCGGCGATCCTCTGGACAAGAACATCTATGATCTCCCGCCGGACGTGGCAAAGGCCGTCCCGAAAACGCCGACGTCACTTGAAGAAGCGCTCCGTGCTCTGGAAGAAGACCACGAGTTCCTTCTCAAGGGCGACGTGTTCACCGAGGATGTCATTGAAACGTGGATCGAATACAAGAGTTCCAATGAAGTGGATGCCATCCGCCTTCGTCCTCACCCCTACGAGTTCGTTCTCTATGGCGACATCTAAGGTCTCAAATCGCGTGCGGACTTTTATCGTCCGCACGCATTACTGACTCCTCTGCGGCTTGACAGCACCCTGATTCCCGGCCATTTTCAGGAGTAGGAGCCCACTCACTCTGTCGGAGATTTTTCTGATGAAAAAAGTCGAAGCCATCATCAAGCCTCACAAGATCGAGGACGTTCGTTCCGCTCTCGCTGGAATGGGAATCATCGGCATTACGGCGTGGGACGTTCGCGGTTTCGGCCGCCAAAAAGGCCATCAGGAACTTTACCGAGGCAGCGAATACCAGGTTAGCTTCGTTCCCAAGATCAAACTCGAAATCATCGTACCGGAAGCAAAGGCCGATGAAGTCGTAAAGACCATTACCGATTCCGCCAACTCCGGGACGATCGGTGACGGCAAGGTTTTCGTGTCCGATGTGAGAGACGCCATTCGTATTCGTACCGGCGAAACGGGTGAAGACGCTTTGTAAGCAAACGCTCTTCGCTCTTTGGATCTCTTGTGCGACCGGTCAGTTTCTGGCCGGTCGTTCTGTTTGTTGGAGGAGAAGGGAACTCAGGCGTCGAAGTCGAGATCGAGATCCAGCGCCGGGATACTCAACTTGTCGTCGCCCACTTTGGAATTGCGGTCGTTGGACCCCGCAGCCGGTGCGGCGGCACCGCTGCCGCTGGAAGGCGATTCCTCGATGAACCCCATTTCCATTGCATCAAGAGCGTTCTGAGGCTCTTCACTTGGCGAACCCGATTCATCCATCATTCGCGCCGCTTCCATAATGAGATGCATGGTCGGAGCGTCATTCGTTCGTTCCGAGGACAGCAACGCGTCGTAGACCAGAATTCGCCCTTCCGTCCACCGCATCAGATCAAGCACGGCAGAGAAGCCCTGCATTGCACCAGCTTCAACGTGGCTGATTTCACCCTTGTTCATGTAGATTGAACCAACCCGGCCGTCGTTGGCAAAGATACGCATGGTGCGGTCGCAGCGTTTCTGGTGAAACATCTGAATGAGATCGAGGAGTTCGAGACCGTGAAGGTGAGGATGCTCCGGGATCTCCGGATAGAGAAGCTGGTTAATCATGCGAGTCAGCCACTCAACCTCAATCGGGCGATCACAAATCGCGGAGGCGCCCCGTTTGAGCGCTTCGTCGCGCATACCGGGTCTCATGCCCGCCTTGCCGGAACCGCCGATAAAAATCAGATAATTGTCAGGGCCGATTTGATCGCGGATGGGGTCAATCATGTCCAGACCCATCACATCCGGAAGCCGCTGATCGAGAAGGACAATTCGCGGCTTGTTCATCGCCAGGCTCATGGCATCAAAGCCCGACGGCGCCCGATAGATTTCCATCACACCTGGAAAGCGCTCGTTCAGATGGTTCTCAAGAGAGACCGCCTCGCTGGGATTTCCCAACGCGAGAAGAACGACGATGGTTTCCTTCTCTTCAGATACTGACATACGCGCCCCGAAGTTTCCGCAACATGATACACTCGCGGGTACGCTTTCGACGGCGCCTCGCGACAGTGAACCTGTAGTTTAGCTCTCGATGTCCCCGAAGTGTCAATGCAGGTCCTTGGATTTCGGGCGGTTGCAGCCTGACTGCATGTCTGCCTGAGCTTCCGGGCCAACACTGTCAAGAGGCTATCGATGCCGCTTTCGTGTGGCATCCCACAGCGCAGCGACTTCGGCTGACCCGAGTGAACGCCACTGTCCTCGGGAAAGCTTTCCGAGTCTGAGTGGGCCGATGCGAAGGCGCCGGAGCCGCCTGACCCCGATCCCAACGGACTCAAGCATCCGCCGAATCTGACGATTCCGCCCCTCCTCGAGGATAAACCGGTAGGTGCGGGGGTCTTGTGGATCGCTGCTGATTCGGCAGGGAAGCGTCTGATGATCGCCAAGATCGACCCCTCCGGCCAGTGTTTCCAATATCTCGGCCGGGATGGGCGAATCCGTTCGGACGATATACTCCTTTTCCAGGTGGGTCGACGGATGAACCAGATTGTTTGCCAAATCACCATCTGTCGTCATAACCAACAAGCCCTCGCTGGCATAGTCCAGCCTGCCTGCATAAACCAGTCGCGAAGCTTCTGAGGCATACTCGGGCGGCAAACTGTCGTAGATCGTATGGCGGCCACGGGGATCATCGCGAGTCACCAGCACTCCCGGGGGCTTGTTCACGGCCAGCGAGAGCTGCCCGACTTCAAGCCGGATCGGCTTTCCGTCGAGCTCAACGGCGTCCGATTCAGGGTCAATCTGACGGCCAAGATCCGTCGCAACCGTACCGTTCACTGTCACACGCCCGGAACAAACGACTTCCTCCGCCTTGCGACGCGATGCCACACCGCACCTGGCAAGGAAGCGGGAAATTCGAAGTGTTGTCGCCATGACGGGGTTAGTCGGAGTCCGCCGGCTCCGCTGCCGGTTCAGACTCCTCGAACTCATCCTCAACGTCCTCCGCCTCACTACCATTCTCTTCCTGCTCGGGACCCTTCATCTCGGCAGTCAGAATTCTCTGAAGGTCGCTGAGAGATGGCAGGTCCTCGAGGTTCTTGAGCCCGAACGTCTTGAGAAAAAGTTCAGATGTACCGTAGAGGGAGGGTCTGCCGGGAACCTCCTTCTGACCGAGAACATCAACCAGACCACTGTCCTGGAGCGCACGCATCACACCCCCGCAATCCACACCACGAATCCCCTCGATCTCGGCTCTCACCAAAGGCTGCTTGTAGGCAACAATGGCAAGCGTCTCAAGCATTGCCGGGCTGATGGGATTCTTGCGCCGGTGCTTGTGCAAAGCGAGCACCCAGTCAGCCACATCCTTGCGCGTTGCAAGCTGATAGCCTCCTGCGACCTCAAACAGCATCAGGCCGCGACCGGGCTTTTCGTATCGGGAACGAAGATCGCCGATGGCTGCTTCAACCAACTCCATCGGAGTATCGCCCGTCAGCTTCTGAAGACGCTTGAGATTGAGAGGCTGGGTGGTTGCAAAAAGAAGTGCCTCAATCACAGCGGGCAACTCCTCGTCCGTGGGACGAGGAATAGGCTCCTCCGCGGGCTCAGGCTTTCCGCCGTGCTCCGGGGCTTTCGATTCGAGTTCCTGTGTTTCTTCAGCCGGCATAGATGACATTCTCATCCCAGGGTGCCAACAGGATGTCCTCATACGTGTCGGCCTGGGCGACGGTAATTTCGCGAAGTTTTGCCATCTCCAGAATCGCCAGAAAAAGGCAGATTGCCTCCTCCTTCACGACCGATCGCTCCAGAAGACGTGTGAAGTTGACCTTCTTGTCGCGCCGCAGAACCTCTCTGAGTTCGACAAGCTTCTCGTCCACTGAAAAACGTTCGCGATAAACGGTGTGTCTGGGATCAACGCGAACTCTCTTCAAAACCTGGGCGAATGCATCGTAGAGAGCGCGGATATCCTGGCGAGGCAGTTCCTCTTCCTCACGACCGGGTACAACGGTCAACACCTGCGAGCGGTAGAACACTCCGTTGTTATCGTCTTCGAGAATGCGAAGACTCGAGCTGATTTCCTTGAACTTCCGGTATTCCACGAGGCGCCTGATGAGTTCCTGTGTGGAAACAATGTCATCAATCTCCTCTTCATCCACCTCGCCGGCCTCGCCCTCCTGACGGGGCAGAATTGACCGCGACTTGATATTGATCAGAGTTGCCGCCATGACCATGAAATCCCCTGCAACCTCGAGATTCAATGCCGACATGGCGTCAAGATACGCAAGATATTGACGTGTAATTTCAGCAATTTCAATATCATGGATCTCCATCTCGTTGACTTTGACAAGATGGAGAAGAAGATCCAAAGGGCCTTCGAAGACGGGAAGGACAAGTCGCGCGGGACTAAGGAGATCGGAAACGTCGGACACGGGAGCCTAGACTGTGGCAGAAGATGAATTCCGGAGGAGTGTTGAAACATCAGCCGTCAGCCGCAAGGAGATATAGGAGTGGTTTTGTGGTCTGGCAAATACTGAGAAACCAGTTTCGGGCATCGCCCTTGACTGAGGAGAAGGTGGTTGTTACGGCTTGGTTAATGGAAGGATTGGGGCTATCCGCTCAAAGGAGTTCGAAAATGCGAAAGAACAAAGGTTTTACTCTGATTGAGTTGCTGATCGTCGTCGCGATCATCGCAATTCTGGCAGCTATTGCTGTTCCCAACTTCCTGGAAGCCCAGGTGCGGGCAAAGGTCTCTCGCGCCAAGGCTGACATGAGGTCACTGGCCACCGCGATTGAGGCCTACACGGTGGATTACAACAAACCTCCCTCGCTCATTGCGATTACCTCCAGCCTCTACGGTGGTGCCGCTCCCAGCACCATCATCAACGGCACCAGCGTCTTTTACCCGAACACCGCCGGTGTGAGTTCACGCTATATCGTTCTCACCACGCCGATCTCCTATATCTCATCGGTGTTCCGGGACCCGTTCATCAACCAGTCTGTGCGTTTTGCCATTAGCTGCAACAGCGACGCTCCCCTGCAGGAATACGAAACCTACGATTATGTCGACGCGCTTACACTGACTCCTGAAGGCCCTCTCGGCAACCCCAGCGAGCAGCGCGGAGCTGGAATATCTTCGGGAGCTCTCTGGCACGTTGTCAGTGCCGGCCCTGATGCGGAAAACTGCTTCGGCGGCGGCCACGAGAACCAGGCATTCCAGGATGGCGGCGTTGATTACGACCCCACAAACGGAACTGTTTCCCGTGGCGATATCGTTCGAATCGCGAGCGCGCCCGGCCCGTTGATCGGCCTCGATCCGGCAATCAATCGTATCACGGGCGAATACAGCCCCTGATCTTCAAATGAAGAAAACCCGGGAGCGGCTCAGTCGAGCCGCTCTTTTTTTGTTCCTCAGTGCAGCGGGGCGAAGGTGGCTTCGCTGCTTTTCCGTGCGATCATCTTCGGCGCGAGCGTGATGGGCTTCGATGCCTCACCGGTTTTCATACGCTCCAGGAGCAGCTCCGTTGCCTTGAAGCACATCTCCTCCAAAGGATAGCGCACACCGGTAATGGGTGGATCATGGAGCTGAAACATCGGGTTTTCATCGAAGCCGACAATCTTGACATCCGCGGGGATTCGAAGGCGCCGCTCTGACAGAGCGCGCACGATGGGAAAGGGAAGGGTTCCGCCAAGAGTCAGAACGCCATCCGGGATGCCCCAGCGGCCCATGTGACTGACAAAGGTGGAGCGGGCAAGCTCCGCGTCCATCGGCAAATTGACCGTATCCCATTTCAGTCCGGGATCACTAAAGGAATCCACAACGGTGCGAATGCCTGCCAGGCGGCGAGCCAGAGCGGCATCGCCGGAACGCTCCTCCGGCAGCGCGACAATGATTCGCCGCGACCCCGCGACAATCAGGTGTCCCATGGCCATACGGCCGGCGGTGTATTCATCGACCTCGACAACGCAGACCTTGCTCTCTGCGGGAATACCCGGCCCCACAACGGCGATGGGAAGTTCGCTTGATAAAATCTTCTTGAGAATCTTCGGGTCATCCTCGGGATGAACATAGATCACCCCGTCGACGGATTCCTCCGCCTGCTGCAAAACGTCGTCCAGCGAACGCTCCGAACCCCGCATCATCAAAACGAGGTCCAGATTCCTTGCCGTCGCCGCACGTGACACTCCGCGAATCTGCAGCATCTGGTGCATCTGCGAGAAAACCGTCGTGACGGAAGATGTATCCAGAGCTCCCGAGTTCAGCCCGGGGTCCGGATAACAGAGTGCAATCGCCTGATGGCGGCCCGTTGCAAGGCGCACGGCGGCTCGATTCGCCTTGTAATTGAGCTTCTTGACGGCAGCAAAAACCCGCTGCTTGGTCTCCTCGCGGGCTGAAAAACCATCGTAGCTGTTGTTGAGAATACGCGACACCGCCGCGATGCTGACACCTGCTTCCTTCGCGACATCCATAATGGTGACACGCTTGCCGCGAGTCTTGCCTGACTTGGCGGATTTGACTGCCATGGAGAGCCTTATAAAAAGGGCTTTATAAAACTTGGAGTAGTTTTATAGCTGTTGGCCGAGTCGTCAAGGCTCATTGGAGCGTTTCGCAAAACCGTCGATCGCGGCTTGATTCCGGGGCATGGGGATTGCGCGAATGGAAATCATGAGTCTCTTTGTGAATGTCCTCCTGTCCGCTTGGGAAGTCGCCGTCGAGGCGGCCCCCTATGTCCTGCTGGGAATCCTTGTCGCTGGCGTCATGAAAGCTCTCCTGGGAGAAAAGCAACTGCCGGTCTGGCTGCGGGGAGAGGGCGCCGGACCCGTTCTCAAGGCCTCCGTGGCGGGAGTGCCGCTTCCACTCTGTTCCTGCTCCGTCCTCCCGGTGGCAATGGAGCTGCGCCGCAAGGGCGCGTCGAAAGGAGCAACGGCCTCCTTCCTGGTTTCAACCCCCCAGACCGGAATCGATTCCATCCTCCTGACGGCGGGCATGATTGGATGGCCCTTTGCAGTCGTGCGAGTCATCGCTGCATTTATTTCGGGAGCAGCGGCAGGTCTGACACAGACCTTCTTCCCGACAAGGGAGGGCAAAAGCAATGAAGCCGACATAAAGACATCCGGCTGCTGCGGTGGATCTCAGGCCACTCAGAAGCAGCCGAAGAAGTCTGTTTCCTCGTGTTGCTCATCAAAAAAAGAGCAGCCAAAAAACACGACCTGGCGTGCGCGCTTTATTGCCGGGCAAAAATACGCGGCAACGGACCTGTTCAGCTCTCTGGGCAAATACTACCTGCTGGGAATCGTCGCAACAGGTGTTGTGATGGCGTTTCTCCCTCCGGATTTCGTCGAGCAGTGGTTCGGCGGCGGCATCTTCGGGATGCTGGCGATTACCGCCGCCGGAATGGCGGTTTATCTTTGTGCTTCGGGAGCAACCCCACTGGCTGCCGCACTCCTCGCAAAGGGAATGTCGCCCGGCACCGCGCTGGTCATGCTCATGGCCGGTCCGGCAACAAGCGTCGCATCGTTGCTGGCCGTTCGTTCGATGCTCGGAAACAAGGGTCTGGGATTGTATCTGGCGGCAATCGTTATGGCAACGGTCGGCGCAGGCCTCCTCATCGACGTGGCGCTGCCAGTGACATGGCTGGCGAGCGAGGCTACAGCTGCTCACCAACATGAACACTATGGGATGTTCCGGCAGATTCTCGGTGGAGCGTTTCTGTTTTGGTGTCTGATCATAACGATCAAGCCCTGGATGAGAAAAATGGGCGGAGGATCGGCAACTCCCGCCGGTGAAACCGGCCATTCGGCCCACGCCCACTGAATTCTACGCCACTGCGCAATCAGCCGACAGTCGTTGCGGCGGAACGCAACTTCCCGGCAAGCGCCCCAATCATCGCGATGACCGCGGCATACAAGGCCGGCTCCGTTGCAAAACGGAAACGGTGATTCTCCCCCACTTCAAACACTGTTCCAAAAACAAGAACCCACGCCAGACTGAAACCGATAACCAGCCATGCGCCCTGATCAGCTTCCGGCCACGTTCCGCGTCGAGTACAGATGAAGGCGATGGAAGTGCATCGGAAGAGGACAGCTGCATAGAACAGGAGAAGGAAGAACGCCATACGGCCGGGCCGGGCCGCCTTGTCGCGAAACGTGACTTCACCTGGCCCCTTAATGTACGTATGTTCGCCAAACCGTCCCAGTAAAGCGGCATTGTAAATCCGTTCATAGCCATGAAGACGGCGCGTGTTCCTCACCAGAAACCAGTACTCGCCGGAGGGTAGAAAAAACGTCATCAGTGCATCCGCGAAGGATCGTGCCCAAGCGCCAGGATACTCTCGCAGCCCAATCAGCGCCGATTCCATGTAGAGACGGTTGATCTCAACGACCTGCGCATGATGCAGGTTCGGATGCCCGGTGGATTTCGTTTCCTGATCCAGAACCGCAATACCCCGCGACTCGTGGACCGGAAGCCACTGCTCGTATGCCGCGACGGGCTTCATGTCAGGAAAAAACAAAACACCTGTCGCGTCTTTTTCCTCGATGAGCAACCGGCGTTCTTCCGGCTCCAGGTTGAGCGTCACCATGCGGCAGAGACTGTATCCAAGCCAGGTGCTCGTTCCGAAGGAACCGAACTCAATCAGGTTTTTCATACACAGCGCAAAAACGAGAAGCAGAGGAATCATTGCCGCGGCGAGGACTCTCCTCCACTCCCGTCCGCAGCAAAAAACCAACAGCAGCACAAGCCCCGCAAGCCAGAGAGGATGAAACAGGCTTCGCGTCCAAACCAGCGTCCCACCCAAAACAAAACACAGCACCAAATCGCTCATGGCTCGCGTTCGGATTGTACGGATACCGAACAGAATCGTGAGGGTGAGCAGAAGCGCGACTGGTACCGGATAAAAGAGCCAGTTCTCGTTGGCCATCAGTGCCGGTGACAAAGCGAACAAACACGACGCAATACCCGCCGCGGTTCTGCCTGCACGAAGTTCCAGCGCGATGGCATACGTTCCAACACACATTGAAAAACTCATCAGAAGCCAAAGAGTCGAAAACGCCCTCTGCTCGTGACCGGAGAAAGCTTTCAAAACCAGGGCAATCAAACCATTAAAGGCGGGAGGCTGGCCGTGAAGGTAATACAGGGTGGCCAGTGCATCGTGCTTCAGGAGAACCGGATCCGCGATCTGGAAGGCGTACTGAAGCATGTCCGGCACGAAAACCACGCTGGCCATCCGGATTGCGATGCGCGAAAGTGCAAAGACAACGAGCAGCACGCCAAGCGGCAACAGGTGCGGCTTCGTGACATTCATCCATTCCTTCAGGGGAGGCAAACGGGGCATGACTGAAGTCAAAGCGCGAGAGCGCCAGGACAGTCGAGCGGTATGTTACCGAATACCCCGCTTTGCGGTGAGCGCGGTTTCCCCTTGTCGGGAGATCGGATCTGACGATGATCCCGTCCCCCGGCACTCCACGAAGACCTCTTCATGGTGTGGCGGAGTTTTCTTCTCCCAGTGGGGCCGACAGGTTTCGACGGGGACTGATCGGAGAGTGTGGTGATTCGGGTCGTGGATGGTCGTTGGCCACGTTAATCATCGACCACCCTTTAAATGTCGCCAACGTGGTAGACATCAACGAGGAGGTCGCGCTCGCCGCGTAACCTTCTCAGGGGTTCGGGCTCGACCTGGCAACAGAATGAGTTCCCCGATCACCGCCCGGGTTAATGCGGTGAGCTGACAGCCGGACAGACGGCGGACCACCGGGAGAGTCCGGAAAAAGACAGTCGGGAAAGACCGGCTGACGGACGGGAAAGACCGCCAGCCCCGCCGCCGGGGTTTCTTCGACGGCTACACCCGTGAATGAGCCACACTTGAAGGGTTTCCGGACGGGGGTTCGAATCCCCCCGGCTCCACCATTCGACTCGCCCGCCCAAAGGGCGGGTTCTTTTATGGCATGCCAGATCCGGACTCATGGCTGGCGAACAACTTCAACAATGCTTGTGATGTATTCCTCTCCTCGAACCGCTTTTATGATCCCCAACAAGCCGGGCCAGAGTGAGCTTCCGGATTCGTGAGAGCGAAAGTGACGACAATGTTTTGAAAGGATGGTTGCTGAAATGGAAACGGATCGCCGGATGAAGGCCGCTGTATATAGTCGATACGGTCCGCCGGAAGTGTTGCACATCGAGGATGTGGAAAAACCGATTCCGGGAGACAATGAAGTTCTGATCAAAATCCGGGCGGCTTCGGTCACCCCCGCGGACTGGCGGTTTAGAAAGGCCGAACCGGTTATCATCAGGCTCATGAACGGACTGATGAAACCAAAGGTTAGAGTCCTCGGCATGGAATTGTCCGGTGATATCGTGGCCGTGGGCGAAAAAGTCACGTCGTTTGCGGTGGGAGACGCGGTGCTTGCAGACACCGCTTCGGACGGTCACGGAGCACACGCGGATTACAAGGTTTTGCCTCAGGACGGGAAAGTGGCCGCAAAACCGGCAGGCACAAGTTACGAAGAAGCCGCGGCGGGAGTCTGTTTTGGCGGACTCACGGCTTTGCATTTCCTCCGCGACAAAGGACAGGTCCAAAGCGGACAGAAAGTTCTGATCAATGGCGCTTCCGGAGGATGTGGCACGTTCGCGGTTCAAGTCGCCAGGTCCATGGGGGCGGAGGTCACAGGGGTTTGCAGCACGAGGAATCTGGAACTGGTGACTTCGCTGGGCGCGGATCACGTGATCGATTACACGCAGCAGGATTTCACAAAAAACGGAATACAATACGACGTGATTTTCGACACAGTCGGGAAAGTCACGTTTTCCAGGTGCAAGGGCTCGCTCCGAAAGGATGGACGGTTCCTGGCGCTGGTCTTTGGGTTGAGGCTGGTGGCCCAAACGGTATGGACGTCGGTTTTCGGAAGCAAAAAAGCGATCGCCTCAGTTGCCATGGGAACCCGTGAGGATCTGGAGTTCCTGACGGAGATGGTCGAAACGGGAAAACTGAAGCCCATCATCGATCGAAGCTATCCATTGGAGCAAATCGCGGAGGCTCATCGTTACGTGGAAAACGGTCACAAAAGAGGAAGCGTCGTCGTCACGCCGAAGCATGACTGAGGACGTTGCGCTCAACCTGGATGTAAAGAGGTCAAACAAACTCGAAGTGATTTCAAAACCTCTCCGGAATGAACAACCATGAAGCAATCACTGGGACTGGTTTCCGTTGTCGTGAAAGATTATGATGAGGCCATTGATTTCTACACGGAATCCCTGGGCTTTGAACTCGTGGAGGACACCTTCGTGCCGGAGCAAAACAAGCGCTGGGTGGTGGTTGCACCGCCCGGTTCGGGCGAATGCCGTGTGCTTCTGGCGCGAGCCACGACAGAGGAGCAGACGTCGCGAATTGGCAATCAAACGGGCGGCAGAGTCTTCCTTTTTCTCTATACCGATGACTTCTGGCGAGACTTCGACCGTTACAGGAACAGCGGCGTGATTTTTGTCCGGGAACCGAAAGACGAGCCCTACGGTATGGTGGCAGTCTTTGAGGATTTGTACGGTAACCTTTGGGACCTGGTTCAGCCAAAGGAGAAGGCGGTGCCAGGTTAGCAAGACGGCAGGGGCCGACTGTGATGGAGTTGTTTCTGGACGACAAGCCAGAGGGACCCGTGAGATGATTGGTGTCGGTGGTTCCACTGGAACGGCTCGATCAGCCGGAAGGTATCGCGTCAGTGGTGGCGTTGTTCCTAGTGAGCGAGGACAATGGACGGATCAATGGTCAGGTTCTGCGAACGAATGGAAGAGCAGTATTTTGTTTAACCACACGCACACACTTGAGAAAGTAGCGTCATTTCTAGCGAGGGCACCACCATGTGATGCCATGGAAAACTTTTCCAAGCATCACACTTATGCCTCATACCGCACGGACGATACCTCGAACCTTTAGCCATTGCGTCACAGCCTCTTCGATACTGTTTTCCATTTCGTGTATATCGAACTGCATATAGAGTTTTCCGATCAAGTCTGACTGTAACGTCCGAATCGAGCGCTCCTTCAGAAGGCAAATGGGTTTCTTTAAGGCCATCATATATCCAACCTCGAGTGAAACATTGTTGTTTCCTCTGTCATCAAGCATTCTTTCGAAGACCGCTATGCCAAAACGACTGGCGTGAATGTACGCTTGAATATTGATCAGTAGATCATCGGAATAGATATAATCATCAGCACGAAAAAGTGTGAATCCCTGGCGACGAAGAACTTCCTTTAGACTCTGTGCGATTCCCTCATGCACGGTTGTCGGTGTAAACGGCATGATCAGAAAGGCGTTTTTCCTCGTATCCGGATAGTCAGCCAGAAGTGATAGAATAGCCGAGCGAGCTTCAGGTGGTGCAGACTCGACCACACCCGTGAATGCCGAATTACCAGTGGAAAGAGCCAACTCGCGGCGTATCTCATCAAGCCGAATCCAAAGTGGCTTGGAGTGATGACAATATATATGCCCTATAGTGTTGTAAGGTGTATTCAAGGCTTCGTTAGAATATGTGGAGTTGGATGTCACGGGGAACTCCTGTTCATGACATTCCAAGACTGCCTCGACAATGTCTATTTCAGTGACCTCAGTTCGATTGTTTTTTCTTGCGATAGCCAAACATAAATCAATAATCTGCGCTCGATATTCTGTGGCTCGGTGATCAAGACTAGAATACGGAGTAGGCTCGAGAAAATAATCGTCTATATGATCTTCTACGATACACCGCTCAATTTCGCTAATCGTTAAAGACAAATCACCTCCCAATCTCGCCACGATCAACCTTAGGTCGCGAACTTCTTTCATGCACGCTAGAAAATAGATTCCCGGATAAACTATCTGATTGAGCTCAGATCCAATCTCCTCCACCAATCGAAAAATGGATTTGGCTCTCGGGGAAATTGACGTATTGTGCGATTGAATGTACTCAACGAGATCAGCAATTGCAGAATCGACCGGATTCGTCACTGTGGTAAATCCTTTCGGATATGGTGATATGTACCCTCGCTTTATCGGTCAATAGATCACGGTTTCCTTTGCGCAGCAAGAGCGCCTAGCCTGACTGTGGTACTTATTTATCACTTGATTATGTGCTTGTCTCCCACAAAGTTGTCATCTGAGCCAGATACCAATCCAGCTCTACCGCCTAGACGCCATCGTTCTGTGACACAGACCCAAACGACCCTAAGAGGTCCTGCTGCAATAGAACGACGCAACTGCCTGCATTAGGTAGTACGTTCGGAGCGGTTATCCATCCCGAGGTATTTTGGATATTAGTTGGGAAAAATGGAGCGGGACACGAGGCTCGAACTCGCGACCTCCACCTTGGCAAGGTGGCGCTCTAGCCAACTGAGCTAGTCCCGCTCAAAGGAGCGCTGGTGTCGCAGCATCACCCTCACCGGTCAAGGGCAAACCGTCGAAATTCCGTCTCAGTCGCGCCGCAGAATCCGCCGCCGGAGGAAGAGCTTCAATGCATCGGGATAGAGGCTCATGCAGAGGCGGCGACTCCCCGCGCTGTGCCAGGAGAGCAGCCACGCGGCCTCAGCGGGTAAAAACCGGAAAATCAGAGATGTAAGGTGCTGATTGAGAGCAACGAACCGCAGCCGGTTTCGGTGGTGAAGCCCTTGGAATTCCGCCGTCTGGAGGGGAATGCTCACATTCTCGTGATGTAAAACCCTGACAGGCGCGTACCAGACTTCGTGGCCTTTCCGCGAGGCCCGGCTGCAGAAGTCGGCGTCCTCGTAGTAGGCCGGGTTGAAGGCGTCATCAAAGCCCTGAAGATCCGCCCAAACCTCGCGCCGGACCACCATGAGTGCTCCACCCACGTATCCAACGCGGCGCGGGCGGCCGTACTGACCGCGATCACGCTGACCGCGGCCGAACGACTGCGCATGGCCGCCCTGGTCGATGTTTCCGCCGCAATGCAGCAGCGTCTCACCGTCGTGAGAGACTTGCCTGCCG
>JANQSL010000133.1 GCA_028284075.1 Candidatus Sumerlaeia bacterium | reverse complement strand
ACAGATTCATGGGAGTGATGTCCTCGGAGCCGCCACGCCTTTTGACCGGCGTGATTTTCCAGGGCTGCTTCAAATTCACGAACCGGTCGGAAATCGCCGACAGCTCGGCCTGTAACGGTGACTCTTCCATTTCCGCGGGTTTCGCCGGGGCGGTCCCGGATACTCCGCGCTGCGTTATGAAACTCATCAGGATCGCGGCAATGATCGGGACAACCAGTGCGGGAATGCGAAGTTGCTGGTACCAGACAATCTGAGACGTGAACGTCGATGTTGCCGCGACAACAGCGGCGAGAAGAAGACCCAGCACTAAAAACTGCCCGCCAAGCTGGGCTTTGTCGCGGCGGTTGGATGTCAGGTGACCCCATGAGGCATCCGTATGAACGCGAACCGCCATGTAAACGATTCCGGCGAATGCGACCGGCAGGCCAATTGCCAGAACCAGAATCGATGCCGCCTCCCCCGAGGTCTCGGCTTTCAGGAGCGCGTTCTCGCCGCCATGCGCCAGAAAATAGCCCCAGGCAATGGGAAGCACGAACAGATGGCCAAGATCGAGAAACTGAAGAAGCGGCAGGGACCGGGAACCTTCGCCTTTGCTGCTGGCTTCGACAGCCTTCCGGCTGATCAACGGGATGACAAGTCCGGCAAGAAACCAGATCGCACAGAAACCAAGTGTTGAAACAAGAACGGGGAGCACGGCTGCAGCTCATCATCGATGACGCGCACCGTGGCAATCCCGGTTTGGCGAACACTCGCCTACAGACGCTTCACACGATGGACGCGAAGAATCGCGAAGTCACCCAGGGTCTCGACATCGCCGGTGATCTCCACCGGTACTCCCGCCAGTTGAATATCGAGGTCGAGAGATTCACCGGCCCGAGCGGCAAGAAGAAGGACCGATTCATGACCCTGCTCGTCAACGACTCGAAAACCCGGAGGCACTCCGCCGCTGAGGCAGCGGATCGCACAACCGCGATGCACCTTGCCGGTGGCCGGGCGCATGACTCCAAAGAAACACTTCGTATCCACAATTTCCCCATGGAGCGTCATCTCCCCGAGAGAGGCGAACTCCGCTCGTTCGTTTCCTGCATGGCCCATAACTTCGATGGAATCGGGATCGTTCATCTCAATCATGCGCTGATTGCGCCGCTCGATCAGCGAGCCTTTGAAGCGAACACGCTTGCCGTCGTGTTCACGGGCCTCTTCCGGGATTGAAAACTTGAACGCACCCACCAGGGCGTACAGGACCCGCTCGCCGCTGTCGGTTGTGGTTTCCAGCATCGGAACGGGTTCCGCACGAAGAACGCCCTGAAACTCCGTTGCGATACCAAACTCGAAGCGTCCTTCATCGACCGGTGCCTGTGCGGCCGCCAGCAACCCGAGAACCAAAGGCACCGCCACCGCAAAAACGAACGCAAACACCCGTGCCCTGCGTGCAAAGGATGGAGGCATTTTCGGATGATACCCCACAAAGAACTCGCTCGGAGAAGTCATGCCCGGGCCTCCAGTGGAGCACCGGCACAGCTCGTCTCCGGTTCATTGGGCGTTGGGTGAACAAAGACGCGGCCGTCAACGATGCGGACACTGTAAGTCGGCAGGATTTCCTTGAAGGGCGGAGGACTCACACCATCGTTCACCCGGTAATTCCACCCGTGCCAGGGGCAGGTGGGGCAGCCATCGATAATGCGTCCCTCACCGATGGGGCCGCCCTGGTGACGGCAAACGTTCGAGAGGGCGAACACACGTCCCTCGTGAAGGAAAACCGCAACCCGTTCGCTTCCGATAGAGGCAACCTTTCCGACTCCCTCGACAAGATCCCTGGCATCACATGCAAAGCGATATCCTTCCTCCCCGGCCTCACTCTCCACGCGATCCGTTGCGAGTTCCTTTCGCCATGCCGCGATATGCAGAGCCGCCACCGTGACGAAACCGGCCCCGAGAACAGTCGGATAGACAATCGAATGCTCCGACTGGAGAGCCCCGAAGAAAACATGCACCACAATACAGCCGTAGGCGAGATAGACCATCTGATGCATGGCTTTCCAGAACGAGGCACCGAGATTCTTGAGCCAGAAATCGTGACTCGTCGCCGCCATGAGAAAAAGAATCACAAGGGCAACGGCGCCGAAAACCTCAAACGGAAAACTGGCGATTCCCGCCGACGGAATGTAATCGGAAGCATAGGCGGTAAAAACACTCACCAGCGGATTCGTGTCACCAAAAGCGTGAAACTGCATGGTTGCCAGGAGCGCAT
The DNA here is from genome assembly GCA_028284075.1 of Candidatus Sumerlaeia bacterium. Taxonomy (GTDB): domain Bacteria; phylum Sumerlaeota; class Sumerlaeia; order SLMS01; family JAHLLQ01; genus JAJFLJ01. The sequence goes on along the minus strand of JANQSL010000133.1, from coordinate 295 downwards.
GCGCCAGCGCGAGAAAGAACATCGTCACACCGAGATGGCGACGGTTATAGTGAATCGGAAGAAACAGCGGATTCAGCCGGCAGAGGGGGCCGATGATCAGAATCACGTGCAGGAGAGTGAGGGCGGCCACGGCGGTGGTCCGGATCATGAGCGTTTCGGCGGTTGTGCCCGGATTCGTGGCGGCCGTTGTTCCGGCGAAGGCTCCCACTCCGGCCACGAGGATTCCCGCCAGAGTCAGATCGTAGACTTTCTTTTGCCGGTCCCAGCTGATGGCGCGATAGGAGACGGACATTTC
>JANQSL010000129.1 GCA_028284075.1 Candidatus Sumerlaeia bacterium | reverse complement strand
GGTCAAAGCGTTGAGGCTCCGTAAGATGACAGACAGAGGAACGGTCGGTGGCGCCCGCCGCGAGCGTCAAGCGGGGCGTGGACCGCAGGGGAAATCACTCCGCGGCTGGTGCGGTGTCCCCCTGTTGTTCCCAGTGAATGGAAAACAACCGGATGTTTTCGCCCGCTTCATAGTAGTTGCGATGGACGTCCCATTCGCCAAGAGGCTCGAGAACGGCTCCCTCGGCAAGAAGGACGGGGATTGCTTCATGGTCGTTGTGCAGGATGAAATAGTTGGGGCGATAGTGTCTCAATTTCCATTCAAGCGGCTTTGTTCCCACTCTCGTACTCACGGCTTTTACACCCGTTTCGATGGCTACGGAATCCGAAACCTTTCCAAGGAGTATCATGTTTTCAGGACTTTCCTCCCGGGCTTCCATGATTACGCCCACACCCCGGGCCATCCGGGGAAACGAAGAGTCAGTCTGAGCCATGTACGAAGATACGGCAACGGCCTCAAAGAGGACAACAGGTGCAAAGAGAACGTAGGGCAGATTCATGAGAAACGGGTGAGTTTGTTTTCTCTTCAGCCACGTTCGGATCTCACGACAGCTCGCGGCGCCGAGTCCCGCAAGGGGCGCAATCAATGGAATATAATAACGCGGAGGACTGTAAAAGACAACTGACAGCAGAGCCATGTATCCAACAACAAACAGAAGCCAGGCCTGGACGAGCGGGTTTTGACGATATCGTTTCGATACAATCCAGGCAACTCCCGCCGCCGCCAGTGACAAGCGAGCGAATAAAGTTCCCGGTACAGTGATTCGCTTCAGGACCTCCGGAACGTTTGTCAGCAGAGCGCCTGCGTCGCGGAACGCCCGCTCGCCAACATTCAGTTCGCTGAAGTATCGATAATCTTCAGGGTAAGCGGAGCGCGCCATAACATGCCAGCCGCCTGCCAGCACAACCGGAAGAACCACTGCGGTTGCAGCAAGCATTCCCTGTGTTTTTCGCGTTTTGCCTCCACGCCATGCAGCGTGGACAAGGGGCAGCATTGCGAACGCCATGGTGCTTTTGACAAGAATGGCCAATGCCACCAGAGTGGAGGCAAGGACAACACGCCAGAGTGTTTTTTCAGACCTGGGGTAGAGTGCCACGAAGAAAGCGGCGACGACAAACGCGCTTCCGAGAAACTCCAGTACGGCGAGACGGCTATAGGCGAATCCCACATAGTTCGACACGATCAACAAACCCGCCAGCAAACCGGAAGCGCGTCCAAACCATTGTGCCGTGAGGAGTGCGGCGAGTGCGGCAAGCACAACAAGCGAGACGGCGCTGCAGATACGAACGCTCCACAGGCTTGTGCCAAAGACGGCGAATACCAGCCGCTGCAGCAGGAATCCCACCGGCATGTTGACGGCCGGGTTGAAATCTCCCGCGAGATACCACTCGCCATGCCACGAGTGCCGGACGGCTGCGTTTGCATACCAGCCTTCGTCTGTATAAAGAACGCCGGACCATGTGATGCCGGGAGGAAAATCCGCTTCAAGGTTCGCAAATCGCAGGAGGCCAAGCAGGACGAGTGCAGCCAGAGAGGCGATACTCAGCGCTTTTAACAGTGTCTGGTTCATTTGGAGCGGGTCGGAATTGGTCACGTCGTTGTTTGACTTCGGTACACCCGGACCGGACACGGCTAATCCCTGTCGGTGCTTTGGGCGGACCGCATGGCATGGCGCTCCATGTCGCCGGGGAAATATGTGTGAAGCTCCTGGAGCCGGACATTCCTCTCTTCCGGAGGGAAGCGGTTGGCCGCATCCACCCATTCCTGCGGAAAAGCGGGATCGGCGATGTGGCGATGGTCTCCAGGCCTGGAGTATTTTTCGAGAATGTGATTCCTGATCTCCGGGTTTGCTTCGGCGATCCACTTGAGATGGAGGATTGTGTAGGATATCAGCCCCGGGACCTCAAAAAGTTGGTCGATGGCCGGTTGGCATATCCCCGGGTCCTGACATCGAAGACCCTCACAAGCTTCAAAAAGCCTCACGGCGGGCGGCACGGAGTTCATCCGGCCGGGAGATTCCGGTATTGCGGGCGGAGGCGATACAATGCAGGCAACGACCACGGACAACAGGAGAACCAGGTGGCGAGATTTCACAGCTAACTCCGGAACGGGCGCGGGCAAACGCGGGGGTTTCGATGCAGACACGACTCAACAAGCGATATCCCGAGCGAGACCGTCAAGGACCCGGTGGAGGGCTCCCCGGTTGCCCGCTCCGAACATGGCTTGCCCCCTGGGGTGAAGACAGTATGCAGAGCAACCCTCAAATGGCGCAAACAACAAACCCCGCGAGCGAAAGGTGCGATACCATGAACGATCTGACTTTGAAGCAGGCCGATGCGGTTCTTCAGGCGGCAAGAAAGAAAGCGGAGGAAATGAATGTTAAGATGGATATCGCCATCGTGGACGCGGGGGCGAACCTCAAGGCGTTCGCGCGAATGGACGACGCATGGCTCGGGTCGATTGATATCTCCATCAAGAAGGCCCGCACCGCACGCTTCTTCAATATGAACACAGGCGATATCGGCGGACTCTCCCAGCCCGGCGGAGCGCTCTACAACATTGAGCATTCCAACGGCGGGTTGATTACATTTCCGGGTGGAGTGCCCCTGAAGAACAGTGAAGGCGTGATCATTGGCGCGATAGGCGTTTCGGGCAGCACGGTCGAGGACGACCACGTTGTTGCCGCCGCCGGTGCCGCGATACTCGGCTGATCTCTGTTCACCAGCATCAAACACAAATCCCTGGATGGAGGGAAGGGCATGTCTTCAGTGATTTCAGTTTCCAAAGCCACAATGGGCTTTCTTCTTCTTGGTTCAATCGCCGGAGCACACTCCGGTGATCATCGCTTTATCGAGGCGATGCTCCTGGACAGCGCATACAAATCGGTTCCTGAATCGGCCGCCATCGAGGTTTATGAAGAAGCGGTTATTACCGCCGCGATGCGGTTTTCCGATCTGGTGGTGGGCGATGGCGAAAGGCTGCTGCCACCAAACACCGTCTGCGACGATGCCGGCTACAAGGATGGAGTTCTTACGGTTCGCTTCACGTTTCCCTCCAGTCTTGAGGAGGGTGCTGTCAGCGATATCATGGTGGAAAACGTCTCGGCTTTATTACAACAGACGTTCTTTCGCGATGATCTGACGGAGATCCGGATTCTGGTTCGAACCGGTTTTCTGGACGACTACCGGTCCATCGCTGACTACCTGCCCTCTTTTGAGCCGCAGGGCGACAAGGCTGTTTCGAAGCCGGAGTCCTGGGAGTATGAAGGACCTGGCCCTCAGCCCCCTCCCGATTACTCTCAAATCTATCGTTACGGTCAGGACAAGAATGTGGCGGGTCAGGGCAATGTCGGGGCTTCAGGCATGCCCGCGGGAGCCCTTGCGGGACGGACGGTCTTCATCGGCGCGGGCCACGGCTGGACGGCCGGAACGTCATCCTGGGGCCTGCAGCGTCCGTTGTTGCTGAGCATGAACGAGGACTATGGCAACATCGACCAGATTAATTATTTTGCCCACTACCTGTTCAATGCCGGTGCAACTGTCGTCGCAATGCGCCCTCTGGGCGTTCAGGACAACGAAGTCATTATTCACACCGGGAGCCCGGGCGGTTATTCCACAACCGGCACGTGGGGGCAGAGCAGCGATGTGAATTACTGGAACGGCGGTTCGAACTATCAGTTCGCCGATGCCGCTCCCACGGAAACCGCCACCGCGACCTTTACACCGAATATTCCGGAAGCGGGTTCCTATCCTGTCTATTGCTGGGCAAACTACGGCTCAAATCGCGTGTCCGGACAGCTGTACAGAATTCGCCATAGAGGTGGAGAAACACCCATTCGTATTAATCATCGCCGTGTTGGCCGCGGATGGGTTTGGCTCGGGAACTACCACTTCGATGCGGGAACAAATCCCGCATCGGGCTCCGTTGTGATCAGCAATGAGGCGCCACCCGTTGGCGTCACCACCGGCGTGGTGATTGCCGACGCCATTCGCTTTGGCAATGGAATGGGCGATATTGACCGCGGATTCGGCGTTTCGGGTTTCGAAAAAGAAGCGGAAGCGTCTCGTTACTGGGTGCAGGGAATGATCGGTAATGCCACATCTTCCGGTATATACGACAGAAGTGGCCTCGGCGACGGCAGCGACAACGTCGGGACCCCATCCCGCATGGCTGCCGAGATGCGGAATGAGGACAGTCAGGGGTATAATGGAGACATCTACCTTGGGTGGCACTCCAATGCGACCGCTAATGGAACCGCGCGTGGCAGTGTTGGTCTGATCACCAACTCTGGCGGCAGACCGGTAAATCAGGCCGCGTTTGCGGCCCTGGTGTCTGATCAACTGGATGCGGACGCCGTCATCGAGGACGCAGCCTGGGAGCACAACTGGGTTGATCGTGTATCGGCCACAATCGAGAGCGCCTATGGGGAAATCAGTAATAACAATCTCAACGGTGAGATGTGCGGGACAATCATTGAAGTCGCATTTCATGACAATGTGGCCGATGCGGAACTGCTTCGCGACCCCAAAGTCCGCAATGTTGCCGGACGTGCCTGCTACCGCGCGATCGTGCGCTATTTTCAACAGTTCGATGGTGGGCTGTCGACGTTTCTGCCGGAACCGCCGCAGCGCGTTCGAGCACGAAAGACGGCTTCAGGCCAGGCCAATGTCGCATGGGCTCCACCACCGACCGGGGCGGCCAACGGAGGAGCGGCCACCGGATATCGTCTTTATCGCTCTCTTGACGGACTGGCTTTCGACACTGGTATCGCGGTCAATGAAACCAACTACAACATCAGTCTTCGCAACTCGGTCGAATACTTTCGCGTCGCCGCCACGAACGCCGGGGGAGAGTCGATGCCGAGTGAAACCATGGCGGTGCGTTCGACAACCGGGCCACTCTCACGAGTACTCGTCGTGAACGGATACGATCGGATCGATCGTTTCAACAACGAGGAAGAGTTTCCAGCCAATTCCGTGGACGACGAAAACGAGCGTGTGCGCAACACTCGTAACAACGAGTACAACTACACGCTCGAACATGGCGAAGCCATTGCCAACGCCAATCGCGACTTCGATTCCTGCAGCAACGAAGCGATCATCAACGACGACGTGAATCTCGATCACTACTCCGCGGTGGTCTGGATTCTTGGTGAGGAGTCCACCGGTGACGAGACGTTCGGTTCGAGCGAACAAACACGCGTGACGGAGTACCTGAACGGCGGAGGCAGGCTCTTTGCCAGCGGGGCGGAAATCGGATGGGATCTTGAAGCTCAGGGGGGTGGTGTTACTTTCCTCAACGACACCCTCCACACGGATTACGTCGCGGATGATGCGGGAAGTTACACAGCTGCGGGAGACGCGGGGAATATTTTCCAGGGCATTTCCATAAACTTTGCCCCCGGAGGCCGGAACTACGATGCCGAGTTTCCGGACGTGCTCCAGGGTTTTGCAGGAGGAATTCCCGCCATGAGTTATACCGGGACCGGGTCCGGTGGAGCGGGTATCACCTATGTCGGTGGCTTTCCGGAGCGAAAGGTTGTTGTTCTCGGATTTCCATTCGAGCTGATCACGTCGTCTCTTGCACGTGACGAGGTCATGACGGCGATACTCGACTTCTTTGACGTGGAGGAGCAGGCGGACACCAAACCGGAAGTTTGGATGATGAAATAGTGTTGTGAGTGCCTGGCAAAATGCCAAAGAAAAGTGATTTGTCAGGCACTCTCAGACCGGACTCTGGAAGGCGGCTTTTTTGTCAATTCCTCTGATACTAAAGTCAATATGTTCAGTATTTTGGAGTGGGATGTGGTTGTCGAATTTTAGCGGAGAATAACGAAATCAGGGAGCGGCGAACTTTATCCGTCCACCCTTTTCGCAAGGAAAAAAAGGGCTCCCAAAAAGATTGACACGCCCCGTTATTGACCAGACCCTGCTGCCAGTTTTGGATTACATCCACCACTGGCTACTAGCGCCCACACCAGAAGGAGTCTATTATGCTCAGCAAGCTCCGCAAGACCCGTAAAGGCCAGGCAGTCGTCGAATATGGCGTTCTCCTGGTTGCGATTCTTATCGTTTCCATCGCCGCGATTTCCCTGGTTGGTCACAAGACCGCCGACCTTTGGGGCCTGACGGCAGTCATTCTTCCCGGTGCTCACGCCGAGGACAATGGCCCGATCTTCTCCGGTCAGCTGATCGAAGTTACCGATGCGGATGTTGCTCAGCCCATCGTTGTGGCTCTTGACGAAATCCTCGCCGCCACCGCGACGAACCGCGTTGACACCAACGTCTTCAACGGCGCCTACGGTCCGGGTGGCACGATCGCCGCCGACACCCTTGAGGCTCTGGTTGTTGCTCCGCTTCCTGTTCCCTAAAGTCTGACTTGAACAGGTTGATCTTGAAACCGTCCGGATTGTCCCGGGCGGTTTCTTTTTGTGTTCAAGAAAGTCTTGCCTTCAGACTCCGGCGGGCGCCTGATCTCACCGTAAGGTATCTGTCCGGGGATGCAAAAAGCTCATATGACTGCTCGCAGAGAATGGTATCGCCATGCTCACAAGCGGCGCCGTGGAAGCGCGCTGATTGAGTTCGCAGTCGTTTTTTTTCTGATCTACATACTGGTTGGCGGGGTTCTGGTCTTTGGCCGCATGTTATTTTCGGCGCAGACAGTCAACCAGGCTGTCGACGCCGCTTCCCGTGAACTGGCTCGCACCCCGCTTCCTCCGACAGCCACTTTCGAAGACGTGAGGGACAGCACCGCCCCTCCGACGGACTTTCGTACACGGGTCTACAGCGAAGACTGGCTGGCAATCAATATCACACCCTGGGTCAATGCGCCGGGTGGCTTGACGCTCTACGAGTATCTGGACACACTACCCATTCCTTTGGTGAATCGGCATCTGATCCCCGTCATGTTCATGCAACAGGTTGGGAATCTGGTGCTGCTTCGTTACCCCGGGGCACTGGTTACGAGTGCGACCGCTCCCAGCACCTTCAGCGTTGAAGTGCCTGTTGTGCTGAGTGAGGATTACGACGGGAACATGTCGATTCGCTGGGTTCGGGTGCTTGAGGAGATCGATACCGAGGATCAGCCAGGCGACAACACGGGACCCAACCCCGATGCGTTTCCGGTCAACTCTCCCCAGGGAGGTGTTGCCGCCCTTCGTCTCAACTATCCCTTCCAGAGTGTTATGTTCAGCGAATGGGTTGGGGACGGCGTCATTGTGGCGGACGATTCCGCCGTCACGGCGGTGAATTCACCGAATGGAACACCTGTTGACCCAGGAGGCGTTGCCGGTCCGTATGAGGGACAATTTGGTCTCGGGCGTCAATTTGTACTGGGGACTGAAGTCAGACCCTACCGCCGACTCGTCAGTGCACAGGCTGTGTACCGGCGAGAGGTGTTTGAATAACAATCATCCCGCAAGAGAGGACGATATTCTCCCATGAGGTCTCTACCTGTCATCATCGTCGCGTTGCTGGTCGGAATTCTGGGGACGATTCTTGTATTGGGCTTCATCGGATGGATTCCGATTTTCGGCTCCCGGAACAACGCGCTTTCACCAGGCCCCGGTCAGATCATGGTTCCTGTTTCGGTGACCAGCGTTCCCGCCTACACAACCGTGGGCCGGGAGCATCTCTTTGATGTTCGCAACATGCGATTCATGGAAGTTCCGGTTGATCCTGACAAGGTTGCGGTCGAGCCGATTTCAAATGTTCAGGATATCATGGGCCGTGTCCTGAAGCATCCGAAAAAGGCATTCATGGCCTTTACTGAAGCGGATTTTTTACCTGCAGGCACGCGCCCCGGCATTGCCGGCGCGATCCCTCCAGGCAAGCGCGCCATTGTTGTAAATGCCGAGCAGGTCAGCGGTGTTCAGGGAATGCTTCAGGGAGACCGATTCGACCTCTTGATGTCTCTTCCGGGCCGCTCAAGAGCACAGACAATCTCCAGTGTGATTCCCAGTGGGTCGGCTCCGCCGCCCGCCGCGAGCACGGATACCATCCTCGTTGCCAACAATGGTCAGGTCAGCAGCGGCGTTACGGAGCGGAAGGAAGAGTATTTTGCCGCGAGCGGATTGATCGGAACGCCGGAGCAGAAGATGCGCACGATACGGGAAATCAGTTTTGCTGTTGATCCGGATGAAGTCGTTGTTCTCACCAAAGCTCTTGCAAGTGGCAGAAGCCTGGTTGCCGTTGTGCGTTCCGGCCGTCCCGAGTCGGGAGCAAACGATGTGGACATTCGCATTCCGCAGGCACGGAATATTATCCTTGATGAAGATCCGCCGCCACCCGCCCCCGCTCCGGCAAAAATGATTGAACAGATACGCGGAACCAACCGCACCAGCACGGTCGTCTCTCCTTCACGGTAAGAGGCGAAAGGCTTCTCATGATCCCGTGGGTGATTTTGGCGAACGAAAAGCGCCGGGTCTCTGGACCCGGCGTTCGTCGCCATGGGATGATTACGGTTTTTCTCGCCGTTGTTGTTTTGATTCTTCTCGCAGTCGCGGCTTTCGTGACGGATCTGGCTCTCACAAAAGTGGTTCATCGTGGAATGCAGTCAGCATCCGATACGGCCTCGCTCGAAGGCCTGCGCTTTCGCGACAGCGCCGTGGACGAGCGTGCCGCGGCATCGCTGATCGTTCGTCAAAGTTTTGATGATGATTTCGATTTCGCTTCGGACGCCTTCAACTATGGCGCGGGACCGGTTGTAAACATTGTTCCCGGGGTTGCCGGCACGGCAGACCTTGGCCAGGCAATCGGCGGTTATTCCTTTTATGATCCGATCCTGGAGGTAAACGATGGAACGGTGAACCCGCCGGCTGATCGTCCGGAGGGTGATATGCTCGCCGGATTGTACGACGGTGCCGCCCGCCACGACGAAGGATACAATCCCGCGAATCCCTACCTGCGCGACGACTTCATGACGGGGCCAGGTCTGAACAATTCGTTCCTTGTTCGTATTCGGCGAACGTCGGACCGTGCTGTTCCGGATTTTAATAACATTCCGGGAGTCAGTTCGTCGGGCCCCGAGATGCCTTTGCTTTTTGGCCGTGCAATTTTCATGACGCCAACCGCACCAGGAGCATACAATCCCCGCGAACACGGTCTTTCTTTTCGTTCAACCTCGATTGCCGATGCGGAACCGGTTCTTTCCGCCGGACCTGTCGCTCCTTCCTCAATCGCACCGCCCGCCGGCCTGGATGGCGTCGCATACTACGGGCTGACACTGGAATTCTGGAACGCGCTGACCCCGAATGTCTGGCAATCGGTTTTTGTGACGGCATCCGGCGAGATCTCCGAGGTTGGTCTTACCGCGACGATTCGGGACGGACAGTTCATCCGGCGGACCGAAGTTGATGCAGGAGGAATCGGTGGCCTTCCCGGAGACACGCTTCTTACCGTTCTGTCTTCAGAAGGTTTTCCCGCGGTTCCCTTCAAGGCGCGTATTGACGATGAACTGCTGTTGGTTACGGCGGTGAATATGGGAACAAACGAGTGGACAGTGCAGCGTGGCATCAATGGCACAATCCCTGCCCTTCATGTTGCAGGTTCTCTCGTGCATCTTCACGAAGCGGCCAAAGTGACGGATCCGCTTCTGTCCTCTCCTGCACTGGACAACGGCTTTGGAACTTCTTCCTCACCGGATTTTGTTCCGGTTTTTGCCGATATCTCCGGTGTCGAACGAATTGTTGGTTTCGGTGGTGCGATGATTCGCCCGGCCGCGGCTCAGACATTGCCTCCTCCCGTCTATCCCGCCGCTGTCGAAATTATGCGGCTCGATTCCTTTATTCCCTCGCGGAACGCCATGGCGCACCTTGCCGATCCTGTGGATGCAGCTATTGCAAACGTCGATATCGAGACAGCCTTTGCCTCGCGTCGGCTGATTGGCGGACCGCTGCTGGCACCCGCACTGGTCAGATCCTACGGCGAATAGAGCGGAACAAACGGAGTTGCCGAACGCTTTGGAACGTACACCTCACATATTGATCGTAAGCCGCGACGAAGCTCTTGAACCGGAGGTTCGCGAGGCACTGGACGGAATCAGCGACGTGCGTGCCGTTGTGTCTTCCGCCGAATCCTGGCGGCGCGGACTTGAGATGGTTCGCAATCGCCGCCCGGACCTGGTGTTGTTCGCAATCGGTGCGGATTTGTCGGAGCTGCGTTCGTTCATGGAGGAGGTGCAACTTGCCTCTCCTTCGACGGACACCGTCGCCGTTTACCATCCGTCGACAATCGCCGACAGCAGCAGCAAGGAATCCACCCTTCTGATTGAGGCATTGCGCATCGGCGTTCGCGATTTTCTCCGGCGGCCGGTTTCCTCTCGTGATCTCGATCAGTTTCTTGATCGCCGCCTGAGACGCCCGCGCACTGAAGAGCGTCCTCTTGGCCGTGTTGTCACTTTTTTCACGAACAAGGGCGGAGTCGGAAAATCGACGCTTTCCCTCAACACATCCTGCGCTCTTGCAAAACGTTATCCTGGCCGGGTGCTGCTCATCGACGCATCGATTCAGATGGGAGTTTGCAGCGCGCTTCTCGATTTGCGGCCGTCGACAAGCATGACAAACGTCGTGACTGAAAAAGACCGCCTTGACGCAACGCTGTTGCGGGAACTTGCGGTGCCACACTCTTCGGGCCTTCACCTGTTGGCGTCTCCGTTCAATGCACTCGAAGCCGCCATGATTGACGACGATGTGATTTCCCGCGTTCTCAACCTCGGGCGCCGTTCCTTCGACTATGTCGTGGTCGACACCTTTCCAATGATCGACAAGGTGATGATGGCGGTTCTGGATTTGTGCGATCGCGCATATCTTGTGACGGAAAGCGTCGTTCCAACACTGGAAGGCACCGCCCGCATGCTGGAGGTGCTTGACGAGCTGGGTTTCCCCGAATCACGCCGCCGACTGGTTCTTAATCGCTACAGCACGTTCGTCGGAAACATCCGTTCGGACGAGGTCGAACGCCGGATGAAGTTCAAAATTGATCACATCGTGCCGTACGAAAAGAAAATCCTCGTCGCGGCAAACATGGGATCGCCTTATATCCTGCAGCCAGGTCTGCACTCCCGCTTCCGAAAGGCGATCAATCGCATCGCCGACGAAATTGAAGCGATTGCTCCGGCACGGGCCGAGTCCTGGAACGGCAATGGCTCCGGTGGCGGGTCTGCCGCCGAGGCGGACACGCCGATCGGAGGTGAACTCGGATGACGGATCGGCGGGACATGGCGGTTGAACCCAACGGGCACCACGGTGTCGCCGTTGACGAGCGGCGCAAGCGCCTCACGGAGTCGGCGTTTATTGCCCCGCAGGAACGAGTTCGCCCCCGCACGGACCTCGCCGGAGGAGCTCTCCGGCGCTCCCTCCCGACTGCCGAGATTGTTACGGACGGCTATCACCAGGTTCGCATGAAGCTCCACGTTCGTTTGCTCAACGAAATGGAGCGCAAAGGAATACTGGAGGAAGGTGACGAATCGGTTCGCGAGTACGTGCGTGAGTTTGTCCGCCATGTTCTGGCGGAAGAGGACCTGCCACTCAACGATCACGAGCGCCGCACACTCGCTGATGACCTTCAGCAGGAAACCTTTGGCATTGGGCCTCTTGCCGAGTTGATGGCGGACCCTGCCGTTACGGATATTCTTGTGAACGGCCCGGAGTCTGTTTATGTCGAGCGGTTTGGAATTCTCGAAAAAACGGGAATTCGGTTTCGCGATAACACACACCTCGTGCGCATTATTCAACGCATTGCCTCAAGCGTGGGTCGTCACGTTGACGAAGCATCACCGATGGTGGATGCGCGTCTTCCTGACGGCAGCCGCGTGAATGCAACGATCCCACCGGTCAGCATCGACGGCCCGGTTCTCTGCATTCGCCGTTTCGGACGGCTCAGACTGGGGGGGCGCGAGCTTCTGAATCTGGGAATGTTGACGAATGACATGATGAGGTTGCTGGCGGCAGCCATCAAGGCACGCCTGAGCATTCTTGTTTCGGGCGGTGCGGGTGCAGGCAAGTCGACGCTGCTGGGTGCTCTCGCCGAAGCCATCCCGGCAAACGAGCGCCTCATTACTGTCGAGGATGCTGCTGAACTCAGGCTGCCTCAGGAACACGTTGTGCGCCTTGAGACCCGCCTGCCCAACATCGAAGGCAAGGGACGAATCACAACTCGCGATCTTGTCATTAACAGCCTGCGAATGCGGCCGGACCGTTTGATCGTTGGAGAGGTTCGGGGGCCGGAGGCTTTGGACATGCTTCAGGCCATGAACACCGGGCATGAGGGCAGTCTCACGACAATTCATTCCAACAGTACCCGTGACGCCCTCTCCAGGCTGGAGACAATGGTTATGATGGCGGGTGCTGACCTTCCCGTCCTCGCGGTTCGGGAGCAGATTGCCTCTGCCATGAGACTGGTCGTGCATCTTCGCCGTTACGAGGATGGTGTACGCCGAATACAGACAATTTCAGAGATCACAGGGCTTGAGGACGGCTCCTTCGTCCTGCAGGATCTTTACAGATTTGAACGTACAGGGTACGGAAGAGACTCGGAGCAGGGTCTGGGGTATTTCGAGTCAACAGGGGTTGTTCCGGCCTGTCTCGATGCTCTTGAGCCGGTGGACGAGGGACTCACGTCAGCCTTCTTCGAAAGGGAATCCAGCGCCGATGGTTGAAATCGTTCTCCTGTCGTCTTTTGCCATTCTGTGCCTCAGCCTCTGGTACATGCTTTGGGTGTGGCGTGTTCGTGTGGTCACGGCGGACCGCCTGTCGGACCGAGTTCTGGTGCTGGACATGGCGGACGACCGCACTCCGTCCGTGTCACCCCTCATCGGCCGTTACCAGCTTGTCCCCTGGCTCGTTGCGATTATCGCCATGCTTCTCATGATGGCTCAGAATCTTCCGGGTCTTTTTGCTTTCTGCTTCGCTCTGATTCTTCTGCTCATTGGTATTCAGGTCGAGCAGGGCATTGCGGCCCGCCGCTACGAAAAGGTTGAGGGGCAACTTGCCAATACGGTGGATCTCATGGTGGGAGCCCTCAATGCCGGAGCGACTTTGACGGGAGCTCTGGAGAGTGCCGCTCGAGAAGTCAAAAAGCCCCTTCGCGGTGCTCTGGAGGACATCGTCAGCCGGATTCAGTACGGTGACGACCCTCAGACGGTCCTGCGAGTCTTTTACGAGCGCCTCCCCACGGAGAACAATCGGCTGTTCGTGACCACGCTTTCCGTCCACTGGGAGGTTGGCGGCAGTCTCTCCTCCGTGCTGGCGGCCGTCGGCGGCTCGATTCGTGACCGCCTGGAGATCGACCGCCGGCACCGGGCCATGACCCTTCAAACCAAGCTTTCCGCCCTCGTTATCGTTCTGGTGACCTACAGCATTGCCTGGATGATGTGGCGCTTTGTGGATGCTCGGTTTGTGACCTTTGTGACAAGTCGTACCGGAAAATATCTTGTTGCCGCCGCGCTGCTATTACAGGCACTTGGCATCTATCTTCTTTCTCGTCCATCACGATACCGGTTCTGAGGTCGAATGCCCGCTTTTCCTGCATTACTCCTGCTGATTCTCTGGGTGCTCGCCATCCTGGCGCTGATCCTTGTCACCCGGAATATTCTGGTGATGCGGCGGGGGAACGAGCGCCTCAGCCAGCTTGCCGGAACTCCTGAGAAGGACGCCCTCGATTTCGATGAGGATGAGCCGAATTTTTTCCGGCAGTGGCTCTATCTGGCAGGGTTTCGCTCGAAAGACGCTCCATTGATCTTTCTGTTGATCGCCGCTGCTTTCTGCATCGCGGGCCTGGCCATTGCCTGGGCCTTTGTGTACACCGGTCCCATGGGTTTTCTTCTGGTGCAGGCGTCGAACTATCCCGGTGGCCTTGGAGAAATTTTCCTCCCCGTTATTATCATTCTTCCCCTCACTGTCTGGGTTATCATTAGTCTGATCCCCTGGATGGTCGTTCGAGGGTCCCGCCGTCGGCGCCTTTCCATGATTCGGGAGGATATGCCCGTTATCCTGGAACTGCTCGCGACCCTGAGCGAGTCCGGTCTGACATTCGATATCGCCATCGAGCGCGTCCTCCGCTCTCATCGCCGCAGCCGTCCCCTGGCCGTCGAGTTCCGGACTTATCAGGCCGATGTTCTCTCCGGCCGCAGCCGGGTGGATTGCATTCGGCGGATGTCCCGGCGAGTCGACGACTTGTTTTTCTCGACTTTTGCCTCATCTCTGGCTCAGGCGGAGCAGTTGGGAGCAAGCGTCACAGCGGTTCTTCGGCGTCAGTCGGATGAGTTGCGTCATCGCCGGCGTGAGAAGGCGCTTGAAATGGTGCTGACCCTTCCGGTGCGTCGAGTTATTCCCATGGTTTTGTGTTTCATCCCAGGTCTGCTTATCGTGGCGCTTGGCCCCATCTTTTATCAGTTCATCATGCTCATGGACGAGATGATGGGCAACAGGGGGCTGTTCTAGCCGATGGCAGGGCTCGTAAACGTTACCCGCGGTTCGGAAGTCGCTGTTGAGCGACTGGAGATCGCCTCTTCCTGGTGGTCGCGGCTGCGCGGTTTGATGTTTCGGGAGGGACTCGACTCGGGTACGGCGCTGCTTATTGTGCCTTGTCGTTCCGTACATACTCACTGGATGAAATTCGCCATTGATGTGGTGGCGCTGGATCGGGCGGGAAGAGTAACAGCGGTGGTGAGAGAGGTGGCGCCTTGGAGATTTGTGGCGCCGAGTGGCGATGTCCATGCGATTGTTGAGTTTCCCGCGAAAAGTGCTAGCGTCGCTGTGGGGGACGAACTCAAAGTGACGGGCGTCGATCCGAAGGATAGCCGGGTGTCTTCCCCCTTGCGAGTTCTGCTCGCCTGCAAGGGACCGGGGGACGCACCCGTAGGGGCAAGACGGCACGAGTGTGCCTCAGTTCATTGACCAGGCTGGCTGACGTGAGACACAAAAACGGAACGAAACCAAGTTCGAGTGCTCGAATTTTTTGCAAGGCTCTGACTCTCATGGCGGGGCTGGGAGCCAGTCCTCTCTTTGCGCAGAGCGGAGGTGAACCCTTGTTGCTGGAGCCTCCCAGGACGGCAGCGGAGGCAATGACTCCCGACAAGAGCGCCGGGCTCTTCGAGGAAAACTCCCGCGATCTTGAGCTGCTTGATCCACGGAACTCCTTCGGAGCCACCCCTGCGGTAACCGAGGACGTCCGCCGCAAGTTCGGAAATATCGTGGAAAAAACGCTCGATGCCGAGAACACCATGGACCTCGTTATCGGTCGGCCGCGTCTTTTGTTGTTCAAGAGTATGCCCGTTCGAATTCAGATTCCGGGTGAGGAAATAGCCCGCTATACCGTGATCTCGGAGCGAGAGCTTTCCGTCACCGGACTCGAGCCAGGTACCACAGTTCTGAACATGTGGTTTGAAGACGAATCAAACCCCTACGAGCATCAGGTGCTAAGCTATCTTTTGCGGGTGGTGCCGGATCCCGAAGAGCGGATGCGTCTTGAGGGTGTCTATAAGGCGCTGGAAGCTGAGATTAACGCAGCCTTCCCGGAGAGCCATATTGAGCTTTCCCTGGTTGGGAACCGGCTCCTGGTTCGTGGCGAAGCCCATGATATTATCGATGCGGCTCAGATTTTGATGATCCTGCAGGAAGAGGCTCCCGGCAATCCGGAGGCCGTCCCGACAGAGTTTCCCGACATCAGTTTCAACTTCAATGATCCGGCTGAAGCCGATTTGCCCAACATTCGATCCTATGTTCTGGGCGGCCATCCCAACATCATCAATCAGATGAAAATTCCGGGTGAGCAGCAGATCATGCTGAAAGTTACTGTTGCTGAAGTTTCCCGCACCGCCGCCCGGAGTCTGGGCTTCAGTTTCAACTTCCAGGATGACGGACCGGATATTTTCAACCTCACTAATCTGACAGCGGGTTCTGTCCCCGGGTCCGGCAACGTTCTTTTCAGTTACCTGGGTGACAATACGTTCCGGGCGGCGTTGAAAGCTCTTCGCAACAACGACCTTGCAAGAACACTGGCGGAGCCAAGTCTTGTAACCATGAATGGGGAGGCTGCAGAGTTCCGCACCGGCGGGTCATTCCCCATTCCGACCGTAACAGGGGCGACTTCCACCGGACTTCAGGGGGTTTCGTTCGAAAACTTCGGCGTCGAACTTTCCTTCACGCCTTTTATCACTGATCGTGATAATATTCGCATGACCATCGATACCTCTGTCAGTTCCCGAAACGATGGTGGCGGTTCAACGGTGGGGAACACGGAAGTGCCCGGGCTGGATGAACGGAGTTTCAATACCACTGTTGAGCTTCGCGAAGGGCAGACTCTTGCCATCGCCGGAATTATGCAGTCAAAGTACGGTGCCTCTTCGACGAAAATTCCGTTCTTCGGTGATCTGCCGATTATCGGCCCACTTCTGAGCGGGCAGGAAGCCGCAAGCACGGAGCAGGAGCTCGTCGTTCTGGTGACACCTCAAATCGTGCGCCCACTGGATGAAATCGAGGTCGTGAACTCCGGTCTTCCCGGTGCGGATGTGTTTGAGCCGGATGATCTTGAGTTCTATCTGTTGGGCCGCATGGAAAGCCGGGCTCCGAGAGATTTCCGCGCCACCGCTCAGACAGACTTCGACAGGCTTCGTCATCGCCGGGTCGAACAGGTTTTCATCAAGGGACCGGTGGGTTATGCCACTGTCCGCGAGGAGCGTTACTAATGCCGACCCGCATCCCGTCCGAAGGATTCGCCATGATGAGCAGGTATTCATTTCGCTGGGTTGCTCTCGCCGCCGTTGCCTCTGTGAGTTTCCTTGCCGGTTGCCAGCACTCGGGGAGCTATGATTTGCCGGCTCGATATATTCCCGAGCCCGCAGGCACTCGCCAGGCCGTTCTGCTGGAAATGCAGGCAACCAAGGGAGAACGTGGCGACTTCGTGGTTTACAACTATGCCTGGGTGCCAGGAGAAACCGTACTCGGTGATTACGGTCAGCGACAGGTGCGTGAGCTGGTTCCGCGAATTCCTCGCGAGCCGTTTCCTCTTCTGATCGAACCCTCCGGCGACAGCAAACTGGATCATGCTCGTCGTGAAGCTCTCGTCGAGCACCTCCTGATTCAGGGAATCGAGGATGCGGAGGCGGTGGTTGTGGTTCGCCAGCCTACTGCACATTATCTGTATGGTGGCGCGGGCGCCCGGCACGCCAGGACATCCGGCTACCTTAACTAGGAATTCCGCTCCCGGCGGCTGAAGACCAGACCCGATCTTCGAAAAGGCGATAGTAATGAAGACGTTTCGATATCTTTCCTTCGGTCTCACGCTCACCTTCCTCGCGGGATGCGCCAATCAGGCGTCTTTCCAGGGCGAGAATCCCTACGTCGTCGAAAGTGTCAGGGATCTGCCGGCCACAGAGTCGGCCAGACTTTGCATTGCCACGGCACGTGAGCTGGAACGCTCGGCTTCCTTTGCCGAAGCCGTCGTTCAATATGAACGTGCCCGTCAGTTTGACCCCGGAATTCCCGGCGTTTCCCGGAAGCTCGCGGGACTTTACAATACTCTTGATCGTTACAGCCGTGCGCGGGACGAATACCAGAAAGCTCTGGCCGAGGAACCTGACGACGCACTTCTGATGAACGACTATGGGTACTTCCACTACAGTCATGGCAATCTTGAGCAGGCTGAACTCTGGCTTCGTCGTTCGATCGATGCGGATCCGTTTCTCGATGTTGCGTGGGTGAACCTCGGAGTGGTCCTTGCCGATCAGGAACGATACAAGGAGAGTCTGAAGGCATTCCAACAGGTTTTGCCCTCGGCGGAAGCTCATTACAACCTTGGCATATGCCTGGTTCGCCAGGGACGTTATGATGAAGGACGTGAAGCACTGAGCGAAGCGCTGCGTCTCGACTCCGGCCTTGTTGAAGCGCGTGAAGTGATCGGGTGGATGGAATCCGAAGGCGTTTAGCAAGATCTCGAAGAGTTGCCCCTCTGCAAAACGTCTGGACCACCGGGAACACTCTGTGTTCCAGCATGGCCCACTCTGAAACACGGGCACTCCTTTGATGACAGAATATTTCCCCGGCATTCCCACGATACGCTATGAGGGGCCGGGCACCCGCAACTCTCTCGCGTATCGCCACTACAATCCTGCAGAAGTCATTGCCGGCAAGACAATGGAGCAGCATTTACGCTTCGCTGTCTGCTACTGGCACACATTCAAATTTGCGGGAAATGACCCTTTCGGTCTGCCCACGATCGGGAGGATGTATAACTCCTCGAGTGATCCCGTTCGCGTGGCGGAAGAAACAATGACGGCCGCCTTCGAGTTCTTTCAAAAACTCGGCGTGAAGCTCTGGTGTTTTCACGACTGGGACATTGCTCCGGAAATGCAGACTCTCTCGGAGACGAACGCCGTTCTCGACCGGATCGTTTCTCTCGCCACAAAATTGCAGGACGACACCGGGATTCGCCCCCTCTGGGGAACGGCAAACCTCTTTTCAAACCCGCGTTTTATGGCGGGAGCCGCCACAAGTCCTTCACCTCATGTTTTTGCCTGGGCCGCGGCAAAGGTGAAGAAGGCACTGGAGATCTCTCTCGAACTTGGCGCGGAAGGCTATGTTTTCTGGGGCGGTCGCGAAGGCTACGAGACTCTCCTCAACACGGACCTCAAGAGAGAAACAGAGCATCTTGCCCGCTTCATGCACATGGCGGTGGACTACAAAAAGGAAATTGGTTTTCAAGGGCCCTTCTATATTGAGCCCAAACCGAAGGAACCAACCAAGCATCAATACGATTTCGACGCATCGACTTGCCACGCGTTTCTTCAGAAGTACGACCTGCTGGATGATTTTCGTCTCAACATCGAGGTGAATCACGCAACACTTGCCGGTCACGACATGCTCCATGAGCTCGAATACGCCTTTGCGCACGACATCTTCGGTTCCATCGATGCAAACCGGGGTGACACCCTGCTCGGATGGGATACGGATCAGTTTCCAACCGATCTTTATCTGACAACACTTACCATGTACTCTGTTCTGAGGGGTGGAGGCTTTACCACAGGGGGATTGAACTTCGACGCAAAGCTTCGTCGGCAGTCCATCGATCCCGTGGATCTTTTCCATGCCCACATTGGCAGTATGGACACATTTGCGCGGGGGCTAAGGATTGCTTCGAAGTTGCGCGAGGACGGCGTTCTCGAGGAAATTCTTCGCGAGCGGTACGCTGAGTGGGGGAGTGAACTGGGCAGGCGGATTGAGAGTGGTGCGGCGGGCTTTGCCGATCTTGAGAAACACGTTCTTCAGACCGGCGAGCCGGAATGCCGAAGCGGACGGCAGGAACACATCGAAAACATTCTCAACGATTACATTCAGTAGCATGGCATCAAAAACTCCCCGCATTCTGATCGTCGACGATGAGCCCAATATTCGATTCGTTCTCGGAGAACTGCTGAGCCGCGAAGGCTATCAGACTGACGACTGCGGCGACGGTCTGACAGCGGTCGAGAAGATTTCGAAAGAGCACTTCGATATGGTCATCATGGACCTGCGGATGCCCCGCATGGATGGGATGACCGCTTTGAAGAAGGCGCGGGAAATCCGCCCCGACATCATTGTGTTGATGATCTCCGCGCACGGTACGGAAAAAACCGCGGTCGAGGCGATCGAGAACGGGGCGTACGACTATATCAGCAAACCCTTTGATCTGAATGAAACCCGTATCGTTGTCCGCCGGGCCCTGGAGAAGCTGAGGCTTTCGGAAACGGTTAGTGATCTCCGGCGCCAGACTATTTCACGTTTCGCGTTCGGAAACATCATTGGTCAGTCAGCCGCGATGCGTGAGGTGTATCACCTGATTGAGCGCGTCAAAGACAACGATGTCTCTGTTCTGGTTACAGGAGAATCCGGTACAGGCAAGGAACTCGTGGCCGCGGCGGTTCATCACAACTCTCCTCGCGGTGCCGGCCCTTTCATCAAGGTGAATACAGCCGCGATTCCTGAAACCCTTCTTGAGAGCGAATTGTTCGGCCATGAACGCGGTGCCTTCACCGGCGCCGTGAGTCAGAAGATCGGAAAGTTCGAGGCTGCCAACAGCGGAACGATCTTCCTTGATGAAATCGGCGACATGAGCCTGCCGCTGCAGGCAAAACTTTTGCGCGTCCTTCAGGAGCGGGAAATCGAACGCGTCGGTTCGACAAAAACCGTCAAAGTCGATATCCGCGTTGTTTGCGCAACGAATCGCGATCTTGGGAAGTGTGTTGAGAATGGATCTTTCCGCGAGGATCTCTATTATCGCATCAATGTGCTTCCCGTATTTCTTCCGCCGATCCGCAAACGCAAAGAGGATATCCCTCTCCTGATTGATCACTTCATTGACCAATACAACTCCAAGCTGGGATGCAACATCCACGGGGTTGAGCCTGAAGCTCTCGAACTTCTCATGGGCTATCCGTGGCCTGGAAACGTTCGTGAACTCGAAAACATCGTGCAGCGCTCCATGCTCATGACCGGTGGTGAAACGATTACCGCCAGTGTTCTCCCGCCCGTCGTCAGGTCAGGAGGAGCCAGCGAGACCTCGCTGGCTCCGAATTCGGGACCTCTTGAGGATCTGGATCTCTCCAGTCTCTTGAATACCAACAATTTCGAGCTGCCGCTGGCCGAGCGTCTTACAAAGATCAGTGACCACATTGAACGATTTCTGATTCGAGCCGCTCTTGCCAGGACCGGCGGTCACCGCCAGGAGACGGCTGATCTTCTCAGGATCAGTCGAAAGAGTCTTCACAACAAAATGGTGCGGCACGAACTCTTCGATGAGTAACCGGGGAAACGGTTCCTGTCACCCCCATTACACAAGAACTGAAATTGTGTTTTTTTGAGCATCCAATATTCAGAGAATTTCCTGCCGGATAATTTCCAGACTACTGAAAGCGTTGGACTTGAAATTGACGGGAGTCGCGCCTGACCAGCAGGCAAATCCTGGCACCACCCTCGCATTGAGTGAGAGCATGCAAGCGGTCAAGAAGACCAATTTTCGGCAAGGAGACTCTGCCAATGCTTAGCAAGAATCGTAAGGGCTTCACACTCGTTGAGATCATGATCGTTGTCGCGATCATCGGTATCCTCATCGCCATCGCAGTTCCTGGTTTCATCAAGGCTCGTAACATCAGCCGTCTGAATGCCTGCCAGGAAAACCAGACCAAGATCGACGGTGCTGTTCAGCAGTATATCCTTGAGCACAAGCTCAGTGGTCTTGGCGATTCCGTCGCTTCTTCGGAGCTCGTCGGCACCAACTGGGAAGACACCGATGGCAGCGGCCTCATCGGCGCTGACAACTACCTTCGTGCCATT
>JANQSL010000106.1 GCA_028284075.1 Candidatus Sumerlaeia bacterium | reverse complement strand
GTCGTGCATGCCCGCACCCAGCGGGCCGGGGCGGTACAATGCCAATAAAGCCGTGAGGTCAGCGAACTCCGTCGGTTTCAGGCGCTTGACGAGATTTGTCATGCCGTCGGATTCCAACTGAAACACGCCAAGTGTCTGCCCCGCCTGAAGGACCTCGTATGCCTTCGGGTCATCCATGGGGATCTTCGTCCAGTCGACATCGATCCCTTCCCGCTCCCGCAGCCACTTGGACACACGGTCGATGATCGTCAGGTTCTTGATCCCCAGGAAGTCCATCTTCAGAAGACCGAGGGATTCCTCGCACTCCGTCATCGTGAACTGCGTGGCGGGACGATCTTCATTGGGTGGCTTGTAGAGCGGGCAGTAGTTTGTAATATCCTGATCGGCGATGATGATTCCGGCGGCGTGCGTGCTGGCATGACGCACCATGCCTTCCGCTTTGCCCGCGAGTTCGATCAGTCGTGCGATCTGGGGGTCCGTTTCCAGCATTTCGCGCAGATCCCGCGATTCCTCCTTTGCGCGGGGAATTGTCATCTTTAAATCGTTGGGAATCGCCTTCGCGACTCGGTCGACAACATTCAGCGGCATATCCAGGACGCGCCCCATGTCGCGGACCGCCGCCTTGGCCTTCATGGTTCCAAACGTGATAATCTGTGAAACGCACTGTTCGCCGTACTTGCGCCGAACGTAGTTGATGACCTCACCCCGACCCTCGTAGCAGAAGTCGATATCAATATCCGGCATCGAAATTCGATCAGGATTCAGGAACCGCTCGAAAAGCAGTCCGTGCTCAAGGGGACACAGCTGGGTGATTTGCAGGCAATAGGCCACAACCGAGCCCGCCGCCGACCCGCGTCCCGGACCAACCGGGATATCCGCGTCGCGGGCATACTCGATGAAGTCCGCCACAATCAGAAAATAACCGGGAAATCCCATGCCGATGATCGTGTCCAGTTCGAACTCGATGCGGTCGCGAAGATCCTTGTCCTCATCCGCACGCCTTTCATACCGCATTCGTGCGCCATCCCAGACTTTTTTCCGCAGGTAATCATCTTCCGACAGGCCATCCGGGCAGGGAAACTTCGGAATGCGGTACTTTCGCTCCGGCATCTCGACGTTGCAGATCTCCGCAACAAGCCGCGTGTTGGTCAGCGATTGCGGAAGGTCACCGAATATCTTCGCCATCTCCTGTGTCGACTTCAGGTAGAACTCCTGCGCGTCGAACCGGAATCGATCCTTGTCTGCAAGACGCGCCTGGGTCTGGACGCACAGCAGGCAGTCATGAAGCTCCGCATCGCCCCGTGTCATGTAGTGCGCATCGTTTGTGGCGATCAGATGAAGATCCTGTTTGTTTGCAATCTCGATCAGCGCCGCGTTCACCATTTTCTGTTCGCGCAGACCGTGGTCCATCAGCTCGATGAAAAAGCGGTCTTTCCCGAACATGTCGACAAACTGTCCGGTGATCTCCGCTGCACCCTTGTCGTCGCGATCCATCAGACGCTGCGGAATCAGGCCTGCCAGGCATGAAGACGTGGCGACCAGACCTTCCTTGTGCTGAACGAGAGTCTCAAAATCGATGCGCGGCTTGTAATAAAAGCCTTCGGTATAACCGATGGACGACAGTTTGCAGAGATTCAGATAACCTTGATAGTTTTCTGCCAGCAGCAGCAGGTGATGGTTGTTCTTCTGCTCGCCCGGTGCCCGATCACGCCTGCTCTTTGGGGTGATGTAAACCTCGCACCCGATGATCGGCTTCACACCCGCCGCCGTTGCCCTGGTATGGAATTCCAAAGCACCGAACAAGACTCCGTGATCCGTCAGCGCCACCGTATCCTGACCGATGGACTTGATATGGTCCAGCATCGGGCCTATTCGGTTGGCGCCGTCCAGAAGGCTGTATTCAGAATGAACATGGAGATGAACGAAATCGTTGGGAGCAAGCGGCATGGGAGAAGAGAGGGAACGAGAAAGGTCCCGGGACGGTAAGTGGGCCTCGTTGAAAACGAAACAGAAAACAGGCCCCTTGAAGAAATCCAGGTTTGTTTCTGCAAACGAAGTGGTTTCAGTGAACCGCCCCTCCCGGCAGCGAGAGAAAGCGCCCCCGGACAGGGAGAGCTGCGCCCGCTTTCAAGTGCTCCTCCCAAGCGCCACCTGAAACAGAGCTAAGCGGTTCCGTCCAGCGTGTTACGAACAGCCTTCAGGAGTTCACGCCTTGTATAGGGTTTCTGGACAAGTTTGTAACCCTGATCCGTAATGAAACGGGAACGGATTTCATCGTCGCTGTAGCCGCTGGCGAAGACGACATTGAGATTCGGCTGTTCAGAGCGCATCGCCTCGCATGCCTCCCTGCCGCCCTTGCGCGGCATGATAAGATCCAGCATGACAAGATCGACTTCCGGAGCGTTGCGTTTGAACAGCTCCACCGCCTCTTCCCCGTCCCGCGCCACAATCACCTTGTATCCGGCCTGTTCGAGAATGGTTTGGGACAAATCCCGGACATTGTCGTCGTCTTCCGCGATCAGGATGGTTTCGTTGCCTCTCGTATCGGAGAGAACATCCGATTCAAATGAAGGCTCGGGAGTGGTTTCACTGACGGGCCAGTACGTTCGGAAGACCGTCCCCGTCCCCGGCTCGCTGTAAACATTGATCATTCCACCATGTTGCTTGACGATGCCATAGACTGTGGCGAGTCCAAGCCCCGTGCCTTTGCCAAGTTTCTTGGTCGTGAAAAACGGCTCGAAGATGTGGTCCTGCGTTTCCCGATTCATTCCCTCGCCTGTGTCAGAAACCGTCATCAGCACATACGACCCGGGAGTGGCCCACGCATGTGTAAGAAGGTAATCGTCCCCGATGAAACAGTATTCCGTCTTGATTGTGAGAGCCCCGCCGTCGGGCATGGCATCACGGGCATTAACACAAAGATTCATCAGCACCTGATCGACCATCCCCTTGTCAGCGCGAATGTGGGTAAGGCCGGCAAAGGGGTGCCATCGAAGCTGAATATCCTCGCCGATAACGCGGCGCAGCATCTTGAGCGTCCCGGAAATCGCCTCATTAAGGTCAATGTTTTCAGGATGCATTGCCTGCTGCCTGCTGAACATGAGGAGCTGCGAGACAAGCTCCGCCGCCCGCTCACTCGCATGGGAAACCTGCGCCAGAGACTCGGCGGCGCGACTGTCCGGAGCCAGGCTGTCCTGTGCCAGTTCCGTGTAACCCAGAATGGCCTGCAGAAGATTGTTGAAATCGTGTGCAACTCCTCCTGTCAGTTGACCGATGGCTTCCATTTTCTGCGCCTGGCGAATCTGCAGCTGCAGGCGTTCCCGTTCCTGCTCCGCATGTTTCTTGTCCGTGATGTCGGTAATAAATCCCTCGAGTGCGACAACATCGCCGGAGTTGTCGAAAATGGCCCGCCCCTGTTCCCAGACCCATTTTTCCTGATCCGTTGTCGTCCGGATTCGATATGTGAGTTCAAAGGGGCTGCACCTGGCGATGGCATTCTGAATCTGATCCCAGACATGGGGTCGGTCATCC
Organism: Candidatus Sumerlaeia bacterium; assembly: GCA_028284075.1. Lineage (GTDB taxonomy): Bacteria > Sumerlaeota > Sumerlaeia > SLMS01 > JAHLLQ01 > JAJFLJ01. The sequence goes on along the minus strand of JANQSL010000106.1, from coordinate 2,445 downwards.
GGGACGATAAGGTGATTGTACATCGTCCCCTGAGTGCCGGTAAGTTCCCGTGGCGTGAGGCCCGTAAGATCAAAGCTCCCCTCGCTGACAAACTCCATCGTCCAGTCCGGATCGTTTCCGCAGCGGTATGCCATGCCGGGCAGATTGCTTAGCAGCGTCGACAAACGTCTCCGACTTTCTTTCAAAGCCTCCACGGCCTCTTTGCGCGGAGTAATGTCCAGCAATGTACAGGTTACACCGGCGGACGGATCAGCGGGATTCAGCAACGCGGAACTCAGAAGAACAGTGAGTATTCTGCCATCCCTTCTTCGAAGCTGAATCTCCGTCGTGCCTGTTCCGTACCGGCGGAGTTCTTCGTAATGTTCACGGCCAACGCGCTCGTACTCCTCGTTTTTCAGGTAAAACATGCGGGGAGTCTTGCCGATAAACTCCTCTCTGGCGTAACCCGTCAGTTTGCAGAAGCGATCGTTGGCATCGAGCATGATCCGGTCTTCAAGAACCGCTATCCCGATGGGTGCCGCCTGCAGGATACTTGTGACTCGCCGCTCGCTTCCTCGCAGCGAGGCATCCGCGAGCTTCCGGTCGCTGATGTTCTGCGATATGATCTGAACACCCTCGATCGCGTCCTGATCGTTTGCAATCGGTGTGTATGTTGATGAAAACCATGCCCGGACTGATGGCAGGTCGAGTTCGTCTTCGAATACAACAGGCTGGTTCTGTGCCAGAACCTTGCTGATCCTCTCAAGGATCAGCCTTCCCATCCGTTCCCCGAAAAGATCGACCACCCCGCGTCCGGCAAAGTCGCTCAACGAACCCTTCATGAGTTCGCATGCTTTTCGATTCAAATACAGACACGTTCCCCGGTGATCGTAGAACCCGATGCTGAGGCCGGCTCCATCCAGCAGCGCCCGGCAATGGCGCTCGCCAAAACGCATTGGCTCCCTCTCGTCGACGGAAACAGCCGACGTGCGGGCTTGTTCCTGAAAAGCCTTTTGCGAACCGCCCGTCAAATACTCCTCCCGAAGGCCGAATAAAAACCTCTGGCCGGGTTCTCTCGTAACCAATACATCTCTGGAATACCTTGAATGAATGCAAGGCAAGAATTACAGGAGTGTGTTCCCGATGGTGGAGCTTTCAGGTATTGTCGTAAGGGTTGTCCGGCTTCTCAATAGGCTCGCCGGATTCCTCGATTTCCTGCTTCCTCTTTGAGAAGAGTGCATCGAGCTTGGAGAGCTTTTCCTTTTGAGCCTTCTTCGCAGCCTCGACTTTTTCCTCGATGCGCTTGTCCGCTGTTTTGACCAGTTTGCGGGCGTCTTCAAACCGGTCTCCGGTCGATTCTCCCTCCTCCACCAGAGGTTTGCGTTTCTCCACGACCTTGCCGCTTTTCTTGTCGACAATCAGGATCATTTTGCAGCCGGGGCACTTGACTTCAAGGGTTTCCATATCACGCCTCCAGTGGTGACGGCGGGAAAATCGCCTGTGTTCGGCCCGTGGTGCAACGTCAGAGGCGTATCAAAGGCCTCCCCCGGACCCGATAAACCGCCCCGCGGCATTCATGCCTGCACCGCCTGCACGCCAGATGTTGCCCTGGCTGCGCGTGCCGTTTGTCGGATCGTGGGCAGCCGCCGGAAAAGTGCCGAGGTCCTGGTCAGAGTCGATCACCCGTTGAATGATATCGAACTCCGGGGACTGTGAGCTGTTCGCATGTCCGATTTGACACGGGCGATCCTGGATCTGGTCTGGGCTTCAAGGAAATTCGGAACAGCACTTGCCGAAAGAACCGCCACAGTGGCGACAACGAGCAATAACTCGATTAATGGAAACGCGCGGAGGCAACGCGGTATGATGACAGTCCTCGTTGGTGGGGCGTTTTGTTTCCCCTGTCGTAACGAGGGTGGAGCATCTCTCGTGCTGGAGAGTGTGAACTACTCCCGTCTTTCGATGACCATAAGACTGACGTCATCGCGAATGCGGGTGTTTGCGGTAAAACGCTCGAACTCATGATAGAGAATTGTTGTTACGGAGTGAAGCGGCTGGTTCAGTGCGTTTCCAATGAACTCGAGGAAAGCATTGCCTTCCAGTGATGTCCCGTCAACGGCCTGGCTTTCGATCCATGCATCAGTATAAAGAAAGACACGATCGCCTGCTTCGAGTTTCAACTCCTCCTCACTGCCACCCCTTGGCGGCATTCCCGGCAAACCGAGAGGCAGTCCGTTTTCGCACTCAAGGAATGCGGGTTCCCTGCCCTTTCGCCACAGAATGGCGGGAGGGTGGGCTGCGCTTGCGAACCGGAGAGTTGCCGACTCCGGCTCCCAGAGAGCGAACCATGCCGTCAGAAACTGCTCGGTTTCCACCTGGCGCTGCAGCCAGTGTGCCGTGCGCAAAAGAATGTCGCGGGGACCGCAGCTGGCCCCCATCTCCAGGACTGCCGTGCGAAGCAGAGCC
>JANQSL010000086.1 GCA_028284075.1 Candidatus Sumerlaeia bacterium | reverse complement strand
GAGGAGGATCGCGGATGCGTCCAAGTCGGCGATCCCTTCATGGAGAAGAAGATTCTCGAGGTCACGCTCGAATTGATTCAAAGCGGGAAGATCATCGCGTTGCAGGACATGGGTGCCGCGGGCCTGACTTGTAGTTCGACGGAAATGGCGTCCAAAGGCAATCTGGGGCTGCGCATGGATCTCGACAAGGTTCCGCAGCGGGCAAAGAATCTGTCAGCCTACGAGCTTTTGCTGAGCGAATCCCAGGAGCGCATGCTGGCGGTTGTCGCGCCGGACAACCTTGCCGCGGTGGAGAAGATCCTCGCGAAATGGGATCTGCAGGCGCATGTGGTTGGCACGACGACGGACACGGACCGGTTCGTCGTGGAGCATCATGGCCAGGTTGAGGCGGACATCCCGCTGCAGGTCATTTGCAACGAGCTGGTCTGGCCGGACCCTGTGGAGATCGTTCCTTCGCCACCTGAAACCACGGACTGGTGCGATTGCGGAGTGTCGGGTTTCGACTGGACGGAGGTTTTGAAGACAGCCCTGGCGTCGCCGCATTTCGCATCGAAGCGATGGATTTACGAGCAGTATGACCACCAGGTGCAGACCAACACGGTTGTGCGTCCGGGTCTCGGAGCGGGTGTTATTCGCATACGCGGGTTTGATGGGCTGTTGGCCATGACGGCGGATGGCAATGGTTTGTGGTGTATGCTGGATCCGTACGAAGGGACGAAATGCGTGACAGCGGAGGCGGCTCGCAACCTGGTGGCCTGTGGCGCCAGGCCGCTGGCGGTTACCAACAATCTGAACTTCGGAAGCCCCCGCAAGAGCGCCGGCGCCTGGCAGCTCGAGGAAGCCATCCGGGGTCTTGGCGATGCGTGCAGGGCACTGGAAACACCGGTAACCGGAGGCAACGTGTCCCTCTACAACGAGTCGCCGCGCATGGCGGTTTTTCCGACTCCGGTCATCGGCATGATGGGAGTTATCGACAACCCGGCATACCTGACACCGGGAGCCTTCCAAAAGGAAGGCGATGCCGTGTTTCTTGTCGGACCGGCGGCAACCCATGCTGGTGGATCGAAGATTCTTCGTGACCGAACGGGCTCCATTCCCGGTCCGGCACTTCGTGTCGATCTGGAAACGGAAAAGAACGTTCAGCAGACAATTCTCCTGCTGAACCGTGAGGGGTTGTTGACGGCCGCTTCCGACATTGCGGAGGGCGGGCTGTTGATCGCTCTGGCGGAAATGGCCCTGAATGCACGCGAAGAGCTTGGCGCGACGGTGAATTTGCCAACTGATGAGGAGCCCGCCGTATCTCTTCTGAGTGAGGAACCGTCCCGTTTTGCTGTAACTTGCAGGGTCGAAAGCATCCCCGCGCTGATGTGGCAGTGCGACGCGCGAAATGTTAGGGCTTTGCAAATCGGAACGGTTGCGTCCGGGCACCTGGATGTGCAGGGTCTCGCGCGGATTTCACTCGCGGAGATACGAGCAGCTTGGGAAACTCCCCTCTAACCTCCGTTTCCGGCGCCATCCGGGCCGCTGATTTCGCTCATCGCCCGAAAGAGGGCTGCGGCGTTGTCGCCGTTTACAATCATCCCGAGGCCGGGCGTCTTGCGGCGCTCGGCCTCTTTGCGTTACAGCACCGTGGCCAGGAAAGCGCCGGTGTCGCCACACATGACGGTGAGCGGCTCTACATGCGCAAGGGCGCCGGGCTGGTGAGCGATGTGTTTCGGGATAATGACTGGGAGGGCCTGAAGGGCAGAGTTGCCATCGGCCACGTGCGTTACTCGACGGCGGGCGGGACGGCGCCTTACAATGCTCAGCCACTGCGCGCGAACTACCGTGGCGGAGAAATGGCTGTTGCGCATAATGGGAACCTTACGAATGCCGAGGAACTTGCCCGGTTTTTGGAAGCCAACGGCGCCATTTTTCAATCCACGACGGACAGCGAGCTGCTGGTTCATCTGATTGCCCAGAACCGCGGAGGTGATTTTCGCGAGGCGCTTGTCAAGTCGCTGCCAAAGCTGCATGGGGCCTATTCCATTTGTCTGTTGCACAACAACGAGATCTACGCGGTGAAGGACCCCTTCGGGTTTCGTCCTCTTTGCCTGGGGCGGTTGGACGATGGCTGGGTTGTTGCATCCGAATCCTGTGCGCTGGACATCATGGGGGCGACATTCCTGCGGGAGTTGAGACCCGGCGAGGGGCTGTGTTTCCGTAACGGCGATCCGGAGAAGTTTCAGGCGCTGCCGACGGCGGAACCGCCCGCCTCCTGTGTTTTCGAGCTGATCTATTATTCACGGCCGGACAGCCACGCCGCCGGGAAAAGCATCTATCAGTATCGTGTCCGTCTGGGGGAGGAACTGGCGCGGGAGGCTCCTGCGGAAGCGGATGTCGTTGTGCCGGTACCGGATTCATCAAATCCCGCGGCGATGGGTTTTGCGCGGGAGTCGGGAATCCCGCTGGAGATCGGCCTGATTCGATCTCATTATATCGGACGCACCTTCATTACTCCGGGCCAGGGCGCACGGGTTGAGAGGGTGAAGATGAAATTCAACCCCGTCCGCGAGGCTTTGCAGGGCAAGCGCGTGATTCTCGTGGACGATTCCGTTGTTCGCGGCACCACCGCACGCAAGATCGTGGGCCTGGTTCGTGACGCGGGGGCTCGCGAGGTGCATTTTCGCATTACCGCACCGCCGTGGCGTCATCCCTGTTGCTACGGGATCGACACGCCGGATGAAGAATTGCTCATCGCCAACCAAATGGACCCCGATGAAATGCGGGGGCACTTCGGAGTCGAGTCCCTGGCGTTTATCAGCATGGACGGTCTGATGCGGGCCGTTTCCCCCACCATGCAGTACTGCACGACGTGTTTCACGGGCCGTTATCCCGACGGCCGTCCGCGCGCGTCGCGCCCATCCGTAAAGAAGGCTGCTCTGGTTCCATGACAACAAAGGCACGATCGAAGACAAAGAAACTGTCCTATGCCGCCTCCGGTGTTTCCATCGAAGAGGGTGACGCTCTGGTCAAACGGCTGGCGAGGAGGAACCCGCACATCGGAGGTTTCAGCGGGGCCTGGCCTCTTGAAACAAAGGGGATGCGGAAGCCACTGCTGCTGGCGGCAACGGACGGCGTGGGAACAAAGCTTTTGATCGCGCGCAAGATGCGAAAGCTCGACACCATCGGCATTGATCTTGTCGCCATGGTGGTGAACGACCTTATTGTCAGCGGCGCGAAGCCGCTGTTTTTTTTGGACTACTACGCGACAGGCCGGCTGACTCCGACGGAATCCGACGCCGTTCTGCAGGGGATCATTGAGGGTTGTCGAGCGGCGGAGATTCCGCTGTTGGGAGGCGAAACGGCGGAGATGCCCGGTGTTTACAGGCCTGGCCACTTCGATCTTGCAGGTTTCGGGGTGGCGATGGTGGATCAGCCGAAAGTTGTGGACGGTACAAAGGTCAAACCCGGCAATGTGATTGTCGGCGTTGGTTCTTCCGGCATTCACAGCAACGGATACAGTCTCGTGCGCGCCGTCGTGAAGCAGGCAAAGTTGAAAACAAAGAAAAACCACGGGCTTGAAGCATCACTCGGCGACACTTTGCTGGAACCCACACGCGTCTATGTCAAAACAGTCGCCGCGTTGATGAAAGAGATCAGGCCGCTGGCCATGTCACACATCACGGGCGGAGGCCTGCCGGGCAACGTCGTCCGTGTTCTCCCAAAGGACTGTGTCGCCGCCATCGATGTGTCGTCCTGGGAGATTCCACCGATTTTCGGTCTTCTGGAATCAAAGGGAAACATTGATCGCGCGGAGATGTTCAAGGTTTTCAATATGGGCATTGGTTACGTCATCGTGGTTCCGAAAACAAAAGCGAAGCGCACGCTTGCGCTTCTTGAAAGCCAGGGCGAGCGCGCCTGGGTTATCGGCGAGATCCGCAAGGGCCGCCGGAATGTCAGAATCGAGAACGCGGACGAATGAAAACGGCTCAAGACGGTCAGCTCCAAAGCAAGGACCTTCTCGGCATCGAACAGTTGTCGAGGGACGACATCCTTCTCATTCTGGACAACGCCGCTGGCTTCAAGCATGTCGTGACGCGAACGGTGAAAAAGGTTCCAACGCTGCGTGGAAAGACCGTGGTTAATCTTTTCTTTGAGAATTCGACCCGCACGCGAACGTCTTTCGAGCTGGCTGCGCGTCGTCTGAGTGCGGACGTCATCAATTTCGATGTCGCCACGAGCAGTGTGAACAAGGGCGAGTCGCTGTTGGACACCGTTGAGACCATTGAGGCACTGGGTGCGGATTACGTTGTTATTCGCCATGGCTCATCCGGTGCTCATCAATACCTTGGCCGCCAGGTTCGCGCTTCCATTATCAACGCGGGAGACGGTCAGCATGAGCATCCGACTCAGGCTCTGCTGGACTGCTTCACGATTCGTGAAAACAAGGGTGAGCTCGATGGTTTGAAAATTTGCATGGTTGGTGATATTTTGCACAGCCGTGTCGCACGATCCAATATTCTGGCAATGACCCGCCTCGGTGCGAAAGTGACGCTGATTGGCCCTCCGACGCTCGTACCCGAAGGATTCAGCGCAATGGGAGCCGAGATATGTCACGACATGAACGAAGGCATTCGGAATGCTGACGTCGTTTACATGTTGCGAATTCAACTTGAACGGCAGGGGAGGAGTCTGTTCCCGTCGTTGAAGGAATACAAGCAGCTCTACGGACTTGATCCACAGCGCATGCGTCATGCGAAGCAGGATGCCATCATCATGCATCCCGGCCCGGTGAATTTTGGCGTCGAGTTGTCGCGGGATGTCATGAACGATCCTCGCACCAGAATTCTCGACCAAGTGACAAACGGTGTCGCTGCGCGGATGGCCTGTATGTATCTTCTTCGAGGAGCTCGCGACCTTGAAGCCTGACAGCCTCATCATCATCAACGCCACAGTTGTCGACCCTTCGCAGGGGGTGCACAGCGGGATGCACCTTGTTGTCGACGACGGCGTGGTTTCAGACATTTCGCGCCGTATGCCGGAGACGGACGGTTATCGTGTGATCGATGCCTCCGGGTTCCACCTCACGCCTGGTTTTATCGATTTGCGGACGCACTTGCGGGAGCCAGGCGGTGAAGGAGCGGAAACGATTGAGACCGGTACCTGTGCGGCTGCCGCCGGGGGGTTCACCACGATTCACGCAATGGCAAACACAAGCCCGGTTTGTGATTCCACAACAGGTGTACAGTATGTTCTTTCCCGGGCCGCGGATACAGGATGTGTGAACGTTGTTCCCGTCGCTGCGGTTACGCGGGAGCAGGAAGGCACCCAAATGGTCAATTACGGGGTGCTGAAGCGTGCCGGCGTGGGGGCTTTTAGT
>JANQSL010000084.1 GCA_028284075.1 Candidatus Sumerlaeia bacterium | reverse complement strand
GGGTTTCGGGCCCATGCAAGCAGAGGCTCGTAATACTCTCGTGCCGAGCACTTCTCCCGCAAAAGCCCGCGTTGTTCCTCCGCCTCCGTGTCCGAACATCGCCCCCGCTGCAACTCCTTTGCGATCGCGGCCGCAAGCATCTCAGCATTCTCGAGAGGAACGCCATGAACCAAGCCCGGCGGTTCCAGATCCGTCTTTTGAATTTCCGAGAGACTCGTCGCCACTGCCCGCATCCCTCCCCAGAGCCAGCCGTAGATACGGTTCCGGCAGCCCAGTTCGCCCTCCAGTGTTGGCCGGTCACATACCACACCGACGTCCGCCTCCAGACAACACTGGACAAACTGCTCGTGCGCAATCCATCCCGGAAAATGATATCGGTTCCGATGCGTGGACGCCTTCACGCGCTCACGAAACCGTTCAAAGACAATGCTGACGTGTCCGTCGATGGAACCGCCGGTGGAAACGTAAACAGCACGATCATCCTCGGAGAGAACGCGATCGACCGCCTCAAACAACGTCTGCTCATCCAGCCACGTGTTGTAACCGCCGGAGAAAAGAATAATCCGTGCGTCTTCCGCCACCATCGCTCCGCGCAGAAACGGCTCCGGCAACGAGACAAACTCCCTGGAAAACGGATTCGGAGGCTTCAAAACCCGGACCAACTGGTGACCGCAGGTCTTCGCATTCAATCGCCCCGCCGCTCCCAGCTCGCCGGTTATTGCAAGACGTTGTGCGTTGCTACAGCCTGAAAAGCTGTCGGCCCGGAGAAGGACCGGCAGAACGTACAGCCACTGATCCGCGAGAGACTCGTCATTGTCATGCACGGCGCCGAGCATTTGCCGCTCCGCCATGGGATGACCGAACCAGTCGACATGCAGAGGGCCTTCAAAACCCGAACGAGCAGCTGCAAGCGCAACACCGTCGGTGAGTGCGATCATGGCTTCGCATTGGCACTCTTGCGCAAGCTCTCCCAGAAGCGGAGCCGCTTCCCGCGGATCCAGGGGAAGACGATACCACCCCGCCACGCCTTCTGTTGCATTTGCGGCGTCATGGGAGGCGCCGGGAAACAGGGCTTCACAAAGCACAACCCCGTGCCCGTCGCGGATGAGTTCCTCCGCGAGGCTGTGCAGCCGAAGACCCGGTGCGAACACCCGATGCTGTCCCGGCTGCGGGCCAGGCCCGACACCGGCAATCAGCAGTTTCGTCACTTGAGAACGGCCTGAATCCGCGTCACCAGCGCCTTTGCGGAAACCTTGTCCGGCGCCTCCACAAAGATGCGCATGATTGGTTCCGTATTACTGGGACGCAGATGAATGAAGCTGTCTTCAAAAACAATCTTCAGTCCGTCGGTTTCATCGAAATCCGATGCATCCTTGAACATGCCCTTTGCACGCTGAATCGTCTGTTTCAGCGAAAGGGCGTGCATGTCCACGGAAGCCTTCACCATCACATAGTCGGGAATCGTCGTGTTCCACTTTGAGAGAGAACCGCGGCGGCCCATCATGCCGATGATAATCAACGCAAATGCCGTCGCCGCATCGCGTCCGGGATGAACGGCGGGGAGAATCACGCCACCATTCCCCTCTCCCCCAATCTCCGCTCCGCGTTTCTTCATTTCCGCAAGAACATGTGCCTCGCCAATGGGAGACCGGTAGACGTCGAGCCCGTGCTTCGCCGCAAGATCCTGAATGGCCTGAGTTGTTGAAAGATTCGCACACAGAGGTGTCTTCTTTTTCGAGAGACGCAGCCATGTGTCTGCTGCCAGCACGAGTGTGCGTTCCTCTCCGATCGCCACTCCCTTTTCATCCACCAGTGCGAGCCGGTCAGCATCCGGATCGATGGCGACGCCAAAGTCAGCCTTGAATCTTTTGACTTCGCGGCGAAGCACCTGGATGTTCTGAGGCAGTGGTTCCGCACCGCGGGGAAACGGCCGGCCGGGACTCGCAAAAATAATTTCCGCCTTCACTCCGTAAAGCGATGCCAGTTTTGGTGCAATATAGGATGCCGCTCCGTTGCAGCAGTCGATGACCACCCTGAGCTTGCGGCCCTTGCCTGATACGGGTGGAGGAACGACCTTTGTCAGCTTCGCAATGTGACGTTCGATGGCATCGTTTGTCTCTTTGAATCTGCCGACCTTCAATGCCCCCTTGTGAGCCACGGGCTTCTTCATCAGTGAGGAGAGCTTCTTGTGATGGGCGGGCGTCAGAAACTCTCCGCTCTTGTGGAAAAACTTCAGTCCGTTCCATTCCATCGGGTTGTGGCTCGCTGTTATTGCGATGCCGCCGGACCCCTTGAACATGCGCACCATCATCCCGACCGTCGGTGTCGGAGCGAGACCAACCGAAATAACATCGCACCCTCTCGCTCGCAGAACCGCCTCCACAAGCGGCTGTGCCCATTCGCGAGAGGGCCTGCTGTCGCCGCCGACAATGACTTTTCCTCCGCCACAAAAATCCGCAAACGCCGCGACGTAGGGAACGATAATCTCAGCGGTAAAGGTCTGGCCGACAATACCCCGAAGGCCGGAAACCGAAACGATGGGCTTGTCCATAGAAAAGGCTCCTGTAAACACCCGGTCTTAAACACAGACGTCCCTTCTGAGGATGCCTTTCCCGGGGGTCAACCGCCATGGAACAGGACTACGGAACGATTCGGGCCTTTCGAAAAGCCCCCTCAAGGTTGGTTGGAAACGGAGGCAGTCCCAGATCAATTCTCCGTTGAATCGCACGTGCGTGACGGAACTCAGTGCGTTGATTGAAAACCTCGATCCTGCGCCTTAATTCCTCCTGATTGAGATTCGCCACCGTACGTGCCGCGAACAGTTCCTCCATTCGCAGGCGGATCGACTCCCTTCGCTCAATCAACTCCCGCTCGCGCTCCGCCGCCGCAATTCGGACCGCTTCCTCCCGACGGCTGCGTTCGACTGCCAGCCATGCTGTCAACTCGTCTTCCGGAGGCGACGGCGGTGCGATATCCAGATTGGCCTCGATATCCGATTCCCAGCGGCTGTGCCCCTCGGCCCAGTCCCGCAGTGCGACCCAATCGAGCCAGTCTCGGACATAGGGCACCCCCGTATCCCCTCTCGAGTGGCTCCCGCGAAGCTCCTCACCAAGCTCGTTAAGCTGCTGCGTCAGCTTCTTCGCACTCTCCGCCTCCTCCTCGAGGATATCGGCCATTGTGAAACTCACAGGCTCCTCCGGCTGCCGGGCCGGAAGCGATGACAGGCCGCTCAGGAGAAGGCAGCCGGCGAAAACGGGGTATAAGCGGAATAACATGAGTGTTCTCCCTTTTCACGATAAGGTTTGCTCATTTGGCGCAAAAAACCAAGGCCAAAATGGTCCTTCGGGTTGCCTCGCGGATCGGAGCCTGATTCATCGACGCCCGACAATTCAGGGGTATCCACATGACACAAGCCTCCACGAAACAACTCACGCTTGGCCATTCGCCGGACCCGGACGACGCTTTTATGTTTTATGGTCTCGCCGCGGAGAAAATCGATTCGGCGGAGTTTCGCTTCGAGCACATTCTCCAGGACATTCAGACCCTCAACGAACGGGCTGTGCGTGAGGAGCTGGATATCTCCGCCATCAGCATCCATGCCTACGCGTCGGTTCTGGACAAGTATGCGCTCCTCCCCTGCGGTGCTTCCATGGGAGACAACTATGGGCCAATGATTGTCGCAAAAGAAGCTTTCGAACCCGCTCAGCTGCGCAAGAAGACCATCGCCGTGCCCGGCGAAATGACTTCCGCCTTCCTTGCCCTCAAACTGTATCTGGAAACAGATGATTTTCAGTATACTGTCATTCCCTTCGATCAGATCATGGATGCGGTGAAGTCCGGCAAAGCCGACTGCGGCTTGCTGATTCACGAGGGGCAGCTCACCTATCAGGCAGAGGGTTTCGCCAACATCGTCAACCTCGGCGAATGGTGGTTTGAGCGAACAGACGGCCTCCCTCTTCCTCTGGGAGCGAACGTGATTCGCAAATCACTGGGCTCTGAAAATCTGAGCCGTCTGAACCGCATCCTGAAAGAATCCATTCAATACGGACTCGACCATCGCGAAGAGGCTGTCCGGCACTCGCTGCAGTGGGGACGGGGGATGAGCCACGAAATGGCGGACGAGTTCGTGGGAATGTATGTCAACGAGCTGACGCTCGATTTCGGTGAACGGGGCCGCGCGGGAGTTCAGCGCTTCCTTCGCGAGGCATGGGAAAAGGGATTCATCGCGGAACCCGTCGACCTTGAATTTGTCCGGTAATCGCCCCTCGGAGAAGAGAGTTTTGGCATCCAAGGAAACCGTCATTCGGGAAGCTCGTCCCGACGATATTCCCGTGATTGTGAAGATGATTCACGAGCTTGCGGTCTACGAGCGCGCTCCGGAACAATGCCATGCGACAGACGCCGGTCTGCACCGGGAACTCTTCGGGCCGGAACCCCACGTTAAGGGTCTCGTCGCCGAAGTTGATGGTGCTCTCGTCGGTTACGCTCTCTATTTCCACAACTTCTCAACCTGGGAATGCGCTCCGGGGCTGTACTTGGAAGATGTTTATGTCAGACCGACTGCCCGGCGAAAGGGTCTCGGAAAGCTCTTCCTGCAACGACTGGCACGGATCGCCGACGAAAACGGCTGTAAACGCTTCGAGTGGCAGGTTCTCGACTGGAACACGTCCGCCCGGGACTTTTACCACTCCCTTGGCGCTCAGGCGATGGTGGAGTGGGTTCCCTACCGTCTTGAAGAAGACGGGATTCGCAAACTTGCCGAAGGGACGGTGTCCTCTCCGGAAAAACCACGAACCACCGGACAACCCTACAGCGACGATGATACGGAAAAGGGAACTCTGCGTCAGCCTCTGGATCAGCGGAAGACAGTCACGGTTCACACCGATGGCGGAGCTGATCCCAATCCCGGCACGGGAGCATGGGCAGCGGTGTTACGCTTCGACAACAAGACCCGCGAACTGTTCGGTGGCGAGCATGATACCACCAACAATCGCATGGAAATGACCGCCGCCATTCGAGCACTGGAAGCCCTCAAAGATCCCTGCGTCATTCACATCCACACCGATTCCCAGTATCTGCGTAACGGCATTACCGAGTGGATCAAGAACTGGAAACGCAACAACTGGCGTCGCGGCAAAGATCCGGTCAAGAATGTGGACCTTTGGCAGTCTCTGGACACGCTCTGCGAGTTTCACGAGGTCGAGTGGCACTGGGTAAAAGGACACGCCGGCAACGTCGACAACGAACGAGCCGATCAGATTTGCACGGAAACCATCGCGAAACTCAAAGCGGGTGTCCAGCTCTGACGAATCGCCCGAAGTCCACCTCAGGGCTCAGTAGCGGACGCGGTCTCAATCAGCGTCAGTAACTCGCGGGTTGTCGCCTCGCAGTGAGGGTCCGCGTCATAGAGCGCACTGACGCGTTTCCGTGCTTCCCCTCCCTTGCCTGCCGCCTTTCCTCGCGAAATGATTCGCCGGTGTTCCTCCGGCATCGGTCCCCAGTTTCCACACTCAACCCATTGATCCGAGAGAAACACAAATTTGGGAATAGCCTCGCCTCCATTCGTCAGAAACCGTGCGAAGACCTCTTTGTTCTGTTCGCGGGTAATGAATCGGACGCGAACCTTGTCGCTTGCCTGCGCCAGCCGCATCAGTGCCGGAACATGACGGACCACATCACCACACCAGTCCTCCGCGATCGAGATGATGTGAACGACCCTGGGAAGCGCCTTCAGAAAGGCTTCCGTCGCGGGATGAAGGGGAAGGTCGGCAAGTGCCTGCTGCATCCGCGACCGGTGCTCCGCACTCTCGGCGGACTCAATCCATGCGGAATAATCCTGGCCGGCTTCGAAAACGGAGGACCAGTCAATGGTGGGCAGAACCGGGGGACGAGGCATGAGTACAACCTTTCGAGGGGTTTGAATGTGGAGAGCGGAAGTCGTTCCCGCTAAACGGTGCGGCGGTAAATGGATCGAATCGGAACGCCGCTCCTCTCGCGAATGAGACGCTCGATTCGTTCCGCTTCCTCTTCAGAAATAGTGGCAAGACTCACAGTTTCCACGGGACTCTCCCGGTCTCCGTGATTTCCCCGCGCATCCAGATACCACTCCCTTGGATAGGGCCGCCGGGGTGTGTTGAGCTGCACTTCGTCCGGACCGATCTCGGCGATCAAATCCGCGATCATCTCCGCTTCGCGAACATTCGCCGGCATGAACATCGTCTGAATTGTGAGGCGTCCTGCAAAGTCAGGATCGGTACGCAACGCTTTCACACCCTCGATGATTCGCTCAAGCCCGATCCCCTTTGCGGGACGGTTGAAACGGCGCAGCGTTTCATCAGTGGCGGCGTCCAGCTTGCATTCCACAATGGAGGCGTTTCGCAACCGCTGCCGCGTCGCTTCATCATGGAGCCACGTCGCGTTCGTCAGCACCAGAACGGGTTTGCCGAGAGTGAACCGAACGTGGTCAACGATTTCACCGAGGTTGAGCGCCAGCGTCGGCTCACCGCTGCCGGAGAACGTCGCGATATCCACAGCATCCCAGTTCACGCGCTCGAGTTCAGTGATGACCGCGCTGCCCGAAACAAAAACACCCTGCTGATCGATAACCTGGTGGATACTGCCAAGCTGACAATAGACGCAATTGAAGGAACAGATTGAATCCTGCAGAATCAGGTCAATCCCGAGAGACCGGCCGTGCCGCCAGGAGGGAACGGGCCCGTAAACCGGAGAGCGGGGTTTTTGAAGGTCTGAATCCATGGCGTCATATCCTGCGGAAACGGGAGATAGTCCGACTGCGCGCGGGGTGCAACCACGCCCGTGAGGAAGGGACAAAATCCTTGCGCGAGTCCGGGCCCGACGATCACCGTCTCGCCGCTCTCACACCTCCTCCGGAGACTCGTATGTTGACATCGAAAGCCTTCCGAAACCTGCGCCGCGTGGCCCCCCTGGCGGTTCTCTGCATCCTTGCCGCCTGCAAGAGTGCCACACCTCCGGAGAAGCTCGAGGAGGCTCAGAGCCTGTTGCAGGAAGGCCAGACGGCTCGCGCCGTTCTGAAGCTCAAGGAAATTACGCGCGAACATTCTGAAGATCCGTCCGCCATTACCGCTCACATCATGCTGGCACAGTACTATGCGCGGGAGGCCAACGCCAACAAGGCACTGGAGGAACTGGAGGCAATCACGGCGGATGGCGATTTCACGAATCCCGAGGTCGTGAATGCCATGGACGGAATCATCTCAATCCGCAGACAGATCGGCGACCATGAAGGTGCCCTCAAAGCCATGGACCGGATCATTGAGGTGCTGCCCGAGTCCGCCAGCCAGCAGAAGCAGCTCCGTGAAGTCGAACGTGCCGGCATTCTCCTCGCCTGGGGAGCGGAAGAAGAAACGAAACGGGACGAAGGACTGAAGGCATTGTCTTCCATGATGCTCGAGTCAGAAGACGCCTATGCGAGGGGAATCGCCCGCGAAGAGCTGGCGAACCATCATCGTCAGGCGGGTAACCTGGAGGAGTCCAACGCGGTTTACGCGTCTTATATTGAGGCCTATCCGGATGAAAGCATCCGTCCCCGCCTTGAAATGGCCATGGGAATTAACGAGAAGCAACTGGGCAACGATGAGGCTGCGGAAGAGATCTTCAGGCCGGCCGTGGAGGCAACACTTGCAGAAGCGGACAATGAGCCGGAAACCGCTCAAAAAACCGCCGTCCTTCAGGAAGTGGCGCAGATGCTGCAGCTTTACGGAGATCTCGAAAAAAGCGAGGAAGTCCGTCGTCAGATCATGGCGGAAAACCCGGTCAGCCGCGTCGCCATCGACAACCAGTTTCTGATCGCCAACATGTGGATCGTGGCGGGCCTCCAGGAAAAGAACGAGGACTACTTCGATCACGGCATCATGGAGCTTGAGCGTATCGCGGAAGACAACACCGGCACCAACATCGGTGAAACCGCACAGCGCGCGATGGAAAACGCGAAGCAGGTGTTCGAGCAGGCCATGAATCCGCCCGCGGAAGACGATTCCGAAACCGGCGATTCAACCGGTGAAGAAGCAGAGGGCGCGTCGGCGGAGACAGCCAGCGACACTGCGGACACGGAATCCGAGTAACCATGGCAAATCCGCCGGGCGAATCCGCCGCCGGCC
>JANQSL010000075.1 GCA_028284075.1 Candidatus Sumerlaeia bacterium | reverse complement strand
CCCCGGCACGATCAACACCCGCGTCGGAGGAGCCTTCTTCCACCAGCTCCCCTGACGCGCGACACACACAACAACCAACAACCACAACAGCCGCCGGTCATCGCAAAGAACCGGCGGCTTCTCTTTTAAACGCACCGCAACAACGCAAGTGACGGGTGCATCGAAGCGTGTTCTCTCTGCCGGAAAATCCCGCTTCAATTTCCAGCAGCACATCCTGATATCAGCAACACAAGAACACCGGCCAATCAATCCGTCTTGACACACCTCAGCCTGCGCCAAGGCATTGCCCGAACGGTGCAAATCGCGACTTCCCGCAAGAGGGTCAGGCGCACAAAACGATTTCTTTGGCCGCGATTGTTTCCTCATGCAATTTCGCCGCCATGAACAAAACTTTTGCCGCCAGGTACGCGAACTGATTGCATCAAATTGAATCGTGTCTGACCAAAGGTTGATTTACGCGTGGAATTTTCACACAAAGAGCTTTTCCCCGATTCTCTTGAATCGGCACGGCTCATTATCCCGTTTGTCACTGAAGCAACCGGAACTCCCGAGCGTGTTGTGGATCTCGGAGGCGGAACGGGAGCATGGTGCAGAGCATTCCGTGAAGCGGGTTCGGCAGTGGTAACATGCATTGATGATCCCAATGTCATGCGCACGGAGTTGCACGTCGACGAAAACGAATTCACGCCACACGATCTTTCCGGCTCTCTGCCAAACCCGATCGATTGTGATCTTGCCGTTTCTCTGGAGGTCGCGGAGCATCTTCCTCCCGCACTTGCTCCGGACATCGTGGGTTTTCTCACAAAAAGCGCACCGCTCGTCCTCTTCAGTGCGTCGCGCCCGGGACAACCGGGACGCGGGCATATCAATGAACAGCCTGCACGCTACTGGAGCGAATTGTTTGCCGCTGCAAAATACACGGAACTCGATCTTGTCCGGCCCCGTATCATCAAAGACAAAGCGATTCCCTACTGGTATCGGCAAAACATCATGCTGTATGCAAACGAGGAAAAAACAGAGGTTCTGGCAAAACAAACCAACTCCTATGACGGAATTCCGGACGACTTCGAACTGGTAAGCGAACGTCTCCTGAAGATTTACAGAAAACAGCCTTCCCCTCTGAGTCTGAGGCAGCTGATTCGCGAGATTCCGAATGCGGCTTTTCGATCAGTGAGGGCGCGATACAATCGACGGAAAAAGCCATCATGATGAAATTCCATGAACCGTTTCAACAGCCGGACGCCCACACGGTCAGGATGACGTGATGACAAGACTTTCGATTTCCATTCTGATACCAACTTATAACCGTGCGGTCATGTTGAAGAAGACACTTCAAAGCATCTCCCGTATTGATTCGCTCACTTCACACGATGCAGAGGTGATTGTCGTTGATAACAACTCACCAGACAACACCTTAAAAACAGTACAGCAACTTGCAAAAGCCTACCCTGTTCCGTTGCGGTGTGTCCGGGAAACAACACAGGGATTGAACTTTGGCCGGAATCGCGGGGCGAAGGAAGCTCATGGCGAGCACCTGGCTTATCTGGACGACGATATTCAGGTCGAAGCAACGTGGCTGAATTCCTATTGTGAGGCTGTTAACGAATTCGATGCAGACTGCGTTGTCGGTCCCGTAACACCTTCCTTTATGAAGCCGCCTCCCTCCTATCTGACGGAGCGTGTTATCGCCTCGCTTTCCTCGCTGTATTCAAGGCATGGAGACGAAGTCTTCCTGATACCGGCGGAATCATCACACCAGGTGCCCGGCTGCAACTTTGCCGTTCGAAGGGAAGCAATTGAAACACTGAAGGGATTTCATCCCAAACTGGATCGCAGCGGCACAGCGATGCTCGCCGGCGGGGATACCGAATTTGGCCTGCGCCTGCGAAAATCCGGAAAGCGCGTTGTATATCATCCCGGTTGCGGGATTCAGCATATCATTCCCCCCGCCAAATTCGATCAGACCTATCTTCGGAGGCGATGGTCAGGCCTTGGAGCCACGGAGAGGATTCTGCACACCATGCATCCATGGTTCGCTTGTGACCGTCCCCGCCGAAACCATCTTCGCGGGATGGTCCTAGCGGCACGACGATGGGTCACCGCAGATGATAATGCGATACGGTTTCAGCGTGAACTGGAAGTTCGTCGGCACTGGGCGTACCTGACATACAAGGACAGCACTTAATGACAGCCGTCGGACAGCCTGCCGTCCAGCGGGATCGCTGCGTCAACAATCACGGTGTATGTCCTGTTCCGAAATCCTGGTGCCAGTCGAAGTTGACTGGTGCTGTTTGCTCCAACCGATGCGAGCGACAGTTGATTACAAAGGTGGCGGACTCACAAGACAAGGTCCTGGAACCTGATACCGCTTCCCTGGACGCTCTTCCACTCTTATGACAGAATCCTCCAACAAACCCGTCTCTCTCTTCGATCGCGGCCATCTCAGAAATGATTTGCGTGGAAAGACCGTTCGCGGCGGAGCGTTGACAGCGGCGGCTCAGATCTGGCGCTTCGTCATCAACACGGCGAGCACCATGATTCTTGCCAGGCTCCTCGTGCCGGAGGATTTCGGCGTCGTCGCCCTTGGAGTTTCGCTCGCGGGGTTTGCCGGCGTGTTTCAGAGTTTCGGATTAACCTCCGCTGTGGTACAAAGAGAGAGTCTCACACACGAATCCGTGAGTGCCCTGTTCTGGATCAACATCGGGGCTGTGGCGGCGACAGGCGGACTTCTGTTTCTCGTCGCACCACCGCTTGCAAACGCTTTTGGAAACGAAGAACTGCGAACCGTTATTCCAATGATCGCCGTTTCGTTTTTCCTCACCGGGTGCGGTCTCATGCACAGGGCACTGCTTCAGAGAAACCTGCGCAATCGTGACCTTGCGATGATGCAAATTGTCGGATCTCTTGCAGGTGCCACGGCGGGAGTTCTTGCCGCCGTGCTCGGTGCCGGATACGTTTCGCTTCTGATTGGAATCATCGTGGGATCGGCAGTTCCCTCACTGGGCTGCTGGATCGTCAGTGGATGGCTGCCGGGACGTCCGCACCTCGATCAAAGCGTGAAGTCCATGCTCGGTTTTGGAGGTGCCATAACCGGAAACTCACTTCTTTCCTATTCGGTTCGCAACGTCGACAATTTGTTGATCGGTGGCTTCAGTGGCGATGCCGCTCTTGGCATCTATTCGAAAGCCTACGGTCTCCTTCTCCTTCCTCTGCGGCAAATCCAGCCACCAGTCAGTGCGGTCGCGGTTCCAGCACTCTCCAGCCTGCAAAACGATCCGGAAGCCTATAAGAAATTCTACTTTCGCTGCATCGAGGGTGTTCTGTTTCTGACAATGTCGATCGTTGCCTTTTCATTCGCCGCTGCCGACGAAATTATCCGCATCGTACTCGGCCCGGGCTGGGGCGAAGCGGCGGATATCTTCAGAATACTCTGTCCCGCAGCTGCCGCCGGAACGACATGGATCATCAGCAGCTGGGCCTACACAAGTCTCGGACACGTCAAGAGAGCACTCAGAGTTTCAGTAATTTCAACGCCCATCTTGCTGGTCATGTTCATGCTCGGGATTCGCTGGGAAGCACAAGGCGTCGCAGCCGCACTGAGTATACACTCGGTGCTCGTCGCGATCCCGGTCATCGCCATCTGTTACAAGGGAACGTTCCTGAAAATGAGTGACCTTGCAAAAGCCGTGTGGCGCCCCATACTCGGTTCAGTATCGGCGGGACTTGCCGCGTGGAGCCTGCCCATGCTGCTCGCCATTCAGCCATCCGTGATTCCCCTGCTGATTGTTCGAATGGTGTTGTTCACGGTGGTATGGTTTGGGTTCTGGTATGCACTACCGTCAGGAAGACTGCACCTTCGTTCGATAATCGACTTGCGCAAACACTTCAAGAACCCTCTGGGGCACAAGGCAGGCTCCTCCGGCACCCCATAACAAAAAGCGCGGACCAACAACGTCACAGGACACAACGACAGCCCGGACAAATCAACTCCTTAACGCAGTGCTCCCAAACAGGATTTCGATTCTCTTGTTTCAATGCCCTCCTGTTGACAGAAACCTCTTGCCAAGCGTTGGTAAATAATCGGTTCTCGCTCAAACGTCGCATATTACCTTCAATCCTGTTTTGGAGTGCCCCATGAAGCACCCGTTTCAGCTGGACCGCATTTTTGTCCGTTCCGGAGCCATCGCCCTGCTCATTGGAACGGGAGGCTCTGCCATCGCGCAACCAGGCGCCATCAATCTCACAGGCCGACTGCTTGATGCGGAAAACCAGCCTCTGCCTGGAACTCGTGCCTGGCAGGTTACGTTCTTTGATTCAGCCAAGGGTGGCGGAACTCTTGGAGTGCCCGAGACCGGTACAGTCGATGTTTCCGCCACAGGAGCGTTTGCGGTCTGTGTGGAAATCGATGCCTCTCTTGCCAACACATCGCCGCTGTATTATGAAATCGGTATCGATAGCGCCGAATCTCCGGACGGCGCCGTTGATCCCGCTGACATTTTTCCCGACCGGGTGGAAATCAAAAGCGTGATGTTTGCACAAACAGTCGTGCAACAGGGACCCGGCAGCGGACTCGATGCGGACACGCTGGACGGCATGCAAGCAGCCGACTTCATCAAGGAAACGGACCTCGCCACCATCATCATTACAATCGATGGTACCGGAAGCGGAGTCGACGCCGATCAATTCGACGGCATGGACTCCGATGCGTTTGTCAAAAAGGTTGAACTGCTGACGGAACTGCTGGGTCAGGACGGTTCCGGCAGTGAGCTGGATGCCGATCTTCTCGACGGACTCGACTCCACAGACTTTGTGACCGAGGTCGAATATGAAAACCGTTTCGGCGGACACATCCCCATCCCGTCAGAGGTACGCATGCTGCCGAGCACTCTGTCGGCCGATGGCGGTATCATGCGAAAGCTGACCTGGAATTTCGGCCCGTCACAGGTGTTTTCCCCCGTCAAAAACGGTGGGGCAGGTACTGCCGCAGCCATCAGTGGTTTCCGTGTGTACCAGGTGCCGTCACGCATCGAAGAGTTCCTCAACCCCCTCATTCTCAAGGGGGATCCACCGCTGACCCGGGGAGAAATTCTTCGCCTGCTTGCGGAGCCGATTCTCACCGCCACAAACGAAATCGACGTGGAGGTCGTCCTCAACTCCGGTTTCCAGTACTATTACGTCACGGCCGTTTCGGCGGACGGGCGTGAAAGTGAACCCGGCTTTCCCTTCGTTCTCAACACAGCACCCTGGGTTGTTTACTCGGGAGATTTCGACATCGATGACGAGTTCGAACTCTACGCGCAGCTCCCTGTAGCGAACGCGCAGCGTATCGATTTGTCCGGCAACCCGGGGCCTGTGGATGTTGAAGAGTTTGCCATCTCTCCCACCAACCACCGCTTCGCCTTCGACTCATCGGCGCTCGGCCCGCGATTTCTCTTCGTCAGCGAAGTGATTGCCGCCCCACCCCTGACAAAGGGCGCTCCGGATACGGCAAGTATCGTGTCGCCAGAGCCGGTTCCCGTTAGTTTACCCGCCCTTGCATTTCGTTCCGACTACCGGTTTTCTCCCGACGGCCGCTACCTTGTTTACGTTTCGACACCAGATCTCGCCAAGGGTTTCCCGGCGCCCTCTCAAACCCTTTCCAGTGTGGACCTCAGCGGCTTGACGAACTTCATTGTCAATGCTCCCCAAAAGGGCGGCCCCTCTGATGGTGCAGTCGAGTTGTCGGCGCCCTTTATGTTTGAATCCATTGACCGGTTTGAAATCACACCGGACGCAAGATACGCAATCTTCCTCGGCCGAAATCCCCCCCTCAACAAGGGCACTGGAAACACGTCTCTCTTTCGAGTTCCGCTCTCCGGTGAGGAGCCACCACTGGAAATTCTGTTCAACGAGTTTGTGAACTCCACCATTGTCGATTTCGCTCTTTCGCCGGACGGCACACAGATTCTCACGGGAACATTCCCAATACTGAACAAACAAATTCCAAATGGCTCCCTCCACATCTCCCACATTGCCGCCAGCCTGACGCGAACGCTGGACGTTCCCTTCCAGGAAGCCTTCTGGGGACCGACCGGCAATCGCGTCTACCAGATCGTGCGGACCGAGGTCGTTCCGCCCAAATCCATAAAGGGACCGGCAATTCCCGACACCATCCGATACCACACATACTCCGGAGTATCGCAGACCATTTCAACTCCGGACTTCTTCTTCGCCAACGCAAAGTTCACGGATGACGGAGACACGATCCTTTTTGAAGCGAGCGAAAATCCCATCGTGATGAACGAGAAGGGTGTTTCACAACAGTTCGACCTCTTCGCCGCGCCCGCGAACGGTCTCGGTCAGTCGAGGGAGGTGTATTCCCAGGGCGGTGGAGAAGTGAAAGCGCCTCCGGTCGCGCCGCCCCTGGAATATTATCCCTCGCCAAACAACTTTGTCGTCGCCATCATCGCGGATGATAACATCGACGGTGTGAACGAGTTACTGATCGCTTTTTCGGGCAGCTTCTTCTCCAGCGGAGTGGTGGATATCGATTTCATCAACATCCCCAAGGGAAACGTGGGAGACGGAGGCGTTAAGGGTCCGGTTCTTTTCACTCCGGATGGAAGCCTTGCAGTGTTCCAGAGTGGTAATCCCGGCGACTTTGTTTTCGATTTATACGCCTATGAAGTTGGAGGAGACTCTCCTGCACAACCGATCATCCCAAGTCCCTCGACGACCCAGGGTATCCTCGAATTCGCGATTCCCTACATGGGTTACGACTCGCATGGTGAATCTGAACCGGTGGTTCCTCTCCAATGATTCACAAACTTTCAAGACGGGTTTTGCCGCTCTTCATATCCATTGCGACAGTCGTCTCCGCGGCGGCGGCTATCGCCGTCAACAGTGCCGGCGGAGCACTTGAACCCGGAGGGGAAGCGGAAAGCGCCTCGCACCAGTCCAATGAGGCGGGTGCGATTCTGTCGCTCTCATCAGACCCTGAAGGTTCTCCGGAACAGACCAACTCCGCCGGCGGGACGATCGTTCCGCTTCACGTTCTCCCCGCTCAGGAAGATCTGCTCGACACCAATGTCTGGGTAATCCGGTAAGGCTGACTGCATTCACAATGCCGCCCGCGGACAAAAAACCTATCCGCGGATGGCTTTCACAAGCAGCGCCAGACCCAGCAAAACTCCCGCTCCAACGATGACGTAAAGACGAATGGACGATTCGGGGGATTCTTCTCCGAGCACGTCTTCATCAACAACAGTCTCCTCAACGGACACAGCCTGTGGCCCTGACCCATCGGTCATCGCGTCGAAAGCGGCATTCACCGCCGCAACCGCCTCCTCCGTTGATGGTGCCGTTGTATCCAGTGACTTCAGGCTTCTGATGGAGTCCAGCAAGACACGACTGCCGTCTTCCAGAACCATCGTGCCCGCTTCATACTGTCTGATCGTCGCTGTTCCGTCGCTCAATTCGAAGATGCGCCCCCTGCCATCCTCGCCAAACTCCACCCGGACAATTCGCTCGCCCTCGAACCTGCCGGTTTCTCCCCGGTAGTCCAGCGCCAGCAGACGCCACTGCTCTCCCACCCGCTCAAGACCGGTCACCAGAACCGCATTGTAGATCGTAACCGTACCGTCCGGATTGCGGTAATGAATCGCGTCCCGTTCGGCAAATGCACTGAGCACCGGCAAAAGCAGAATGAAGGCGAACAAAAGACGAATAGCCATGAAAAGAATCCTGGCCGCCAGTCCGGAGGGAGGCGAGCGGCATCTGCAAGCCGCTCTCCACCCTGCTGGCAGGACCTCCTGGAGACGGCAGGTTCCCGCCCTCCATGATCCTGAGAATATTGTCGATAGCCTGGGAAGAGGAGCCCGGAGTATACGCCCTTTTCCCTTGCGCGGTGAGACGCGATACGCGTAGTGCAACCCGCTCCTTCGGAGACCTTTTGAGGTTTTCCGCGCCTTGTTACACGCAAAGCACTGAGGAGAAACAAGTTAGGGGTGTAGCTCAATTGGTAGAGCACTCGTCTCCAAAACGAGTGGCTGGGGGTTCGAGTCCCTCCACCCCTGCCAGTTTTGATACAAGAAAGCACCAAGCGGGCGTCTAAAACGCCCTGACCGGAACGAAGCCATGGCGATGAGCGCGAAAACAGAGGGAAATTTCTGGGAAAGAACCCGGATTTTTTTCCAGCAGGTCCGCACGGAAACCAGCAAGGTGACGTGGCCCACGAAGGACGAGGTTCGCAAGTACGCCATTGTCGTCCTTGTTTCCGCTGTCATCTTCGCCATCCTCCTCGGAGGCTGGGACCTTCTTCTGGTCGAAGCACTTAGAGCCTTCTTTACCAACGCGGCCTGACGCGAACCCCTCGAAACGGGCAAACACTTTGATGCAGTGGTACGCACTCCATACCTATTCC
Organism: Candidatus Sumerlaeia bacterium; assembly: GCA_028284075.1. GTDB lineage: Bacteria > Sumerlaeota > Sumerlaeia > SLMS01 > JAHLLQ01 > JAJFLJ01. Next base: position 9,907 of record JANQSL010000075.1, on the reverse strand, counting down.
GGCTACGAGAAAAGCGTCAAAAAAGACGTTGAGCACCGTGCCACCCTTGAAGGTCTCCGCGCCGAACTCGGTGAAGTGGTCGTTCCCGAGGAAAAGGTCGTCGACGTCAAGGACGGCAAGAAACGCGAAATGAGCAAGAATATCATGCCCGGCTATGTGCTGGTGCAGATGAACGCGAACGAGGAGCTCTTCAAGATTATCGAAGAGATCAAGGGTGTCGCCGGATTCCTTGGCGCGGGAGACTCCAGAACTCCTCTCAGCGACGAGGAAGTGGCCAACATCCGCGGCATGGTCGAAGACAAGAAGGACCGCCCTCGTGCCGAAATCAAGCATCGCAAGGGCGACAAGGTGAAGGTGATCGAAGGCCCTTTCTCGGGCTTTGTCGGCACCGTCGACGACATCGATTTCGACAAGGCCAAGCTGCGCGTCATGGTTTCCATCTTCGGCCGCAGCACACCGGTGGAACTTGATGTTCTGCAGGTCGAATCAGGATCCAAGTAAACCAGCTTCGAGGGATTTACCTCTGTAAGGACAGACAGTCATGGCGAAGAAGAAGAAGGAAGTCGCAAAAATCAAGCTGTTCTGCAAAGCGGGGCAGGCCAATCCGGCACCTCCCGTTGGCCCGGCTCTCGGTCAGCACGGCCTCAATATCATGGACTTCTGCAAGCAGTACAATGCACGCACGAAGGACCAGCAGGGTCTGACCATTCCGGCAATCATCAGCGTCTATGCGGACCGCAGCTTCACCTTCACGCTCAAGACGCCACCCGCCTCCGACCTTCTTCTTCGCGCCGCGAAGATCAACAAGGGTTCGGGCGTTCCCAACAAGGACAAGGTTGGCAAGGTCACCCGGGCTCAACTTCTCGAAATCGTCAAAATGAAGACGGTGGATCTTAACGCCGCCTCCGACGACGCCGCCATCAGCATGATCGCCGGTACCGCCCGCAGCATGGGCATCACTGTCGAAGGCTGAGCAACCAACCGGTTCGGTTTCAATTCAACCTGTGCGGGAGAACGGCCAGTCCGTTCGCATGAACCGCGGGAGAAAACAAAATGGCAAAGCACGGCAAGCACTATCGGGCGAAAATCGAAAAAGTCGATCGCCAGAAGCGTTACACTGTTGAAGAAGCTGTCTCTCTTCTCAAGGAAATCACCTACGTCAAGTTTGACGAAACGGTCGGTCTCGATATCCGCCTTGGCGTCGATCCTCGAAACGCCGACCAGCAGGTGCGCGGCACCTGTGCCCTTCCTCATGGCACCGGCAAGAGCGTCCGTGTTGCCGTTTTCGCGACCGGTGACAAGGTTCGCGACGCGGAAGAGGCGGGCGCGGACGTTGTCGGCGGCGAAGACCTCGTCAAGAAAGTCCTCGACGGATTCCTCGACTTTGACGCCGCCATCGCAACCCCCGACATGATGCGTCACGTCGGTCGCCTCGGCAAGGTTCTTGGTCCACGAGGCATGATGCCGAATCCCAAGGTCGGCACTGTAACCATGAACGTTCGCGACGCCGTTGAGGCCCTGAAGGCCGGTCAGGTCGAGTATCGCCTCGACCGCTTCGCGATTATTCATGTCCCCGTCGGCAAGATGTCCTTCGATGCGGAGAAACTCGCCGACAATATCAACCTGATGCTGGACACGATTGCAAAAGCCCGCCCCTCCGCAGCCAAGGGAACGTATTTCAGGTCGGTAACCGTCAGTGGAACCATGACGCCCGGCCTGAAGCTGCTGCCCCCCGATTCCCGCGCGGCAAAAGCGGCCTGAGAGAGGTTTGAGAGTTTCCGCCGACCCTCCACGGAGGGCGGCGCCATCACAGCCACGGTTGGCCAGAGACAGCAGGTGGGAGCCGGCAGGCTCCCCGAAGAAGGGAAAGCCTTCCCTCAACCTGCCGAGGCCCGGCAGCACCTCCGGAGAGCGACTTCCCGCCTCCGATGCCCGGGCGAAAGCTGAGCCCCGGGTCTATGAAAGGAGGTGAAAAGAAAACATGGCAAAACTCGGAAGAGAAGCAACCAAACGACGCGGCAAAGCCCCCAAGGTGGCAGCCGTTGCCGAGCTGGAACAGATATTCCGCGACGGCGATGGCTTCGTATTCTTTGACAATAACGGCTTGACCGTCAAACAGGTCAGCGATCTGCGCAGCCAGCTCCGTGAGAATAAAGTCGCGGTGAAGGTCGCCAAGAACACGCTGATCAAAATTGCGCTGAAAAACGCCGGATACGATGTGACGGGCCTGGATCCCGTTCTCGTCGGACCGACCGTTGTGGCCGTTGGACTCGAGGACCCCGTCTCCCCCGCCAAGGGCGTGATGAAGTTCCTCAAGGACAACGAAGAAGCCCGGCTCAGCGTTAAGGGCGGCGTGGTTGGCGAGGATGTGCTGGATGCCGCGGGCGTCGACAGTCTGTCGAAGATGCCGGGACGCGAGGAAATGATCGCGCGTCTGCTGGGCAGCCTCAACGCACCCGCTCAGAACACCGCCTATGCCCTCAACGCCTGCGTTTCCCAGTTCGTCTGGGGACTGTCCGCATATCAGCGCAAGCTGGAAGAAGAAGGACAAGCCGCATGACTGTGAAGAACTGAACCTTTGACACTTAACCATATCTCAGGAGAATTCGCATCATGGCGACTCTGACCAACGAAGAAATCATTGAGGCAATCAAGCAAAAGCCTCTCATGGAAGTTGCGGAGCTCGTGAAGCTCTTCGAAGACACCTTCGGTGTTTCCGCCGCTCCGGCCGCCGTGGCCGTGGCTGGCGGTGGTGGCGGCGATGCCGCCGCCCCTGCGGAAGAGAAGACCGAGTTCACCGTCGTCCTCAAGGACGCCGGCAAGGAGAAGATCAAGGTCATCAAGGAAGTCCGAGCCATCACCGGCCTGGGCCTCAAGGAAGCCAAGGACCTCGTTGAGGGCGCTCCTGGCGACGTGGCCAAGGATGTCTCCAAGGAAGACGCCGAGAAGTTCAAGAAGCAGCTTGAGGAAGTCGGCGCGGTTGTTGAACTGACGTAAGTGAAGTCAAAACGCAAGGTGGAGCCGCGCCCGGACAGACATTCCGGGCGCGGAATTTCATCACTGGATCAGGATTTGCTAATCCTTATTGTAAATCGCCTTGACAGGCTGCTGGCGGAGGGTCCCACTACGAGACCCCTTGCCGATCAGTCTGGATGGCAGGCGGAAGCGCAAAAAGGGCTGGCGTTGTCCCTTGCAACTGGTGCCGAGGCACTAACGCAGCATTAGAAGAAAAACCCGCGATTCGACGCTCTTGGAGCCCGGATTTGCGGGAGTTTTGCGTTTGAACCACCCGGTTTCGCACCGGCTAAAGCAACGCCCTTCCTCCCAGGAGCATTTCATTATGGCAGCAGCTTCGAAGAAAACGGCCACTGTGCCGAACGGGCGACTCTCCTTCTCCCGCATCCCGGAAGTCATGGAGATGCCCTATCTTCTGGAGACTCAAAAGCAGTCCTACGCGGACTTCCTGCAGTACGACGTTCCCACCGACCAGCGGGACGAGAGAGGCCTTCACGAAGTCTTCAACTCCGTCTTCCCGATTTCGGCGCCACCGCCCGACCCCTCCACGCTGGAGTTTGTCGAGTATACGTTCGGCACCCCCAAGTACTCCGTGAAGGAGTCCATTGATCGCGGAATGACTTTCGCCTCACCGTTGAAGGTCAAACTCCAGCTCGTTGTTCGGGAATTGAACGAGGAAACGACTGAAGCGGAAATCCGCGACATCAAGGAACAGGAAGTTTACCTGGGTGAAGTACCGCTCATGACAGAGCAGGGGACTTTCATCATCAACGGTGCCGAGCGCGTCATCGTCTCGCAGCTCCACCGCTCCCCGGGTGTTTCCTTCTCCACGGCGACGCATCCCAACGGCAAGCTGACCTACAGTGCCCGTATCATCCCCTATCGCGGCGCCTGGGTGGAGTTTGAAATCGATATTTACGGCGTCATGTACGTGATGATCGACCGGAAGCGCAAGATTCCGGCGACCACATTCCTCCGCGCCTTTGGATATAACAACGACGAGAAACTCGCCGACGAGTTCTTCGAGACCGAATGGGTCAAGCTCGATGACTTCTCCGCCGGCATCACGGATGTGGAACTGCTGCATGAGTTCCTTGGTGTCGAGTATGCGGAAACCGTTCACGACGATGGCGGCAAGCTGATCATCGAACGCGGCCAGAAGGTCACCAAGAAGAGCCAGGCGGCTCTCAAGAAAGCCGGCGTTGAGCAGGTTCAGCTTTCCATTGGTGCAGCCTACGACAACCTGGTGGGCCGCGTGCTCGCCGCGGACATTGTCGATACCAAGACCGGCGAGATCTTCGCCGAGGCTTTTGACATTATCACGTCCTCACTGCTTCGCCGCATTTCCCACACGACCGTTCGCAAAGTGAAGGTCCTGACTCTTCCCAATCCGGAGCAGCCAGGCCCGATTCTCAACACGCTCAACAAGGACAAGATCCGCACCGAAGAGGAAGCGGTTATCGAGTTTTTCCGCAAGATGCGCCCCGGCAACCCTGTCAGTGTCGTCGCCGGCCGCCGTCTCATGGACGAAATGTTCTTCGACGAGCGCCGGTACGATCTCGGCGCCGTCGGCCGGTACAAGGTCAACAAGCGCTTCTACAACGTCGGTACCGCCACGGGTGATCTGACACGGCGTCTTCTTTCCATTGAAGACCTCGTGTACGTCATGAAGCACCTTTCCAAACTCGCGGCGGAGGAGGTTGATGTCGATGACATCGACCACCTTGGCAACCGGCGTGTGCGCTGCGTTGGCGAGCTTCTTCAAAACCAGATTCGTCTCGGACTTTCCGAAATCGAAAAAACCGCTCGCGAGCGCATGTCCATCGTCGATCTGGAAAACATGCTGCCGCAGAATCTCATCAACGCCAAACCTCTCGTCACCGCGGTACGCGACTTCTTCGGCCGCAGCCAGCTCAGCCAGTTCATGGACCAGACAAACCCTCTGGCGGAGCTGACCCACAAGCGCCGTCTTTCGGCCCTTGGTCCCGGCGGTCTTTCCCGTGATCGTGCCGGCTTTGAAGTCCGCGACGTTCACCACACCCACTACGGCCGTATCTGCCCCATTGAAACGCCTGAAGGCCCGAATATCGGTCTGATCAGTTCGCTTTCGACTTATGCGCGTATCAATAACTTCGGCTTTATCGAAACGCCTTACCGGAAAGTCGACAAGTCCTCCGTTCGCAACGACAACATTGATTACCTCACCGCGGACATCGAAGACGAGTTCACCATCGCTCAGGCCAACGCACCTCTCGACGACAAGAACAAGTTTGTCCTGAACAATGTTCTTTGCCGCCGCATGAGCGACTACGCCCGTGTCGAGCCCAAGGAAGTTCAGTACATGGATATCTCACCGAAGCAGCTCGTTTCGGTGAGTGCCGCGCTGATCCCCTTCCTGGAGCACGATGACGCCAACCGCGCTCTCATGGGCTCCAACATGCAGCGTCAGGCCGTTCCGCTCCTCTTCACCGACTCCCCCATTGTCGGCACCGGGATCGAACGCAAGGTGGCCATGGACTCCGGTGTCTGTCCTCTGGCGCGCCGTGCAGGTGTGGCTGTGAAAGTCACCGGCGAAGAGATCCAGGTCCGCACCGACTCAGGCGAGATCGACACATATCGCCTCGAGAAGTACAAGCGATCCAATCAGAACACCTGCATGAACCAGCGCCCCATCATTCATGAGGGCGGTCGCGTCGAAGCGGGTCAGGTCATTGCGGACGGTGCCGCGACGGACCAGGGCGAGCTTGCACTCGGCCGAAACGTGCTTGTGGCTTTCATGAGCGCGGGCGGTTATAACTTCGAGGATGCCATTCTGCTGTCGGAGCGTCTTGTACAGGACGATGTCTTCACCTCGATCCATATCGAGGAGTTTGAAATCGACGCGCGGGATACCAAGCTCGGCAAGGAAGAGATTACCCGCGACATTCCGAACGTCTCGGAAGAGGCTCTCGCGAAGCTCGATGACAGCGGCCACGTCTTCATCGGAGCCAGAGTCAACCCCGGTGACATTCTTGTCGGAAAAGTCACACCCAAGGGTGAAACGGAACTCAGCTCGGAAGAAAAACTTCTGCGGGCCATCTTCGGCGAAAAAGCCGGTGACGTTCGTGATGCATCACTGAAGGTTCCGCCGGGAACCAACGGTATCGTCATCGACATCAAGACCTTCTCCCGCAAGGAGCGCGGCGGAAAAGCCGACCGCGACGACAAGGCTCGCATCACCGAGGTCGAAACACGGCGCGAAGAGGAAATGGCAAACCTCTGGGCCGAGTTCGATTCCCGCCTCGTCAAGGTTCTCGACAAGCTCGACAAGGAAATCGTCAACTTCGAAACCGGCAAAGTCGAGATGCGCCCCGGCGAAACGCCGACCGCGGCCGCTATCGCTTATGTGCGCCACAGCCTCCAGACGGGGATGCTCCCGGTCGACGGCCGGGTGGGCTCGGATATCAAGCGCCTCTACCAGGACATTCGCTCTCGCGAACTCGATATCGAGGATCGCGCAAAGAACGCGGTCGACCGTATCAAGACCGGCGATGAACTGCCTCCTGGCGTCATCAAGCTCGTGAAGGTCTATGTTGCTTCGAAGCGCAAGATCAGCGTCGGCGACAAAATGGCCGGACGTCACGGAAACAAGGGTGTCGTGGCCAAGACGATGCCGGTCGAAGACATGCCTTTCCTGGCCGACGGCACGCCCGTCGATGTCGTTCTGAATCCGCTGGGCGTTCCGTCGCGAATGAACGTCGGTCAGATTCTGGAAACTCACCTTGGCTGGGCCGGCATTGAAATCGGCAAGCAGGTGAAGGAAATCGTCAACAAGGCGGGAGCTGCCGCGGCTCGTGAAAGACTGCTCAACCTCTTTACTCCGGACGACTCCACGAAGAAGTCCGGTCTGGATAGTGCCACCTTCTACGAGATGTCCGACAGAATCCAGAAAATGGATGATGACCAGCTTCTCGACTACGTCTCGCAACTCCATCGCGGTCTCAAGCTTGCAACCCCTGTCTTCGACGGCTGCAAGGAAGAGGAGATCTGGACTCTTCTTGAAAAGGCAGGCCTCCCCGATACCGGCCAGACAACACTCTTTGACGGACTGACGGGAGAGAAGTTCGATCACGACGTGACTGTCGGCATTATTTACATGCTGAAGCTCGCTCACCTTGTGGACGACAAGATGCACGCTCGTTCCATCGGCCCGTACTCGCTCGTCACCCAGCAGCCTCTGGGCGGCAAGGCCCAGTTCGGCGGTCAGCGCTTCGGTGAGATGGAGGTCTGGGCGCTGGAAGCCTACGGCTCCTCCTATACTCTCCAGGAGCTTCTTACCGTGAAGTCCGACGACGTGAACGGCCGAACGAAGATCTATGAGGCCATCGTCAAGGGACAGCATTCAGTCACACCGGGAATCCCGGAATCCTTCAACGTGCTCGTGAAGGAGCTTCAGTCTCTCGGCCTGAATATGGAGCTGCTGATTGAAGAGGATCAAAGTCACGAGGACATCCAGGCATTCAGCGCTCTGGAAGGCGTCCATGACGACTCGTTCCTCGACAGCGATGATCTCGGTCTTGACGACGACGATCTGCTTCCCCGCGGAGCAGGTGCCCGGTCCGCCGGCGATGACGACAGCAATTGAGACCAGGACGACTTGAAAACAGTCCGTGTTGTGAAGTGAAACGCACGAACTTTGACGCACTTCGCGAAAGGTGATCAGGCATGACCACACTCGATCCCGTTCAGACCGAGTCCGGAAACGGAAGCCAGCCCAACTTCCGTTCCATCCCCATCGGAGTTGAGGGCGCGCTCGAAGACGTTAACCTCAACGACGTCTCCGCCGTGGCGCGTATCTCTCTCGCCGCTCCCGATCAGATTCTTGAGTGGGCCCGGCGCCACCGCCGCCAGACCGACCGCGCGGTCGATGAGGCCGAGCAGCGCTCCTTCGGCGAGGTCAAAAAGCCGGAGACCATCAACTACCGGACGTTCAAGCCGGAAAAAGACGGTCTCTTCTGCGAGCGTATCTTTGGTCCGACCAAGGACTGGGAATGCGCCTGCGGAAAGTACAAGCGCATCAAGTACAAAGGCATCATTTGCGACCGATGCGGCGTGGAGGTCACCGAGTCAAAGGTCCGGCGCGTGCGCATGGGCTTCATCGATCTCGCCGCCCCCGTCTGCCATATCTGGTTCTACAAGGGCACTTCCTCGAAAATCAGCAACCTGCTGGACATCAGCGTTCGCGATCTGGGCAAGGTCATCTACTTCCAGGAATACGTCATCGTCGAAGCCGACGAGGAAACGGGCCTGACACCGAAGGAAGTGATCACCGAGGAGCAGGCGCGCCAGTACCGCCAGCAGTTTGGCGACAAAGTGAAGATCATGATCGGCGCGGAGGCCGTGAAGGAGTTCCTCAAGGACATCGACGTTGAGGACCTTGCCAACCAGCTCGCTATCGAAATGCGCGAAGCCACCTCGGCGCAGAAGCGAAACAAGATCATCAAGCGCCTGAAGGTTGTCGAAGCCTTCCGCGGGTCGCCCAACCGCCCCGAGTGGATGGTCCTCGACTCCCTGCCCGTGATTCCGCCGGACCTGCGTCCGCTGGTACACCTCGATGGCGGACGTTTCGCGACATCTGACCTCAACGATCTTTACCGGCGCGTCATCAACCGGAACAACCGCCTGAAGCGCCTGATCGAGCTGCGGGCCCCTGAGGTGATTCTGCGCAATGAGAAGCGCATGCTGCAGGAAGCCGTCGACGCTCTGTTCGACAACAGCCGCCGCGGCCGCCCCACCAAGGGACACAACAACCGCCCCCTCAAATCCCTCAGCGACATGCTCAAGGGCAAGCAGGGCCGTTTCCGCCAGAACCTTCTCGGAAAGCGCGTCGACTACTCCGGCCGCTCCGTTATTGTTGTGGGTCCCGAGCTGAACTTCAATGAGTGCGGTCTGCCCAAGCGCATGGCACTCGAGCTCTTCGATCCGTTTATCATTCGTGAGCTGGAAAAACGAGGCTACTGCACCACCATCAAGTCAGCAAAGAAGATGATGGAGCGGGAAGAGCCCGTCGTTTACGATATTCTCGACGACATCATCCGGGATCACCCGGTTCTTCTCAACCGTGCACCCACCCTTCACCGTCTTGGTGTTCAGGCGTTCATGCCTCGCCTGGTGGAAGGTAAAGCCATCCGCCTGCACCCGCTCGCCTGCTCCGCCTTCAATGCCGACTTCGACGGCGACCAGATGGCGGTGCATGTTCCGCTCTCGATCGAGGCACGCCTCGAATCGAAGATGCTCATGCTGGCGGAAAACAACATTCTCGCGCCGTCCAGCGGACGTCCCATCGCCACCCCAAGCCAGGACATCGTTCTGGGCTGCTTCTATCTGACCAAGATCCGCCGCAAGCATCAGAAGGGCGAGTACAAGGAGCACCGGAAGGACAAGAAGGGCAGGGTTGTGGCAATAACGCGCCTCGAAGTCGAGGATGCGCAAAAATCCAACCCTGACTTTGACAAGACCAACCCGCTTGTCGGCCGCACGGGCATCTATTCATCGCCGTCGGAGGCCATTCAGGCCTTCCAGCACGGTACGGTCTCTCTCCACGCGGAGATCAGGGTCCGCTTCGAGAACTACCGCGGTATCGAGGGCGATACACGCTTCGCCTTCACATCCGTCGGACGCCTGCTGTTTGCGGAACATCTGCCCAACGAAATGGATTTCCTTGCCGTGGCCAATGAGGTCATGACGAAGAAAACCCTCGGTCAGGTTGTCGCCACGGCGCACAAGATCGTCGGCCCCAGGCGTTGCGCGAAGATTCTCGATGCCATCAAGAACCTCGGATTCCGCTACGCGAAGCACGGCGGCATCTCTATCGGCATCAAGGACATGATTATCCCTCCCACCAAGAAGGGAT
>JANQSL010000074.1 GCA_028284075.1 Candidatus Sumerlaeia bacterium | reverse complement strand
CGGCATCCTCTCCGAGCTTTCCAAGAGCGGAAACACGACCGTCGGTCACACCAAGGTCGGCCTGCAGCTCAATACCGTCCGTGTAAATGCGTGCGTTCTTGACGAGAAGATCCATGCGACAGTCCGGAGATCAGAGTTCCGTGTATTCGCCCATTTGGCGATACTTCGCATAGCGCGCATCGATCAGGTCATCGACTTTCAGCGCTTCCAGCTCTTCAAGGTGCTTTGCTATAGCCTTCGCCACTTCTTCAAAAGTCTCCTCGGGAAACCGGTGGGCTCCTCCAAGCGGTTCCGGCATAATGGCGTCGATCAGCTTCAACTCCATCAGATCGTTGGCCGTCAGCTTCAGTGCATCCGCCGCCCGCGGCCGGTTCTCCGCCGCGTCTTTCCACAGAATGGCGGCGCAGCCCTCGGGAGAAATCACACAATACCAGGCGTTCTCCAGCATCAGGAGGCGATCGGCAACGCCGATGCCAAGAGCGCCCCCACTGGCACCTTCACCAATCACGGCACAAATGATCGGCACCTTGAGAGCAAACATCTCCTGAATATTGCGTGCGATGGCTTCCGCCTGTCCACGCTCCTCCGCCCCAACTCCCGGAAACGCTCCGGGAGTATCGATGAAGATCAGGATGGGCATCTTGAACTTCTCCGCAAGGCGCATGACACGCAGTCCCTTGCGGTAGCCCTCCGGATGCATCATGCCAAAGTTGCGTGTCACGTTCTCGTTTGTGTCCCGCCCCTTTTGCTGACCGATCACCACAACGGGTTTTCCCTGGAACCGCGCGGTGCCGCAAACCAGTGCCTGGTCATCTCCGAACAGCCGGTCTCCGTGCAACTCGACAAACTCGGTTGTGATCGCCTCAATATAGTCCAGAGACCGGGGCCGGTCGGGATGACGCGCGAAGAGCACGCGATCCCATGCCGTGAGATTCGCATAAATCTCTGAACGTGTTTTTTCCAGCTCGCGTTCAAGACGGCGAAGTCTCTGCTTCGCTTCCGGTGTGCCTTCGTCGGCTTTGGTACGAGCCTCTTCGACCTTTTTCTCAAGGTCCAGAATGGGCTTTTCGAAGTCGAATGTCTGAACTGTCACGATACGTTGAGTCCTGATCCGATTACGACACAACGGTCCGCCCCGGCATCGCGGCGGGCAAGAAACAAATGGGACGGCGGAGGTCCGCCGTCCCATAAAAAACGCCCTGATTTCAGAGGATTTTTCACTTCTTGCGAGACATCCGCTTCGTCCGCTCGTGCATCACAACGGAAGGCAAACCGCTGATCCCCAGAAAGCCTTCCGCCTTGCTGTGATCGAACACGTCTTCCGCATCGTAGGTCGCCAGCTTCTTGTCATAAAGCGAGTAAGGCGAACGTCTTGCAATAGGGCGAAAACCGCCCTTGTACATGCGAATCTTGACATCCCCCGTCACCAGCTCCTGAGTCTTCCTGATAAACTCGTAGAGAGCTTCCCGCAGAGGCGAGAACCACTGGCCGAAGTAAATAACGTCAGTGAACTTCTGATCGATTCCCGTCTTGTAGTGGAACGTCTCGCGATCAAGAACGAGAGCCTCAAGGTCGCGATGAGCGGCAATGAGCATGAGAGCCGCCGCTCCCTCGTAAACCTCCCGCGACTTGATCCCCACGAGACGATTCTCGATCATGTCGATACGGCCGACACCATGTCGGTTGCCGATTTCCGTCAGGCTCTCCACCAGCTTCAGCGGCTTCATCTTTTTGCCGTTCAACCCCACCGGTACACCCTGCTCGAACCGAATCACGATATCCTCAGGCTTGTTCGGAGCCGCGAGAGGATTGGTGGAATCCTGATAGGCATCCTCCGGAGCGATGTTCCAGGGATCCTCCAGCTCACCACACTCCGTTGCGAGACCGTAAAGATTCTTGTCGATGGAATAAGGCTTCTCGCGCTTGATGGGAAGATGAATTCCCCGCTGTTCGGCATACTCGAATTCATCGTCCCGCGACTTCATTTCCCACTCACGAAGCGGTGCAATAATTCGAATCTGCGGCGCCAGCGCCATAAAACCATACTCAAAGCGGGCCTGATCATTCCCCTTGCCGGTGCAACCGTGAGCCACGGCATCGCATCCCTCCGCCAGAGCCGCCATAATCTGATGCTTTGCAATCAGAGGACGGCCAAGGGACGTGTGCATGTGATAACGCCCTTCGTACAGGGCATTCGCCTGAATCGCCGGAACGACATACTCGTTCACAAACTCTTCGCGAAGATCCTTCACGATACACTTCTTCGCACCGGTGTTGCGGGCCTTCTGCTTCAGGCCGCTCATGTCGCCGCCCTGACCCAGATCCGCCGCGAAGCAAACAATATCGCATCCGTAGTTTTCGATCAGCCACGGAATCATGACAGACGTGTCGAGACCGCCGCTGTAAGCCACCATAACCCGCTTCACGCCGCGTCGCGATGGCTCCAGTTCGTTCTGTGACGGCTTCCGGATTTTCAGCTTCTGAGTTGTTCCGGCGGGTTCGTAAGTCGCACCGCCCCGCTTTCCGGCGGAAGCCTTCTTCGATGCAGCCCTTTTCGATGCGGCCTTCTTTGCCATAACCTGGTGACCTCATGCATGAATATGGCTTCGACTCAACGAAGCGGAGCGCGGAAAAAGAGGTCCCCTGGCCCTTGGATCAAGGGAAACCATGGCCTCAGCTTCGCAGCAGTCCGGAACGGCAAAGACCTTCCACGACCGGAAGGTCCGCCGGAAGCCAGTCCAGTTCTCCTATCGTGGAGGAATCCACCCATAGGAGCTCGCCGCCTGTCAGAGCCTGAGGCTCTCCGGACACGATCGTTCCGCGGATGAAAAGAAGCACAACAGAGCCGATATCATCATACCGGTGGGAAAGCACTTCAAACACATCTCCTGGTTTCACGCCGGCCCCCAGCTCCTCCTCACACTCACGGCGGATCGCTTCCCGCGGATCTTCACCCGGCTCCAGCTTCCCGCCGGGGAACTCCCACTGACCCGCACCCCAGCCCCCCTCCGGCCGCCGGTGAGCCAGCACCTTCCCGTCACGCTCAATGATCGCGGCAACGACCACTTTGTGTCTCGGATCGTCGCTCACGATCAGAGTTCCATAACAACCGGCATAATAATGGGAAAACGGCGATTCTGCTTCTTGATGTGTCGGCGGAGGGCACGCTTGATCGTCGCCTGCACCTCCGCGTGTTCCGTTCGCGTTTCCGGATCCGTCTCTTCGAACGCCTCCACCACCAGCTCCTTCAACCGGTCCAGCGAATTCTCTCCCTCATCCCCGAGAGGAATTCCGCGCATGACGATTTCCGGACCGCTCAACATCTCCCCGCTCTCGTGGTCGACGCCAATGATCACCACCAGCATTCCGTCCTGAGAGAGATAATGCCGGTCACGAAGCACCGTATCGTCGACATCGCCGATCCCCATCCCGTCCACCAGAACCCGGCCGTGAGGAACCTTCCCCGTAACCACCGCGGAGTCCGATGTCAGTTCAAGGCAGTCCCCGTTCTCAAGTAACAGCGTTTCCTCCGGCAACAATCCCTGGTCCTGTGCAAGCTTGCAGTGCTCTCGCAAGTGACGGAACTCACCGTGAACGGGAGTGAAAAACCGTGGATTCGTCAGATTGATCATGTGCTTCATGTCATCCCGATAAGCGTGACCTGAAACGTGAATGAGCGACATGCTTTCCGTGATCACACGGGCACCGCGCCGCGACAGATGATTGATCATCCGATAGATTGCCGACTCATTGCCGGGTATGATGCGGGCACTGAGAATAACCACATCTCCCTCTTCCACCGCCGCATCGCGATGAGTCCCGAAAGCAATCCGTGAAAGACTCGACCGCGACTCACCCTGGCTTCCCGTGCAGAGGATCAGCCGCTTGTGACGAGGCACCTGCATGGCTCCCCGCGCGTTTTCATGGTAGACACAGGGAATCTCGATCAAATCGAGACCGGACGCGATGCGAATGTTCCGCTCCATGTTCAGGCCGAGAGGAATGACTTCACGTCCGTACTTCGCCGCAAGATTCAAAACATTCTGAATGCGGTGAAGCGAAGATGCAAAGGTGGAAAGAACAATGGCACTTTCCGACTCGCGAAAAATCGCCTCCAGCCCGGGAAGGACCTCCATCTCCGACGGACATGATCCCCGCCGATGCACGTTTGTCGAATCGCTCAGCAGCAACAAAACACCGTCTTCATCCTCTTCCGCATAACGTGCAAGCGCGTACGTGTCGAATGCAACGCCGTCCGGCGGATTCGGATCCATCTTGTAATCGCCGCTGTGCACAATCACACCGGCACTCGTGCGAATCGCGAATGCAAAAGCGTCAATAATCGAGTGAGTCACACTGATGGGTTCCAGTTCAAAGGCGCCGATCCTGAACGCTTCTCTCGGATGATACTCCACAAGCTTCGGAGTCAGGCCGTGCTCCTTCAGCTTCTCCCGCAGCAGAGCAATCGTCAGCCCGCTGCCATGGATCGGAACATCACCCAGTACCGGAAGAACATAGGGGAGCGCACCGATATGGTCCTCATGAGCGTGCGTCAGCACGATACCCTTCAACCGGCCCTCATGACCCCGCAGAACCTCCATATCCGGGATCACATAGTCGACGCCGAGCATTTCCTCTTCCGGCATCATCTGACCGCAGTCCATCAGGATCAGATCGCCTTCCGACTCAATCAGCGTGCAGTTCATGCCGATCTCGCCAAGACCGCCCAGCGGCATAACGCGAATTGTTCCCTTGCGCGCCTGCAACTCATCCAGGCGAAGCAACGAGGAATCCTCTTTCATCGGTGCATCCTCACTGTGGCTCCGTGCCTTCGAGTCCGTCACGATCGAAAGCGCCGGGCAAAAGCTCTCGCATCGTGAACTCAGCGAATTCTCCGGTCCGCGAAAAACAAATAACGCGCAGATCCGGATTAAACTCCGCCAGAATCTGGCGGCCCGAACCACAGGGAGTCAGCGGCCTGTCCGTGTTACCCACAACAACGGCAACAAGCGGCTTGCCTGCGTCCTCCACAACGCAACGCTGAATTGCCGTTTGTTCGGCGCAACGCGTCAAACCATAGCTCGCGTTCTCGACGTTGCAGCCCGTAACGACCCGGTCGCGATCCGTCCACAGCGCCGCTCCAACGGGGAAATTGGAATAGGGACTGTAGGAACGGCTCTGCGCTTCCAAAGCGGCCGATCGAAGCCTTTCCAGCAAGTCGGGGGAGATCGTGTTTGCCACGCGTCCGGTGACTCCTTGTCGTGATGCTTCGCCCATGATCCACCCCGGAGCCTCGGATGCAACCGAACTGGTCGTCGCCTTTCTCCTTCAAGCGTGCCCCGGTTTTTGCCGGAAACGTGGTGGCAACCTCCCATCCACTCGCCGCGCAGGCGGGAATAGACATGCTGAAACGCGGCGGCAACGCTGTCGATGCAGCCCTTGCCGCCGCAATCACACTCACCGTCGTCGAACCCGCCATGAACGGAATCGGCGGCGATGCGTTCGCGATTTTGTGGAAAGAGGGCAGGCTGTGCGGACTCAACGCCTCCGGCCGGTCGCCACGAGAATGGACGCCAAACCGGTTCGCCCACCTGGATCAAATACCGAACACCGGCTGGGAGAGCATCACCGTTCCGGGCGCGGTTTCAGCATGGACAAAGCTTGCCGAGACGCATGGACGGCTCCCGTTCACAGACCTTTTTGAAGCTGCCATCTTCTATGCTGAGGAAGGCTTTCACGTTTCGCCGGTCACGGCGGGATCATGGAAGCGACAGAGCGAAGAGCGGCTCAAAGACTTTGAGGAATTCCAGCGAACCTTCTGCCCGGACGGACACTCCCCCGCCGCGGGCAACGTCTTCCGGAATCCCGATCAGGCGGCAACGCTCCGTGAAATTGCCGCGAGCCATGGCGAATCCTTCTATCGGGGCAGACTCGCGAAAACCATCGCAAGGGCTGCTGAAGAAGCGGGAGCTGCGCTTTCATACCAGGACCTTGCCGATCATGAACCCTTCTTTGTGGAACCCCTGCACATCGACTACCGCAGCTGCCGCCTTCACGAAATCCCGCCCAACGGACAAGGCATTGCCGCGCTGATCGCCCTGGGAATCCTGGGTCACTTTGATCTGTCCGCCCATGACCCGGACTCCGCGCCGTGCCTTCACCTGCAGATGGAAGCCATGAAGCTCGCCCTTTCGGACGCTCGCGAGTGGGTCTCGGATTCCGAGTCAATGCGCGACGTCGCGGCCGCCCAGTTACTCGAACCCGCCTATCTGAAGAAACGGGTTGAGTTGATTGCCTCTGACAAGGCGAAACCCTTCAGCGCCGGCAAACCAAACCAGTGTGACACCGTCTACCTCACGGCCGCGGACGCGGACGGCACCATGGTGTCCTTCATTCAATCCAACTACAGCGGCTTCGGCTCCGGAATTGTCATTCCGGGAACGGGCATTGCCATGCAGAACCGTGGCTCCAGCTTCAATCTGATCGAAGGCCACCCGAATCGTGTGGGAGGAAACAAGCTCCCCTTCCACACCATCATTCCCGGTTTCGTGACAAAAAACAACGAACCACTCCTGAGTTTTGGAGTGATGGGAGGACCGATGCAGGCACAGGGCCATGTACAAATGCTCATACGTCTGGCGGACTTCGGCCAGAACCCTCAAACAGCTTCAGATTCTCCACGCTGGCAGATTTTCGAAGGCCTTCATGTTGGACTCGAGGATTCCATGCCGGCGGAGACCGTTGCGGGTTTGAAAGCTCTTGGTCACGAAGTGGAAATTCTGCCGCCATCCTCCTTCGGAGGCGCACAGCTGGCATTGCGAATTGACGGTGGATATGTAACCGGCTCCGACCATCGCAAGGACGGACTTGCTGTCGGATATTAACCGCACGTCTCAGCGAATGGCCGAAGCAAGATCCGGTTTGTCGAACGTCGTGACAACAAAACGATCAATGAAGATCGTGCCATCCATCAGGTCGATGCCGTCCAGGCCGGGCCCGTCGAAGCCGTAAACCGAGAGAAACGGACGAAACGCGAGCGATGCGTCGACGGAAAGATTTGGCTCAAAAAAATAGCTGATACGTCTCGGCCGCGACTCAAGACCGTACACACCCTCTATCTCGAAGAAAACATCGAGAGTCGGAAGCGGAGACATCGAGAACTCCAGATACCCGGTGCGTCCCTGACTCCTGGGCAAACCAGGGCCGACAAGATTGCCTGTCGGTCCGAAAAAATCGCCGTAATAACCGACGCGCGCGAATGATCGCCCCCCTGTGATCGCATCGAAAAAGCCTGGCAGCGGATCACCTTCCGTAACATCCGTACTCAGCCAGGCATCGATCCGAACCAGCCGATCATTTCCCACAACACAAAGATCATTGATCGATTCTCCGCCGCCGAAAAAGTTGTACTGATAAGTATCCATAACAGCGGCATAGGTCCCCTCAAGGGGAGACACCTGAATGCCAAGCCGGTCCACCGGTTCAGTCTCATCTTCCGGTGGCAACGTGTTCACTCGCGGCGCGCTCATGGGCAAAACCCGGCCCTGCCAGATGGCGGGATCAAACGCGACCGCTCCCTCCGGCGGCATGCTTCCGTCCGCCGTCTCGAAACTCGCGGCACCCGTGTTCAGAATCATCTCCTCCCCTGAAAGTCCACCCGTCGGGACCGCAAACACATCGATGCGGCTGAGAGTCACTCCATAATCACGGTGACCGCCCGGATGCTCCAGAAGTCCCGTCGCCTCTTCGCTGAACAAATCGAGAATATCGAAGTTGAAACCGACCACCACCGGCGAATCGGCAGGCGTTATGGCCACACCGTCATAGTTGTTCGTGGCATAGTTTCCACCGGTCTCAACGTAGTGATACGTCGTGATAACACGTTCCATCTCGGTAATCGCATTCGTCCCGTTGTGAACGAAAAGGTCCATCGACTGAGCGTTCCCGAAAAAAGACTGCTCCCCAACCCGCAACCGGACCGTCGGAATTTGTACCGCCGTGCCCCTGCGGTCGGAATCCGCGGCGAGCCGCGTCGCCTCGTCCGCGGAAAGAGTCCACTGAACAGCGAGGAGAGTATCATCCTCCGCAACCGGCACCAGAAAGGAATCTTCGAAATCCCGCCTGAGAGATTGCCATGCCACGTATTGAAACGCGTCAGGTCCCGTCGTCGTTCTGTTGTCCGGGGTGGCATCGGATATCACCGAGAGGCCCGATGTCGAACTTCCGGTCGCTCGCTTTGATGGCAGGATGGGATCGAAAAACGAAACGTGAACGTTCGGCAGCGTGGCTCTCGCGGGCACAAACTCGCCGGGATCACTGGTCGGATTCTGTGTTTCCGTATACCACCCGGGAAAATCCTCAAAAGTCGCGCGGTGCACAACTGCTTCCCCGGCCTCTACGCAAACCGGCAAACCGGAAACTCCAGGCAACAGAAGTGCTGCCACTGTCCTGCGGATTCTCGAATACATTTTCCGGCCCTCCCAGACCATTTCTTCCTCTCATGCTCGCAGCATACTGTGTGCCTTGTTCCGACTGCTGCCAATCCGATTTCCTGTGATTCGGCGGGAAAACAGAAAGGGCGGCTCCGATGGAGCCCCCCTTTCAGCTTAAGTCGAGGGTGATTGGCTTAGTTACAGACCGGGTCAGCCGGAATGTCGTACGTGGTGACGACGATACGGTTGAGCGTGATCGTACCCGCAATGTTGTCGACGTCGCTGGCGCTGCTGCCCGTGAAGCCGTAAACGGCAACGTAAGGACGCAGTGAGAGCACAGTCGAGGGACCGCCCACAAGGTTCGGCTCGAAGAAGTACGAGACACGAATCGGAGCGCTGCCGAGGCCGTAGACGCCTTCCATCTCGAAGAACACGTCGAGATTCGGTGTCTGGCCCATCGCGAAGTCGAGATAGCCTGTACGGCCCTGGCTGAAGAACGGATCGCTGATGTCAGCCGTTCCGCCGAAGAGCTCGGCGAAGTAACCGACGCGAGCGAACGACGTGGAGCCGGCGAGCGGATCGGAAACACCCGGAGCAGGCGTGCTTGCCGAAGCCGTGGTCGACAGCCATGCGTCGATACGAACAAGCTGATCGTTCGTGACTTCAACGATTTCGTTCGGGTTCACGCCACCGCCGCCGAGGTTATAGTCGTTTGTATCCCAGATAGCGCCGAATCCTTGTGTTGTGGAGGAGGCGATCTGGAATCCGACTGTATCCGTCGCTGCGGTCGGTCCGCCGTTGCCTTCGTCGACCGGAACCAGTGTCAGACGTGTGCTGCCTGTCTCGACGCTGAGACGGCCGTCCCAGACGGCTGTGTCGAACTGAACGTTACCGGCCGGTGCAGTCGTGCTGTCGCCGGAAACAACCGGGCCACCGACGTTGAACTCGACGTTGGCGTTGCTGAGTTGATCCGGAGTTGTGCTGAACAGCTCGAGGCTCTCAAGGATGAAGCCGAAGTCACGATGACCGTTCGGGTGTTCGATGAGGCCACTGGCGGAACCGGAGAACAGGTCGAGGATATCGATGTACGCACCCACAACAACCGCCGGGTTGGACGGTGTGGCGGCGTTGGCATCGAAGTCGTTCGTCACATAGTTGCCACCGCGCTTCGCGTGGTAGTATGTGCGGACGATGCGATCCTGCTCCGTAATGGAGTTCGCGCTGTTGTTCACGTAAAGGTCAAACGCCTTGCCGTTACCGAACTGACTGTTCTCACCAAGGGCGAGACGCAGCGTCGGAATCTCGGAAGAGGTGACAAGACGATTACCACTCGCCGCAGCCTGTGTTGCCGCATCGGCGGAAACCTTCCAGCGAGCCATGATCAGCGTGTCATCAGCGGCGACCGGAACGGCGGCCAGTGTCGCGCCCGACAGATAATCGCGACGCAGTGAACTCCAGCTCGTAAACTGGAACGCGTTGGAGCCACTTGCACCTGCCGGAGTCGCCAGGGTGTCGGAACGAAGCGTGTCCTGGCCCGTACCCGTTGCCGGGCTGCTTCCCAGAACAGGGTCGAAGTCCGAAACAAGTGTGTTCGGCAACGAACCGGCATCCGGTGTAAACGTTCCCGCAGCCACACCTGCACCCTGGGTGCTGA
>JANQSL010000043.1 GCA_028284075.1 Candidatus Sumerlaeia bacterium | reverse complement strand
GCCGCCTACCAAAAAGCGATTGCGCGTCGCGTGGCCCGGTAGACGGCGGTTAAACAAAAACGGCCGGGTTATTCGCCCGGCCGTTTCGCGGAAGCTTGTTGTAACGGCGGCTTAGAGCTTTGCCAGTGTGTCCACAAGACCTTGAACGGCTGCCGCACTGTTGGCGAGATCGCTCTTTTCCTTCTCGTTCAATGGCATCTCCACGATTTTCTCGACTCCGTTTTGACCGAGGATGACCGGAACGCCGACATACAGATCCTTGATGCCAAACTCGCCCTCGCAGAGAGCCGTGCAGGGAAGAATACGGCGCTGATCTTTCAGAATTGTCTCGGCCATTTGCACAGCGCCGGCGGACGGAGCGTAGTATGCGCTGCCCGTCTTGAGATGATTGACGATTTCAATACCGCCCTTGCGGGTGCGTTCCACAATGGCGTCCAGCTTGTCCCTGGAAATAAGCTCGGTGACCGGGATACCGCTGACATTCGTTGTGCTGACAATCGGGACCATCGTGTCACCATGACCGCCGAGTACCATCGCCTGGATGTCCTTGACGGAGACGTTCGCGGCCTCCGCGAGAAACGAGCGGTAGCGGGCTGTGTCGAGAATTCCAGCCATTCCGACGACGCGGTTCTTCGGGAAGCCGCTGGCCTTGAGCGCAGCGTGACACATGGCGTCGAGAGGGTTGGACACGACAATGATAATGGAATTGGGCGACTTCTCCGCGGCGCTCTTTGCGCAGCCGCCGACGATGCCCGCGTTTTTGACGAGGAGGTCGTCGCGGCTCATGCCCGGCTTGCGGGCGAGACCCGCCGTGATAATGACGATGTCACTGTCCGCCGTATCAGCATAGTCGTTCGTGCCGACAACGCGGGAATCGAAACCGTAGACCGGGCTCGCCTCGAAGAGGTCCAGTCCCTTGCCCTGCGGAATGCCCTCCGCGATATCGAGAAGAACGACATCGCCCAGCTCGCGCGCGGCGGTCCAGTGGGCTGCGGTCGCGCCAACGTTTCCGGCGCCAATCACTGTAATCTTGAAACGACGAGGCATGAGCCTGCTCCTTGTATGTCGCGAAATCGGGGGGCTGCCCGCGGAGCTGTCTCCGCGAAGCGCCCGGATGGAACGCACCCCGCCTCAGGGTGGTCAACCGCAAGCCGCAGGCGAGCGGACCGCCTTCTGCGGTGGCCAACAGTGACATGGGTTGTGACGGGCCGAGTGTATGACCTACTGCTTGCACGATGAAACTTTCTGGAATCGATTTGCGTCCCCTCAGGATTGTCTTCCCTGTCTTTTCCGCGGTCTTTATGGGACTTGTGGTGTTTGGAGTCGCGCTTGGAATTCGATGGTTCCTGAACAAGCGAAGCGCAGCTGTAATTGAATCCGTGCAGGCCATGATAGCATTTGACGAGGGAGATTTGGGCAAGGCATCCGATCTCTATGAATCGGCACTAGGCACCTGGCGGTTTTTTCGCGACGACGAGCGGATGCCGGAGGCTCTTGATGGACTTGGACTCATCCATCTTCGGAGGGATGAACTGAGCAATGCCAGAGAGCGTTTTGAAGAAGCACTGCATCTTTGCGAGCACACCGGAATCCGGGAATACGAGTGTGGTTCCGCCCGGCTCGGTTTGATAACAGTTTGCGCGCGTGAAGGAGACCATGAAGGCGCGGTTTCTCTTTTGGAGGAACACTATATCGAAGTCGCTTCGATCGATCACTCCACCAAACCCTATCCAGAGGGAACAGGCTCCTTTTTTATCGAACTGCTGCTTGAAACCGGCCGCGTTGAGAAGGCGGAAGAAACAGTATTCTCGGCACATGAGGATCCGTGTGCTACCTCCGGCGCATACGCTATGATTCTTGCAGAGACAGGAGAACTGGAAGCTGCCGGTGAATGCGCCATGCATGTCGAATCAAAGGTTCCGGTACGACCGAAAGACATACTTGTCAGCAACTACAGGCAAGTTCGACTGGCGAGCGCACGAGCCGTTATCGCATTGGCGGAAGGTCAAATGAATGAAGCCGAACGAGAAGTTCTTGATACGGCAGCCGCATTGGCAGCGCTCAAAGATCAGCTGAAGGCGGCAAGGAATCGCAATGAAGGTGGTCCGGGCGAGCTGATAGCTCGGACGCTGGAGAGTGCTCGCGACATCATCTCCATGCGTGCCCGCCGCACCGGTCTGGGCGATCTCATCGACGAAATGGCACTGGAATCGGCGGAGGTTCGGCTACTGGACGAGTGGCTCTGGGACTGAGGTTCTCCGTGCCTTCACGGTGACCGCCGAATCTAAATGACGAACTTTGTTCCTTTCAGGCCGCTGACCGCCCGGTAGAGTGCCTCCACGTCTTCGAAGGCGTCATGATAGATCTCAAAGCGGTACGCCGTATACCGTCCCTCGCGGCTCTCCTTGAATGATCGCTTGCGAATATTCGGGTCGCCGGCGATGCGCACCACGATCTCTTCGAGCTTCGCATGATACTCCGGCGAAGAGTCGCCGACGAAGCTGTACTTGATAACGGCGGGGAGATTGAGTTGTTCGCGAACGGCTTCAGGATTGTCGAAGACGGATTCCAAGCGGGGCTCCTTCATTGGCGAGGTACAGTGTGCCCGCGGAGCCGTGTCACTGCAACCGATTCTCCATCAGTTGTCAGCAGACTCTTCATCCCGCTTTTGACGGCGCCGGTCCTCCTTCCATTCGATGCGCTTGCGTCCCCGCTCCGACTTCAGCCGTTGCTTTTCCCATGGTGCCAGTTCATCGCCCTTTTCCTCGAGCCATACCTGAGGCGGGGGAGCGAAAGGCAGTTCACCCTGATCTTCGATTTTCTCCGTTGATGACTTCTTTGTTTTTTTCCTTTTTGGTGCGGAATTAAGTGTCGCCTTTCGTGCCGCTTCCCGCAACGGAGCACGGAACGATTCCTCATTCGCCGTTAATCGGCGCTCTGTCGCGAGCCAGGACTCGATGGTCGACGCAGAGGGATTCTCCAGCAGAGCCCTTGCCTCCGGCCAGACGAGCAGACCTTCGATCCATTCCGCAGGGATGCTGTCGAAACCGTACCGCACTCCCGCCAACCCGCCGATCAGCGACGCGGCGAGACTCGTTTCTCCTCCACGATTCACGGCATCCAGCACCGCGATCGGCGTACTCGCTGGTCCGAGCACACGATACAACACCCAGGGAATCATCACGGGAGCGAATCCGTGCTGAGCATGTGTCACAGCACGATCCGGCTCGAACTCGTGCGCTTGTTTGACCAGAGTACGCTCTGCGAGGACATCGTCGCCGGATTCGATCAGACTCGGAAGAACGGACAGTGCTTCACTCACTCGTGCGCCAGGGTAACCGAAGCCGTTTTCCTTCCAGAGTTCTGCAATGTCGCTGTTGCGGAGTTCATCCTCGAACTCACGCGTATGGTCATGCAAACCGGCAACAAAGGCGCGAATGTTAATCTTCTTCGCATCGTTCAAATCCGCGAGCATCCGCGCAGCTCGCGAAACAATGAATGCACACGTCAAAGGCGCTTCCTTCAAATGCGTCAGCCGCGCGATCCCGATACAATCCACCGCATCGTTTGTAAACGCCGCCAGCGCTCGGTTGCAGCACGAAGCACCCTCCGAGACCTCAGATGGTGCAAAGTGATCCGCCGCTTCCCACGGATACTCCATTGCCCACCGGTCCAGTGCCCGCAGCAGCGGCTTGCCCGGACGGCGTATGGCGGACGTTACCGTACCTGATGGATCGTCAATACCGTGCAGGTCTTTGATGAAAGCCGCCCACATCGCGATTGAATCGCGCCCGGTTTCGTCGGGGTGTAACCCCGCCAGTGTCGCCAGGAATTCCTGTCCCAGGACGGAGTGCACACCGGCGAGGCAGTTTCGATCCGGTTTTTCCGGCAGCAGAACCGTGTTGTCGAGCCACCCTTCCACCTCGCCTCCGGCGAGCTGCTGAACATGTCCACCCTTAAGGCCATTGAATGGTCGGCCCAACGCGTCTCCGCACAGAAAGCCTGCAAGAAGAGCCAGTTGTTTTTGCAATGGATCGAAGCTCACGCCTGTTTCTTCTGTCGTTCATCCCGCGAGCCGTTGCTCGTGGCGAGGAATCGAATGATCGGTTGCCCCGGGAGTTTGCGGAACTCGTCGAGAGCTCCCTCCATCAGGCCGACGCGCATTTTTGTGGGATAATACTCCGCGGCCGCGCCGGGGTTTTGCCTGACGGTGATGCGAACGGTCTGTGAGCCGGGAAACTTGTGACAGATTTCCTGCAACTCGAACAGAGCCTGTTTCGAGAGTTTCGATGCCACCCACTCGATGTCCGCTCCTCGGGCCGCGTTTCGCAGTTCCGCTGCCGGGCGAACGGTACGACCTGTCAGTGAGGGGCGCTCGTTCCATACGCCAATGTCACCCTCGATTTGCACGACGTTGTCGAGCTGCAGTTCCTCGCGGTATGTTTCAAATTCCTTGGGCCAGAACTTGACCTCGTAATGCCCCGACAGGTCCTCGAGGGAAATAATCCCCCACGGATCGCCGTTCTTTGTCGTGCGCACCATGATGTCCGTCACATAGCCCATCATTTGGAAGGGGCGGCGACTTTTCTCATCGAGTTCCGCCACAATCGCTTCGAGCTGATCGCTGCGTGTGTTGGCGAACGAGAGAAGCTCGATTTCAAAACGCTTCAACGGGTGGTCGCTCAGATAGAAACCAAGAAATTCCTTCTCGAAAGCGGCACGTTCCTTTTCGTCCCAGGGCTCGACCGGGGGCAGGCGCACCGTCTCGACCAGCGGAGCTGATTCCTCTCCGCCGAGGTCGAACATGTCGTCCTGGCCACTTTCCTTCTGACGCTGCACATCCGCCGCGAGCTGCATGATTTCAGGAAGGATGCCCAGCAGGGCCGCGCGGTTTGTCTCCATGGAGTCGAACGCGCCGACTTTGATGAGTGCCTCCACCATGCGGGAGTTGATTTCCTCCCGTGGCATCCGCACACAGAAGTCCTGCAGGCTGGCAAACTCGCCATTCTCCTCGCGTTCACGAACAACGGCTTTTGCAAATCCGGTCCCGACACCCTTCACCCCATTGAGTGCGTACCAGATTTTGTCGTCATCCGGATTGAAATACTCACGGGAGCGATTGATATTTGCGGGAAGGACTTCCACATGGTTTTCACGGCAGTTGGCGACATACTTTGCAATCGCATCCGTGGAGCCGTTGATTTCGTTTGTCAGCAGAGCCGCGAGGAAGAAAGTCGGAAAGTGCGCGCGCAAATAAGCGGTCTGGAAAGTAATGACGGCGTAGGCGGCGGAATGAGACTTGTTGAAGCCATAACTCGCAAAACTCACAACGTCGTTCCAGATTTTCTCCGCCATCTCCTCGGGAACACCGCTGTGGTTCGGAGCGTTGGAGATCCATTTTTTCTTCATTTTCGCCATGGCGTCGGCCTTCTTCTTGCCCATCGCCTTGCGTAACATATCCGCCTCGCCGCGCGTGAACCCCGACATGGCCATCGAAATGCGCATGACCTGTTCCTGGTACAGGATAACGCCATAGCTTTCCTGGAGAATGGGTTCGACGACTGCGTGATCGTAGACAACCGCCTCCTTTCCGTGTTTA
>JANQSL010000020.1 GCA_028284075.1 Candidatus Sumerlaeia bacterium | reverse complement strand
GATAGTGTCGAGTTGCTCGCGAAAGATTTCCTTCGCCGTCACAGCCGCCATGCTCCTGCCGAAACCGCATCCGCCCGCATCTGGCTTGCACGTTCCCTGGAGAGAAGAGAAGCATGGGATGTTGCTCTGCTCGAACTCGATCGAGCGTTGAACTCCTCTGTTCTCAGAGAAGAGCAAATCTACAATGGTTTCGAGCCCTGGAATATACGCGCCGAAGCGCTTCGCTGGCGTGCCCACTTCACTGAACTTGCGATTGAGGAGGAAGTCGCCGAGACCGGTCAGGCGGATGAGTGATCCGATTGTGTATGACGAGGGCCCTTCCATGTCATATTATGATCGAAGGAGATACCTAACGCCTCGAGTACCTTCATCACCATAAAATCCACGAGATCATCGATTGTCTCGGGGTTGTGGTAGAAGCCGGGCATGGCTGGAATCACATGAGCCCCCGCTTCAGCAAGCGTTGTCAGATTGCGCAGGTGAATCAGCGAAAGCGGTGTTTCTCTCGGAACGACCACCAGTGGCCGTTTTTCCTTCAGAAAGCAATCCGCACAGCGCGTCAGCAGGTTGTCCGAATACCCGTGAGCTATGGCCGCCACCGTCTTCATGGAGCAGGGCATCACGATCATTCCTCGTGACTTGAAAGTGCCCGATGCCATTGGCGCCGCGATATCCCGAACGTTGTAAGTGAAGATCTGATCGCGTGCCTGTTCCTCGGTGACGTTCAACCATTTTGTCAGCGGGGTGGAAGGGCTGGCCCCATCAATACCCGCCTCAGCCTGCATGACCTTCCACGTGCTTTGACTGACCAGCAGATGCACATCCCAGCCCGTATTGACCAGGATTTCTGTCAGCCGTGTTCCATAGACGGTGCCTGATGCACCGGCCAGACCCACAACAATCCTTTGTTCACTCATCGAGGTTTTTCTCCAATATGCAGAACGGCAATTCCCATGCTCAACTCGGAGAAACGAATATTCGTCAACCCTCGATTGCGCATATCGCGGGCCAGTTCTTTCGGTGACGGCCAGGCAAGGACGGATCGGCTCAGGTATCCATAAGCCTGTGAACGGCTGATCAAGTCTCCCATGAGGGGCAGTAACCTCTGGAAGTAGAGAAGATAGATCGTCCGGAAGAATGGATTGGAAGGTGTCGTGAAGTCCAGAATTGCCAACCGGCCGCCAGGCTTGAGCGTTCGGGCCATTTCCCCGATTCCCCAGCGATAATCGGCCATGTTTCTGAGTCCGAAGCCGATGGTGACCAGATCAAAACTCTCATCTGGAAAGGGGAGCCGGAGTCCATCCGCTTGCATGACCGGAGGTGCCTCCTTGCGCTTTGCAAGAGCAAGCATTGGCATGCAGAAGTCAATGCCACAAACTTGACATCCCTGACCTGATTGGCGTTGTAGCTCGCGAGTCAGATCTCCCGTTCCGCAGGCAACGTCCAAAACAGCTCGATCAGACGGGTTCAGCGCCGACCGCACCGCGTAGCGTCGCCATAGCGTGTCGATGTTGAGGCTGAAGGCGTGGTTGAAGAAATCGTAGACTGGAGCGATCGTGCCGAACATTGACTGAATGGCCGCCGGATCTTTGGCGGGGGCGGTTGCCGGTTGAATCTGTGTTGCGGCGGGCAAAGTCGTCTCTCCAGCATTTCGGCCCTCGCGGAGGGCGTCGTGATATTACGGTGGCCAATCTGGTGCCAGGCCGTGATTTCGCCAAACCCTCGCCCGAGGCAATCGGTCCCGTTTGAATCACACCCCGCGAGGCTCAACTGGTCTCACAGGGGCGCCATCTCTCATCCCATATCCCGTCTGCGGTCAACCATGCACATGTCATTCACTGGAAGCCGAATTCTTTGGGCCACACTTGCCATGGTCCTCAGCACATCCGTCACTCACGCCCAGCGCATTCGTCTCAATCCTGTCGAGGAAACACGGCCCGTTACCGTTCAGCCCGTTGAGGCGCCGGACTATGCTCCCGCCGTTGCATCAAGGCAGACGGACTTCGAGTCCGTTCCCGAGGATTTCTGGGTCCATGCCGGCTTGCATGATATTCGAATGCAGAACGATCTGGCACTCATGTTCTTTGGCCGAATCGATCCCGATGTCAGCTCCTCCGAGGATCCGCGCGCCTTTCGTCACGGGAACCTTGTCGATGTGACACTGAACCCGGCCACTCCGGAGAATTTTCAGATATTTGCTCCGGTGTCGGGAATGGGTATCAAGCCGGTGGTCGAAAACGACAGCATTGAATACCGTACGGACGACGACGGTTCCGCGACCGTCACCGTCGAAGGCCATGATGTTCGCTATCCCTTTCTCACAGTTCGCACTGTCTACACCATGAAGCCGGACACACCTGGTCTTCAGGCGACCACAACAATGGTCAACACATCCGCCGATGAGGTTGCGGAGCAGGTGGCGGCCGCCGACTACGTTCTGTGGGGATCCATGAAGCCGTTCATTCCCGGCTCCGGTTGGACAACCCGCAACCATACTGTCGAGGATGCGGAATTCGTTTACGCTCGCGAGCACGATGTCTGGATGATGATCGCCCCGGTGAGCGGAACCTTTGATATTGTTCAGGCAGGTTCTCTGACGCGCCTGCAGTACTCCAGTCCTGAAGCGATGCAGCCCGGCGAAACACGGTTGTACAGCCGCTGGATTCTCGTTTCAGATCAGGATGCGGCCTACCTGTTTTCCAAGGTTCTCGAGGCGCGTGATCCCGGCGAATACGGAACCGTTGTCGGGCGCATGATTGAACGAGAGCAGGCGCCTGACGGCACGGTGATTGACAAGGCTCCGGTTCTGAATTCCGATGTCTTTATCAGTCCTCTCAAGCGCACTGACTGGACCGTCGAGCAGCAGGAACGTTTCCTGAACAAACCCTACATTATTGCAAAGACCAATCGTCGGGGTTCCTTCAACGCACTCCTTCCTCTGGGTGATTATTCAACAGTACCGGCCCCACGCTCTCGTTTCGCTCCGATACCCGACCGAAGCGCAACCATCAAGGCGGGAGAAATTGCCGCCGTGGACTTTGGGACCTCGCCTTCCTCGCGCCTGATTTACAGGATTGTTGACGCTGAGACCGGTCAGACCATGCCGGGCAAGCTGACTCTCGAAGCCCTCCGGGGTACTCCTGGTGTCGAGCTTGGATTTCCTGGCGCGGTGAGAGCGGGCAACATCGTGTATTCTTCCCACGGCGCAGGCATCATCGACCTGCCCCCCGGCACCTACAGGGTTATCGCATCGCGGGGCCCGGAGTACCACATCGCTGAAGAACGAGTGATTATACGCGACATCTCTGACACGGAGAAAGTGTTTCGCATCCGGCGTGCATTCGAGACGCCCGGTTGGATTTCAGCCGATGTCGGTGTACGGACCGACGCCACATTACAGTCTCGGACAGACAAACCGACTCGCGTGGTTTCCGCTGCTGCCGAAGGCGTTGAGTGGCTGGTTTCAGGCGACTCCAATACGGCGACAGACCTCTCTGATGCTGTTGAATCTCTCAGTCTCGGACGTTGGATCAAGACGTCGCCGGGCTATCGCCACTCGGGAACAAAAGCGCCGTTTCGCGGAGATTTTCTGCTGTTTCCCCTCGAGGGATGCTCGACCGGATCAACCGTCGATCTGACACCGATTCGCACAGCCAACAGCACTCGCGAGATTCTCCAGGCCATGCGCGATGTTTGTCCTGAAGCCGCCATTCTTGCTTCTCGAGCCGCATGGCCCGTCGCGGGGTTTCTAACCATGAACGGCCTGGCACCCGGTTCCACAAATCTTCCGGATGGTGACTGGCCACGGGATTTCGACGCGTTATCCGTCTGGGAGGGCAAAAGGCAGGGTAACTTCGAGCAGGACTATGCAATCTATCATCGGATGCTGAATGAAGGTTTGCGAGTAACTGCATTCGGCAGCAGTGCCTCCGCCGGGACGTGGCAGAACGAGCCCGGCTACCCTCGCGTTTACATTCAATCTTCCACCGACAACCCGCAGGACATCGACCCGATTGAACTTGCTCGCAACATCAAGGATCGAAA
Organism: Candidatus Sumerlaeia bacterium; assembly: GCA_028284075.1. Classification (GTDB taxonomy): domain Bacteria; phylum Sumerlaeota; class Sumerlaeia; order SLMS01; family JAHLLQ01; genus JAJFLJ01. The sequence continues at coordinate 12,628 of JANQSL010000020.1, read as the reverse complement.
GGTTGTTGTAACAAACGGTCCATTCGTTGATGTGAAAGTCAACGGTGAGCCCATGGGTTCCATGGTGACCGATACGGATGGTGAGGTTGAGTTGGATATCTCCGTTTTCACACCCAACTGGTCCCAGGTGACCAGCCTCAGTATCAACGTGAACGGCCGATTTGTGCGCCGGATTCTTCTTAACCCGTCTCAGATGGACTTGAGTGCCGGCAAGGTCTTCCCACCTGCCGACAAGCCTGAAAACGGCAGACTCCGAATTCAGATTCGACAGGATTCGATTCTGGACGTGACAGCTGAGGGAACTCTCGAACTTCCTCAGGATCCCGTGAATCCGTTCCGGCCGTCCAACCCCGGCCTCGGACTCTGGCGTGGTCAGTTTCCGCTCGCTGTCTCAGCTCCCATTTTTCTCGACGCCGATGGCGACGGTCGAATCACGCCTCGCTCGAGAGAAGAACTGGAGCGCATGAGTGACGAAGAATCGGAAGACCCCCGCTTTTAGTTTCTTGTCCCCGGTGTTTACCAGGAATGCCTCGCGCGCCCCGTTGGGGCGCGCTTTTCGTTAGACATGTCCGCTGGCGGACCAGGTGTCCGAGTCACCGCCTGGTGGGGAAAAGTTCACCACGGATGTAAGCGGCTTTACGGAAACTCGGTCGTAGCAATCAATATGGATCAGACAGGACCATAAACATGAAACGTCACAAATACGACTACGATCTCGCCGTTATCGGAGCGGGCTCGGGTGGACTTGTCGCCGCCGTTGGGGCGACCAAACTCGGACTCAGCGTTGCTCTTGTCGAGGGAGGCAGGATTGGCGGTGACTGCCTCAACTATGGATGCGTTCCAAGCAAGGCGCTTCTGCACGTCGCCAAAGAAGCCCGTGCAATTCGGGCTGCCGGCCGGCTTGGACTGGAAACAGGATCACTCGAGGTTGATTATGCCCGGGTTAAAGAGCGAGTATCGGAGGTTCAGGAGATTATCCGTGAACATGAGGATGCCCGGTGGTTTCGCAACATGGGAATGGATGTGCACGAATCGTGGGCGAAATTCAAGGACCCACACACCCTCGATCTTGGCGATCGCGAGCTAACCGCGAGAACAATCCTTGTCGCAACGGGTTCGCGGCCTGCCGTTCCGCCGGTCGATGGGCTTGAAGATGTGGGTTATGTCACGAACGAGAAAATCTTTGAGCTGGAAACTCTTCCCGCACGACTTGGCGTTATCGGTGGAGGACCTATCGGAATCGAGATGGCGTGGGCCCATAACCACCTTGGAAGCGAAGTGACCGTTTTTGAGTTCGGGCCGTCCATTTTGGGAAAAGACGACCCCGATATGTCGAAGATTGTTCACGATTCGATGATCGAGGATGGTGTTGGAATTCAGACGCGGACGAAGGTCACTCGGGTGGAGAAGGTGGAGAATGGAAAAAGGATTCACTGGGAGCAGGAAGGCAAAACGGGATTCACGGATGTGGATACGATTCTCGTGGCGGCGGGAAGAAAACCGAATATCGAGAAACTGAATCTGAAGGCCGCGGGAGTTCGCGCTGGAAAGCAGGGAATCAAGATCGATCCGGCCCAGCGAACAAGCACATCCAATATCTATGCAGTCGGTGATGTTACCGGCGGATATCAATTTACCCATGCCGCTTCCCTTGAGGCGGGCACGTTTATCAAGAGTGCGGTTTTTCATCTTCCCGCAAAAACATCTTATGATGTTTTTCCCTGGGTTACTTACACCGAGCCGGAGCTTGCCAGCGTCGGCCTGAACGAAACCTCGGCTCGGGCGAAGGGGATTCCATACGACCTTGCGGAGACGGAATTTGCCGACAACGATCGAGCCATCGCGGAAGACCGCAGAGTGGGAAAGATCAAGGTTCTCTTGTCGCGGAGCGTTTTCCCGGGCATTGGTGGTGGCAAAATTCTTGGTGCACAGATTGTCGGTCCCAATGCGGGAAACCTTGTTCATGAGTATGCCCTCGCCATGAAGACGGGGACCAGGGCATCCGCCCTGAGTTCAACCGTACATGCCTATCCGACACTGGCTGAAATCAACAAGCGCGCCGTTTCCGTTCATCTTGGGGAAAAACTCTTTACGAATCGAACGCGTCGTTTGCTCTCGATCCTTTTTGGCTATGAAGGGCGCCTGGAGGGAAAAGCGCGATGAGAGAATCCCGCCGATCTCGAACACCCTGGAAACCCATCGCAGCCGTTGTCGTCGTTGTTGTCCTGCTGATAACAATGAAAGTCTTACCCGCAGGACAGTGGATTGAATCATTCCTCAGGTATGTGGAAGAGCTTGGTCCTCTGGGCTATGCATTCATGATTGGAGCCTGGATTGTTGCCTGCGTTTTCTTTCTGCCGGGATCCATACTGACACTTGGGTCCGGAGCGATCTTCGGTCTCATGCGCGGGTTCGTTCTTGTCTCCGTGGGGAGTACTCTCGGAGCCGCGGTGGCTTTCATCATCGGTCGTTTCGTTGCGCGGGAATGGATTGCTCAAAAGGTCTCCGGCAACTCTCGATTTCGCGCGATCGACGGTGCGGTCGAGAAGCAGGGATTCAAAATCGTTTTTCTGACAAGACTCAGTCCTGTCTTTCCCTTCAACCTCTTGAATTACTCTCTCGGGCTGACGGGTGTGTCTTTCTGGAAATACGTTCTGGCGTCATGGTTGGGCATGATGCCGGGCACATTAATGTATGTCTATCTCGGTGCAACCGCCGGAGATCTGGCCGAAGCCGCGGCTGGCGGGGGAGGAACAGGAGGAACGGGGCAGGTTGTTCTGAAGGTTGTTGGGTTGATTGCCACGATTGTTGTAACCGTCTATGTGACGGGAATTGCGAAGAAGGCCCTGAATGATGAAGTGCAACAGGACTCGCGAGAGCCGAAGGTTGCGGAGAACGGAACGTGATTCTACTCCGCGCGGGCACGGTCATTCAGTGACCAGTCGTAGTCGAGATACCTGAGCTTTGGCGAGTTTGAGAGCGCGGAAGTCAGGTGCTCGGGCAAATAATCCTGCAGGTACGTGAACACATCCTGTCCATCCTGCTCGAAGTCCTTCTCGAAATAATCGAATATCCACGAAACACGCAGGACATCGCCGTTCTTTTCCACCCGCGCGCCCTTTGCCGGATTTGCGAGGAAGTCCCTCATCTGATCATCCAGTTGATGGTCGAGAGACTCGCGGCGGTAGGCTTCCGTTCTCAGGTCGGGACAGCTGAGAGATGCACAGACAACAGCGGCATGAAACCGGGGGTCTCCCATGGGGCGCAGAATATCGTGCTCAATTTCACCCAGGCTCCGTTTGCTGCCCGCAACCGTTCCGGCGTCGATGTTCCAAACCCGTTTGTACCACGGACCAATGTCCTTGATGGTACTGACAGGATAGCCGGAAAGAACCAGGTCAATTGCCAGAATGTTATAGGCGTTAAACCAGAAGGCTTTTTTCCCCGCCTCGTCTCCCGGCTCCGGAGTCCTGGACAGCAGTTCAACAAGATGGGGCCATCTTTGATCTTTTTTCAGCGCGCGATAATCCACGGTATTCAATGGGATGCCTGAAATGACCGCCGGATGAACGTGATCTCTGAGAATATTGTCCCAGGCATCTTCCAGTTCACCGGCTTGAACGCTTGCACCGGCAAACATGAACAGGAACGTCAGAATGGCAGGGAAACGAAGTCTTGTGCGGATCATGATCGATTCTCTGATCAGGAGATTGTCCGCGAACCCTCGCGAACCTGATAATCCGCTCCATCGGAATTGCATGCCTGCCGAGTCGATTGTATGCCGCACAACAGGTAGCGCATTGTGAGCATGAAGTCGCTCGCGGTTTGAGCCGCTTCTCCTTTTCGCTTGAAGCGCCGGGCTGATGTTACAACTCGTGAAGCGATCAGTACCGTCTGTCCGTGAGTTTTCATTCGCCGCGCGAAATCGAGATCCTCGAACTGAGCCACCTCGCGATAGCCTCCCAGAGATTCAAAAACCCGGCGTCGACAGAAGATCGCCTGATCACCCAGGAACCAGCCGGTTCTTCGGCAACGCCAGTCCGCCAGGCGACACGTTGCCTTCAGCAACAGTGAATCGCTGTCGTACCGCCGGGAAAACGCACCTCCGGCGATTCTGTTGTTCATTAAGATTTGGTTTATCCGTCGAAGCGCGTCGGGCGGTAGAATCGCATCCGCATGCAGGAAAAGCAGCACGTCTCCCTGTGCTTGCCGTCCCCCCGTGTTCATCTGCGAGGCACGCTGACGAACCAGGCATGGGATGACATGCGCGCCATCATGACCCGCAGCTTGCACAGTGTTATCGGAACTTCCGGCATCCGCCACAATGACCTCATGTTCTTCGCCGCACGCACGGATGCTGGCAAGGCACCGTGGCAACGACTTCTCTTCATTGCAGGTCGGGATGATAACTGAAAGCATGCGGAAAGCATCACTCTGGCTCTAATCGGCTGTCAGTTCCAAATTCCAGTCCCTCCGGATACATTGCAGCCCAGACAAACCAGAACATCCAGGCCGTTGCCGGATCCTCACCTCCGTCGGCAGGCGTTACATGCACATTACCGTTGGCTGTTCGTTCGACCAGCAATTCTCTGCCGCCCACCCTTCCCTTCACGGGGCCATCGCCCAGCCGTGAAAAAGGGAGCACGCGGCGTTCGTCGCCGACGGCAATGACCAGGACCTGTTCCTTGTTTTCATGTTTCGACGAGTGTTCGGACTGACTGACGGGAAACATCAGACCCGGGCTTTCAAAGTAGGCCGTGTAGGGACTGCGTCCGTAGTCCCGTTCGTATCCCGTTTCCTGTGACACCACCAGTGTCTCCGGGTACCGGTTGGACCAGTCCTCCCAGGTCGTCAGGCTCGATGCCAGAAGCGTTAGTTGTGTTCCGGCCGCCGGCCCGCACACAGCCTCCATCATGATCTGGCTCCACAGGCTCTCCTGATCGGAGTCGGGCTGCCGGTCATAGAGAAGGACGTTCGAGTTATACAGGAGCCCGCTGACGCCGAACTCCCTCACCTCGCCTCCCGCACGCCGGTCGAACACCAGGGCGGAGTCGCACAGCGGACAATATGTCACAATCACGGGGAGGCCGGCGATCCTGTCATTCACGGCTTCATGCCAGTTCAGGATTCGCAGGGGGTAAGCTCGAGCCTCTCCGTCCCGAGCGATTCCAATGACTCTGTCATCCGGTTTCAGCCAGTTGACCTCAGCGGAGGAGCGCATGTCAGGATCTGTGAGAGCCGGAATCCCGTCCTTGGGCGGCCCACCTGCAAGGATCTCTCCGCGGGGGATCTGGCAGGTATCCAAGTCAAACGATATCAACAGTTGGCGAGGTTCCGTGATTCCCTCGCCACCACCCGTGATGCGTTGGGCTCTCATGGCGGCTTTCGCATAGAAAACACCGATAATCGCAAGAAGCCCTGTAAGCACACCGGCTGCGACTGCAGGCCGGATCCTGCGCCGGTACCAGGGGACTGGGCTGGAATACGATGCTTCCACCATCAGGACTTGTCTCCATTGGCAGGAATCAGGCATCCATTATTCTTAAAGAGCGGATACTCGCCGTGAAGTAATCACATCCGCCGGGATTGTAAGATGGCCCAAATGGAAACTCTCGAAGCTGTCCAGGAGACCAAGCTCTTCCACCTGAAGAAGTGTCCTCTCTTCTCCTGCCTGACGGGCACCGAAATGCGTCAACTTAACGGTTCCTTTGAAATGGTGGAGCTGGGCCCCAACAGGATCGTTCCACATCATGGCGAGCCTTGCATCTACATCGTCAAGAAAGGATACGTTCGCCTGAACTACACGGATTCCACCGGCAACGAGGCCACGGTTCTCCTTCTTGGCCCGGGCGACGTGTTCGGCTCCACGGACCCCGAAGATGAGGAAGCCTTTGGAGAGCACTGCCGAACGCTCAAGGGAACCTGCCTCTGCCGCGTCAGCAGAGCGAAGTTCGAGCGTTTTCTGGAGAAGTACCCCGACGTCGCCTACACATATCGGAAGCTGACGTTTCTCCGGATGAAAAAGCTCCAGGTTCGCCTTGCGGAAATGATGATGTTGCCGGCTGAGCCGCGCCTTGCGAAGGCGCTCCTCATGCTGGATCAACAGATCGGAGTGGATGCCCAACCGCAGGGACGAAAGCTGTCGCTCGCACTGTCGCATCGCGAGCTGGCATCCCTCATTGGCACCAGCAGGGAATTCGTCACCAAACTGCTCGCGACATTCCGCAAGCGCGGACTGGTGGACACATCCGGAAAGTGGATTCGCCTGACGGATCTGGACGGTCTTCAGTCCGTCGCGGCGCAGCGAGCCTGACCTCGCCTCCAAACAAAAAAGCCGGAGCGTGAGCCCCGGCTTTCAAACTTCATGGAGACTGGTTTACCAGCTCGATTTTTTCACGCCCGGAATCTGACCGGCATGGGCCAGGCGACGGAATTCGTTTCGGCAAAGACCGAAAAAGCTGATATAGCCTTTCGAACGGCCCGTCAGTTCGCAGCGACCTCGAACACGAGTGGGAGAGGCGTCGCGGGGAAGCGCGCTGAGAGCCGCGCAGGCTTCCGCAACTTCCTCGGGATCGTTGCTTTTCTTGATGATTTTCTTCAGTTCCAAGCGGCGCTCTGAGAAGTGAGCGACCTTGCGCATGCGCTTTTTGTTACGGGCAACCTGGCTTGTCTTCGCCATGAACAGTTGATCCTGCTGGATTTGGGCTGGAGAAGCGTTCGACGCTCCCCGCAAAGCCCGCATTGCCTAGGCGCACGGCCCTCCGCCGTCAAGCCCGGAATCTCTCATGGCACCATGATATCTCCGGCGGAGAGAGTGCCGTTTGTAGGATCATAGGAGAGAATTCCTCCATCCGAGACTCCATCCGGTCCCACCGACCAGGCTCCTTTTGCTTCCGGAGTGTATTGAAGCGGTGAATTTGTGAAGGGATCAACGGTCATGGGAGTTTCCATGAGTTTTTCCAGCGACTCCGGCCGCCCTGCCTGTCGGCGCATTTCGGCTTCCATTGCCACCAGACGCAGTTGAGCATCGGCCACCGTCATGCGTGCGATGATATCCCTGATGTTTGCCAATCCAACTTCAGAGATCCGGCTCGCCGGAGCGGAAGCCGTCACTTTCCAGCGCGCCGCTGCCTTTGTCACGGCTTCCAGGTTCATGTTCACCCATCCTTTCGAGATCTCCTCCATCGCCGTTCCCCACCACACGGTATTGAACTCCTTCAGTTCCTCCACAAGTGCAGGAACATCTTCGATCTCTATCCCATACTTCCGAAGTTCGTTTTCGATCACCTGGCACTCCTTGTTTTCCGCCATTTTTGCCAGTGCGTCATTCGCCATATCGCGCTCAACACGAAACGCACTCATCAGAGTGCCTGTTGTTGCCTCCAGCCGCCGCAGGGATACGGTGATCCGCCGGAGCTGCTCGCTGGAAAGCTCTCCACTTCGCACCATGCGCCCGAGCGGCCTCACTCCGGTTTGACGAATCGCGATGCCAATGAAATGGCTGATCAGCGCATTGTCTTCGCTTTGAAAGTCTCTTCCCATCGTGAGAACCGCCAGCGCGTCGTCGATTGCCGTGTCGTGGTCGCCTTCGTAAGCTCTTACGTCACTTCGTGCCGCGAGCGATTTCGCGACAAGCTGTGCAGAAAGGAAATTGGGAACCGGGGTCGCCGCACCGTCCGTGCTTCCAATGCCAAAAGCTGCGTCGATGCTTGCACCTGCCAGAACCATCGCATGGGATTTCTCCCACAGTTCAAGCCACGGCCTGAGTGCATTTTTGTCCTCAGACCAGCCTTCAGCTCCCACTCGCTCAAGCAGGTCCTGCAGGACTTTGCCGGGCAGTCCCGGTGCGTGATTTTCCGCCTCGACATAATAAACAAGGGCGTTATCGCGCCCTGTTCGTTCCTTCAGTTCCAACAACTTCATCATATACGGTGAGACCTGCTCCTTGTAGTTCGCATGACTCCACGGGTGGGCTCTTCGTCGAAGCCCCTCAAGAGTCAGTTCACGGACGATATCGCCGTCCGGCATCTCTTCCTCTACAATCACGCCTCCGCGCATGGGGGTGCCGTAATCATCATCGCCATCAATACCGACACTGTAGAGAAAAGCCGTTTCCGTATCCACGCGTTCGTATCGAACCGGATTTCCGGGATCGAGAGGGTCTTCAGGTACAGCGTCCAGAAGCGGCTGAGGCTCAATAAGGTCTTCCAGTTTTTCCGGCAAACAGTCGTGGCGTTGAACCCATGTGATGACAGCGTCTTCCACCTGCTTGAGCGTGCCCCTCGCCTCCGACAAGCCCTGCTGAAAGACCGGATTCAGGAAGATGGCCATCCCTCCTTCCCCGGGAAGCGTTCGTCGAATGTCCCCTGTGCTGAGCACTCCGTTTGTCGGATCGTATGTCAGCAGGCCACCGTCGTCCACTTCATCCGGACCAACGGAATAAATAACGAGCACACGTTCTTCAGGAGAAATATTCATCTTCAAAACATCCGGCGATCCAAACCAGATGTTCGGACCGACGGGTTCTGAATCCTCGGGCAACTCTTTCGATGGAAACTCATCCGGGAGCAAACCGGGCAGATAGGCAATCGGCGTCGTTAGTCCTGCCAGATGTGTCGGGTACGCATTATTGTCGACTCTGTAGGCTTCGAACGCCGTGTGAAAAGAGCGCAGGTTCACTTGCGTGCGTGAAACGCGTTTCCTGATTTCCTCCTCGGAGAAAGTGGACTGTCCATAAGCCATCAGGACAGTGACGGCAGTGAGGCCGCAGGCAAGCGGGAAGAAGGCACGATTCTTCATTTCCGGTCTCCGGATATCAAATTGACGTGCGGTCGACTGGAAGACGGGAAGGCGGGCCGTTTTGTTGAGAAAGGCTGTTTGTTACGCCGTTTGTTAGAATATCATGAGATAACCCTAATATTAGACCTTGGCATTGCCTCCCAACCCATCGGTGCCGACAGAGACGCCAACTTCACTCAACGCAGGGTGCCTCAATGAGACTTTCGCATTTCCTTCCATTGGCTGCGGTCTTCGCAATTGGCTGCGGCAGCAGTTCAGAACAGGCCACTCCCGCCGGGAGTTCCGGGCTTTCCGGAAACGTTCAGGCTGACGGCTCCAGCACCGTCTTTCCCATCACCGCGGCTGTTGCTGAGGAATTCAAGTTTGTACATCCTGACGTTCAGGTTGCCGTCAGCTATTCCGGTACAGGTGGTGGTTTCAAGAAGTTCGACATTGGCGAAACGGACATGAACAACGCCTCCCGGCCCATCAAGCAGATAGAGATCGATCAGGCCACCAGCAACGGCGTGGAGTTTATCGAGCTGCCCATCGCTTTCGACGGTGTATCGGTTATCATCAATCCAAAGAACGACTTCGTGGACTATCTGACAGCGGAGGAGTTGAACGCCATTTGGGAACCCGGCAGCACCGTTACAACCTGGAGCCAGGTTCGGTCCGGCTGGCCCGAAGAGGAAATCAAGCTGTATGGCCCCGGACCCGATTCCGGCACGTTCGACTATTTCACGGAAGCAATCAACGGCGACGGTGGAGCATGCCGCTCTGACTTCACCGCCAGCGAAGACGACAATCTGATTGTGACCGGAGTTGCGGGTGATCGCTACGCGCTTGGTTTCCTGGGTTACGCCTACTTTGTCGAAAACCAGTCCATCGTGAACGCTGTCCCCATTCAGGGCGAGGGACGTGACAAAGCCGTTGGTCCCACGTCCGACTCCATCATGACAGGAACCTATTTTCCGCTTTCCCGTCCGCTCTTCATTTACGTCCGGTTGGAGTCGGCAGAGCGCCCGGAGGTCGATGAATTCATCCGGTTTTATCTCGCCAACGCCCCGGAACTTGTCCCCGATGTCGGCTACATTCAACTCCCTCAGTCGGCCTATGACCTCGTCCTTGAGCGCTACGAGAATCGTGTCACAGGTTCCGTGTTTGCCGGAGAAGGCGCAACCGTCGGCGTGAGTATTGAGGACATTCTCTCCCGCGAAGGTGCCGGGTAAAATCACTCCGTGAACGCCGATTCCTCCATCAACGCCGCCGCATCGAAACGCCTGATCCTGGAATGGATCATCGAGCGGTGGCTTTTTCTCTGCGCGTTGTTGTCGGTTTTCACAACTCTTGGGATTCTCTATGTCCTCTTCGGGCAATCCCTGAATTTTTTCCGCGAGGTCAGGCCCATCGAGTTCCTGACCGGAACCCGGTGGGCACCGTTGCTTCAGCCTCGTTTCTTTGGTGTGCTGCCACTGGTGGGTGGTACTCTGATGATCGTCATCATCGCCGGGGTCGTGGCGCTGCCCATCGGTCTTTCCATTGGCATCTACCTGTCCGAGTACGCCTCCCCGCTTCAGAAGAAAATCATCAAGCCGTTCCTTGAAATCCTGGCAGGCATTCCCACCATCGTTTACGGCTACTTCGCGCTGACCTTCGTGACTCCCATTCTGCAGCACCTTATTCCCGCGACGGAGATCTTCAACGCCCTCAGTGCCGGTATCGTGGTCGGTATCATGATTCTGCCCATGGTGGCCTCATTGAGCGAGGATGCGTTGCGATCCGTTCCGTCATCTCTGCGTCAGGGGGGCTATGCCCTTGGCGCAACGTCATGGCAGGTTTCGCTTTCCATCGTTGTGCCGGCAGCCATCTCAGGGATTTCATCCGCGTTCATTCTCGCGCTGTCCCGCGCTTTCGGTGAAACCATGGCGGTAACCATCGCCGCCGGCTCCACACCGAAACTCACCATGAACCCCCTGGAAAGCATCCAGACCATGACAGCGTTTATTGTCCAGGTCAGCAAGGGCGACACGCCGGTTGGCACTGTCGAGTACTACACGCTCTTCGCCGTCGCTCTGGTGTTGTTCGCCATTACCTTCAGCATGAACATTATCGCCAATCATATTCAGCGCAGGTATCGGGAGGTTTACGACCACTGATGCAGGTCGATCCTCAGGTTTCCGCGCGAATCATGCGCCGCAGCCAGGCCATCGACGGGCTGTTTCGGACCTTTTGTGCGATCTGCACCTGGGCCGGTATCGTTCTTCTGTTCGTGCTGATCGGCAAGATTGTTTATGAAGGCCTGCCGGGCCTGAACATGGATTTCATCAACAACTTTCCGTCGCGACGGCCCGGCCGTGCGGGACTCAAAGCGGCCATCTGGGGTTCCGTCTGGCTCATGGGAACGGTCACCGTCTTTGCCGTACCGGTGGGCGTCTGTGCAGCGATTTACCTTGAGGAGTACGGAAAGCGCGGAAGGCTCAGTAACTTTCTCGAAACGAACATTTCCAACCTTGCCGGTGTCCCCTCCATCGTTTACGGCATCCTTGGCCTGGCGATTTTCGTACGCACCATGCACATGGGCGTCTCCGTTCTGGCCGGAGGACTGACACTCGCCCTGCTGGTGTTGCCCGTGATTATCGTTTCTTCGCGAGAGGCTCTTCGTGCCGTCCCTCCCGGGTATCGGTCCGCATCTTACGCACTGGGTGCCACAAAGTGGCAGACCACCTGGAAGATTGTTCTTCCCAGCGCGATGCCCGGTGTCCTGACAGGAGTGATTCTCTCCTTGTCCCGAGCCATGGGAGAGACAGCTCCACTGATTCTTGTGGGTGCAGCATCCTACATCGCGTCCACGCCTGGCTCGCCCATGGATCAGTATACCGCACTTCCGATCCAGATCTACGACTGGGCCTCACGCCCTCAGGCTGAGTTCAAGGACCTTGCAGCCAGTGGTATTATCGTTTTGTTGTTCGTTCTGTTTCTAATGAACGCTCTGGCCATCTACTCGCGGCAACGGTTCCTCTCCAAACTCAAGGGTTAGGATCCTAGCTCGCCAGTCGCTCCATTTTCTCAGCCAGTTCCGCCTTCCGAAGCGCCCCCAGGAGCTCATCCATTGCACCCTCCGTGACACGGTCCAGAGAGTAGAGTGTGAGATTGATGCGATGGTCCGTGACGCGATTCTGCGGAAAGTTATAGGTTCGAATACGCTCGCTGCGATCGCCGCTTCCCACCATGGACTTGCGGTCGGCACTCCGGGCGGCCCGCTCCTCCCGAGTCTTCATTTCCAGCAGACGAGCCCGTAGCACCTGCATGGCCTTCGCGCGGTTTTTGATCTGACTGCGTTCGTCCTGACAGGACACGACAAGTCCTGTCGGAATATGGGTGAAACGGACTGCACTTTCCGTCTTGTTGACATGCTGTCCGCCCGCACCGCTCGCACGGAACGTATCGACTTTGAGATCTCCGTCCCGAATTTCAATATCGGTTTCCTCCGCTTCGGGAAGAACAGCCACTGTCGCGGCACTGGTATGGATCCGTCCCTGTGTTTCCGTGACAGGCACACGTTGGACACGATGCACACCGGCCTCGTATTTGAGGAAGCTGTAGGCCGCATCGCCTTTGACACTGACGATGACTTCCCGGAAGCCGCCCAATTCCCCCTCCGTGGCACCGATCATCTCCACCTTCCAGCCCTGTTCTTCCGCATAGCGGGTATACATCCGAAGGAGATCCGCCGCAAAAAGACCTGCCTCGTCCCCTCCGGTTCCCGCACGGATTTCCAGCACAAGGTTGCGATCGTCCAGAGGATCACGCGGAATAAGGCGGAATTCAAGCTCCTCGCCGAGAGTTG